>NZ_JBHFAB010000017.1:0-169324 GCF_042510955.1 Streptacidiphilus cavernicola
GAGTGGGTAAGGCTCCCAGTAGACGACTGGGTTGATAGGCCGGATGTGGAAGCCCTGTAAGGGGTGGAGCTGACCGGTACTAATAAGCCGAGGGCTTGACCATAGTTGCTACGCGTCCACTGTACAGTTCTGAAGCCACGACCCTGCCAGTACCTGGCAGCGCGTCAACTTCACCGCGTTTCGGTGGTCATAGCGTGAGGGAAACGCCCGGTAACATCCCGAACCCGGAAGCTAAGCCTCACAGCGCCGATGGTACTGCAGGGGGGACCCTGTGGGAGAGTAGGACGCCGCCGAACAACCATTAACAGTGAAGCCCCCTGACCACGCGTCAGGGGGCTTCACTGCGTTTCAGGCACAAAAGGCGGGAACAGGCGGGGTTGGTGGGTCGGCCTTCACCGTGGCGTGGGTGCGGCGCCGTCTCGCGCCTCCGGCGCACAGCAGCAACCACAACAAGGCAGGGCCCGGGATGGTTCGGGTTGGTGAGTATTCACTCGCCGACCCGCCAGCCAGGCACCAACCCGAACCCCGCCCCAGCTCCCGCGTCGTTGCTGCAGTGCGCCGCAGGCGCGAGACGGACCCGACACCGCACCAACGGCGAAGGCCGACCCCACCCAACCCAGCGCCGACCCCCAACGCCCGAACGCCTCCGCCCCCGCACAGGATCTGTACGGGGGCGGAGGCGGACGAGGGAGGGGGCAGACGGGCCGTCAGCCCTCAGCGTGGGTGTAGCCCGGGATACCCGCCGCCGCGGCGAGGCTGACGTCGAGGGACTCGCGGCGGATGCGCTGGTCCAGGTAGAGAAGAGCGATGCTGCTGGCGACCACCGGCAGCGTGACCGTCATGCCGATGGTCCCGCCGATGGCGGCCAGGATCCGGTACGTGGTCGAGGTGGCGGTGTCCGGGTTCAGGCCCTGGGAGAAGACGGCGCCCATGGTGAACGGGACGCTGATCAGGCCTTCCGCGATCACGATCATGATCGTAACCAGCAGCATGATGCCGAGGACCCGCCACCAGGAGCCGCGGACGAGTCGGAACGAGCGGGCGAGGGCGCTGCGGATGCCCTGGCGTTCCAGAATCAGGGCGGGCGCCGCCATCAGCAGCGAGACGCAGAGCCACAGCACGATCGCGCAGCCGGGGATCATCAGCAGGGAGAGGCCGGCCAGGGCTCCGTCCGAGGCTCCGGCGGAGCGTGCTGCGAAGACCGGGCCGAAGAAGACAGCAATGGTGCCGCCCATGATCAGCGCGATGATCGCGGAGAGGCCGAAGACCTGGGCCAGTCGGGGGCGTACCGACTGCCAGACCTCGGCGAGCGGCGCGGGGCGTCCGATGACGGCCTTGCTGAGGATCAGGATCGTCACCGCGGTGGCCAGGATTCCGGCGATGAAGGAGATCAACTCCACCGCGCCGAGCGCCGGGTAGGAGTCCGCGAGAGTGCTGAGGCTCTTGCGCAGGTCGGCGTTGGGGTTCTGGGACGGGGTGAACGGCGAGGGCACGTTCTGGGGCTGCTTCACCGATGCGGAGATCAGCAGTCCTGCTACCTGGGTGACCAGGGCGATCACGGCGGTGAAGGGCAGTATCGCCCGCCAGTGAACCCGGAGCAGGGCGAAGTTCGCGCTGAGGATGTCGCCGACCTTGAGCGGGCGCAGCGCGATGATGCCGGGCTTCGGCACCCAGCCGTTGGACCACTCCCAGCCGGGCACCGGGGTCGGGAACCTCCCCCAGCCAGGCGCGGCGTTCCAGGTCGGCGCAGGAGCGGGGACGTGCGCAGGAGCGGGCGCGTGTGCAGGTGTGAGCTCGGGCGCAGGCGCAGCCACAGGCGTCGACACCGGGGCGGCAGCCGCAGGAGCGGCGGGAGCAGAGGCGTCGGCCGAAGTCGCGGAGTCGGTGGTGGCCTGTGCGGGGATTCCGGGGCGGACCGGTGTCTCCGTGGTGGCCGACTCGGGAGCAGCTGGCGTCTCTGGGGGCCGGCTCGGGGTGTCGGTCATGCGCGGTCCGTCTCTAGTCTTTTTTGCGGGTCGGGGCTGGTTCCGGACATCGTGTCATGGCCGGGGCCATGGTCCACAGGAGTATCCGATTCAGGCGCGGTCCGGCGAGATGGGCCTCATTCGGCCACCTTGGACACAATCCGTCCCACGATCAATGTCCGTTTTGCACCGAAAACAAGGTATGTAAGACAGGGCAACTCGAACGAGTGGCGGATCTCTCTGCCCACTGTGCCCCAGCTCACGTTTCCGGAATGAGACCATGGTGAACATGAAGGGACGCGTCTTGATCGTCGATGACGACACAGCTCTGGCCGAGATGCTTGGCATCGTGCTGCGCGGGGAGGGTTTTGAGCCGTCTTTTGTCGCTGACGGCGACAAGGCTCTGGCCGTCTTCCGCGAGGTGAAGCCCGACCTGGTGTTGCTCGACCTGATGTTGCCCGGCCGGGACGGGATCGACGTCTGCCGTCAGATCCGCGCCGAGTCGGGCGTACCGATCGTCATGCTCACCGCGAAGACCGACACCGTGGACGTGGTGGTCGGCCTTGAGTCCGGTGCGGACGATTACATGACCAAGCCCTTCAAGCCGAAGGAGCTGGTGGCCCGGGTGCGGGCGCGGCTCCGTCGGGCGGAGGAGCCCAGCCCCGAGCAGCTCGCCATCGGCGATCTGGTGATCGACGTGGCCGGCCACTCGGTGAAGCGGGACGGTCGCAGCATTCCGCTCACCCCGCTGGAGTTCGACCTGCTGGTCGCGCTGGCCCGCAAGCCGTGGCAGGTGTTCACCCGCGAGGTGCTGTTGGAGCAGGTGTGGGGCTACCGGCATGCCGCGGACACCCGTCTGGTGAACGTCCATGTCCAGCGGCTCCGCTCCAAGATCGAGCGCGATCCGGAGCGTCCAGAGATCGTCGTGACGGTGCGCGGCGTCGGCTACAAGGCAGGACCCAGCTGAGATGAGCGGTCAGACCCCCGCCGCGCCCGGTCCGGTCGGCGGGCGGTCGACTGTCAGCGGGACGAACGGCGGTACGAGCAGCGGCATGGACGAGATCACCGACAGCGGCGCGACGGTCCCGGAGTCGAACACGCCCCGGCGCGGCTTCGTCGCGGTGCTGGCGGGCATCCGGGCCCTGTGCCGGCGCCTGACCCGCCGCTTTCGGCGTCCGGTGCGCCGGTTCACCGGCCTGTACCGGCGTTCGATCCAGCTGCGGGTGGTCGCGACCACGCTGGTGCTCTCGCTCGGCGTGGTGCTGCTGCTCGGCGTGGTGGTGGTGAACCAGGTGCGGAACGGGCTGCTGAAGTCCAAGGTGGCAGCCGCGACCGTGCAGGCGCAGAACGGCTTCAAGGCTGCGAACGAGCAGTTGGGGGGCGGTGCCTCGACGCACGGGAACACCGGCACCCCGGCCGGCGGCCAGCAGCCGGCCACCACCTCCGACGGCCAGATAGACCTGGGGAGCCTGCTGGCGGACCAGGTGAAGTTCCTGGCCACGAGCGGGGCCGGACAGTACGCGGTGGTCGGCATGGTGCCCGGCACCGATCAGACGAAGACCGCGAGCAGCAACTCCGGCTCCCGGAACCCCCGAGTGGTGGGCAACGTCGACCCGGACCGAACCATCGGCCAGGATCTCCGGAACCGGGTGCACCTCAACGCGGGGCAGGCGCAGTCCGCCTACACGACGATCTACTACGCCGACAATCCGCCCACGCCGAGCGAGGCGGGCCTGATCGTCGGCGCGGAGCTGACCATCCCGGTCTCCTCGCCCACCACCGGGACCGCGACCAACCAGACCTACCAGCTCTACTACGTCTTCCCGTTCACGCTGGAGGGCAACACGCTGAGCCTGGTCACCACCACCCTGCTCACCGCTGGGATCTTCGTGGTGATCCTGCTGGGCGCGATCTCCTGGCTGGTGGTCCGGCAGGTCGTCACGCCGGTGCGGATGGCCGCGGAGATCTCCGAGCGGCTCGCGGACGGGCGACTGGACGAGCGGATGAAGGTCACCGGAACGGATGACATCGCCCGTCTCGGCGAGTCCTTCAACCGGATGGGGGCCGCGCTGCAGACCCAGATCCGTCAGCTGGAGGAGCTCTCCCGGGTCCAGCGGCGCTTTGTCTCGGACGTGTCGCACGAACTGAGGACGCCGCTGACGACCGTGCGGATGGCCGCCGACCTGCTGTACGAGTCGCGCGGGGACTTCGGCGACGCCGCGGCGGAACGTTCCGCCGAACTGCTGCAGAACCAGTTGGACCGGTTCGAGTCGCTGCTGGCCGACCTGTTGGAGATCAGCCGCTTCGACGCCGGTGCGGCGATCCTGGACGCCGAGCCGGCCGACCTCCGCGACGTGGTCGGCCGGGTGATCGAGGCGGCCGAGCCGCTCGCCGCCACCAAGGGCAGCAGCATCCTGGTCCGCGGCGCCGACGAGCCGGTGGTGGCCGAGGTCGACCCGCGCCGGATCGAGCGCATCCTGCGGAACCTGGTGGTCAACGCGCTGGAGCACGGCGAGGGCCGGGACATCGAGGTCCGCTTGGCGGCCGGGGACGGGGCAGTGGCGGTGGCGGTGCGGGACCAGGGCATCGGGCTGAAGCCGGGGGAGGCGTCGCGGGTGTTCAACCGGTTCTGGCGGGCCGACCCGGCTCGGGCCAGGACCACCGGGGGCACCGGTCTCGGACTGTCGATCGCGCTGGAGGACGCGGCCCTGCACGGCGGCTGGCTGCACGCCTGGGGCGAGCCCGGCGGCGGCTCGCAGTTCCGGCTGACCGTGCCCCGCAACGCCGGGGCTGAGATCACCCGCTCGCCGATCCCGCTGGAGCCCGACGATTCGCGCGGCAACCGCGGCCTGGCGGTCTCCGGGATGCCGTACATGCGGGCGTCCCGGCCGATCGGGGCGACCGCGCTGGGCGGGGAGCCGTCGGACGACGCGGCGATGCTCGGGACCGGCCTGGGGCCGGGCCTCGGCGGGGTGCTGGGGTACGGTTCCGTGATCCCCGGGGTGCCGGGACGGACTCCGCTGCCGCCGAGCAAGCCCTCGGACGTCCGCGCGGCGTCCGGGTACGGCGCCACCGGCGCGCAGGTCGTGGTGTCCAAGGAGGGGCGCGATGAGGATACCCATGAGGACGAGTAGCGCCCGCTCCCGTTCCCGCCTCACTTCCCCCCGCCTCCGGGCGCTGGGCGCGCTGGGAACCGGGCTGGTCCTCGCCGGGTGCGCCACCATGCCGAGTACCGGCGCGCCCCCGGCGCAGCCAGTCTCGGGCGACAACACCCAGGCCGCCCAGCAGGTCGTGGTGGTGGCGGAGGCGCCCAACGCCAACGACCAGCCCGCCGCGCTGTTCTCCAGCTTCCTCGACGACCTGGTGTCGGACGAGCAGGACTACCACACAGCCAAGGAGTTTCTGACGCCCGCGGCGGCGAAGGCCTGGAACCCGCAGCAGCAGGTCGCCGTCCTGGACAAGGTCAACGCGAGCCTCGTCGGCGATCCCACGGCCACCCGGGCCACGATCAGGGTGAGCGGCACCGAGGTGGCCGTGCTCGACGCCAGGCACGCCTTCAAGCCGCCCCAGCAGGAGACCTACACACAGGAGTTCACCCTGCTGAAGGGGGCGCAGGGCTGGCGGATCGACACGCCGCCCGAAGGCATCATCCTCAACGAGGTCGACTTCGCCCGCATATACGAGTCCGTCGATCTCTACTTCCCGGTGGCGGCCCCGGACGGCGGGGACAGCACCGCCGCGCCCTCGGCGCTCGTCGCCGACCCGATCTATGTCCGCAGCCATATCGACCCGCTCACCGACGCGGCGAACGCGCTGCTCGGCGGCCCGAGCGCCTGGCTGGCGCCGGCGGTCGCCACCGGCTTCCCGCAGGGCTCCTCGCTGGGGAAGAGTGTGGTGACGATCGGCGGGGAAACCGGTGGGAACGGCGTCAGCCTCACCTTCGGCGGTGCGGTGGGTGCGCGGCTGCAGAACCCGCCCGACTGCGATCAGATGGCCGCCCAGCTGTACTTCACCCTGTCCGAGATCCCCACCCTGCAGGCGCAGCAGGGGGGCGAGAAGATCGAGTCGGTGTCGCTGTACCGCAAGGGCGACGCCACCGCGTCCTGCCGGGCCGACGGCACCAGCCACTACTCGCCGTTCGCCGTCGGCAGCGGCACCACCAGCTACTTCGTCGGCGCCAACGGTCGGTTGGAGAGCCTGGACGTCGGCTCTGGCAACACCTCGCCCGTGCCGAAGCCGGTGCCGGTGGCCCTCGCGCCGGCCTCGGCCGGGCACATCGGCGGGTTCGCGGTGGCTCCGGGCATCAGCGACAAGGTCGCGGTGCTGTCCGCGAACCAGCGGGATCTCTACATCGGTTCACTGTCCCCGCAGAGCACTGCGCCGATGCATCCGACCCTGAGCAGCACGGTCGTCGGCGGACTCAGCTCGCCCAGTTGGGACGGCCTGGGACGGCTGTGGGTCGCCGACACCGCTCCCGCGGCTCCCGCGCTCCGTGCGGTGGTCGGCGGCAAGGTGGTGACCGTTCCGGTGGCTGACCTGCACGGCACCGTCACCGGGGTCCGGGTCGCCGCGGACGGCGTCAGGATCGCCCTGACGGTCAAGAACGGCGACACCACCTCGGTCCAGGTGGGCCGGATCGAGCAGTCGGGCACGGCCGCGGCGCCGGTCCTCACGGTGAGCGGGTTGAAGTCGGTCACCCAGTCGCTCACCGGGGTGAAGTCGGTCTCCTGGTTCGACGGCGACAGCCTGATCGTGCTCGGCCAGTCCGCGGGTACCGCGCCGGGGCTGACCACCTGGCAGGTCGACGGCTCCTCGGTGCTGGCCGCCGACGACCAGTTGCCGTCCCCGGCCGACGGGATGACCACGGTGGCCGCGCTGGCGCAGTACTCCTCGCTGGAGAACGGGCTGAAGGCACCACTGCTGGGCGACTCCAACGGGGCTTCCGGGATCGGCGACACCGCGGACAAGGGCAAGGGCAAGGTCTACCGCTGGAGCAAGAACCAGTGGCAGGAAGTGGCGCAGGGCGACACGACCGTCAACGGCCCGATGCCCAGCTACCCGGGCTGAGCGGCCGCCCCGGGCCCGGCCGTCGGCGGACGGTCGCGGCGACCACTGCCGCGGCCAGGACGTCGCCGCCTGCCTCGGCCAGGGCGCGGGCGGCGTCGGCGAGGGTGGCGCCGGTGGTGACCAGGTCGTCGACCAGGACGATCCGGCCCCGGCCGAGCTGCCCGCCGCGGTGCGGCCGGACGGTCAGCGCCCCGCTCAGGTTGCGCAGCCGCTCGGCCGCCCCGAGCTCGGACTGGTCCGCGGTCCCGCGCCGCTGCCGCAGCACCGCCAGCACCCGGGCCGGGACGCCGGCCCGGCGCAGGGCGCGGGCCGCGACCAGGGTGAGCCGCCGGGTCGGATCGTGCCCCCTGGCCCGGACCGTGGCGGTCGCGGAGGGCATCGGGACCAGCAGCAGCGGGGAGTCCCTGGCGCCGCCGGTCGGGACGGCCGCCCGTACCGCCGCGGCGAGGGCCCGGCCCAGCGGCTGGGCCAGCCGCAGCGCCCCGCGTTCCTTGTGGGCCAGCAGGATCTGCCGGGCGGCCCCCTCGTACGTGGTTGCTGCATACACCTCGGGTAGTCCGGGTGGTGCAGCGTGGGGGCGTGCGGCGCGGGGTCGCGCGCCCTCCAGTTCGGCCCGGCAGGCGGCGCAGAGCTGGATGTGCGGGGTGCCGCAGCCGACGCACGGAACCGGGACCAGCAGGTCCAGGGCGGCGTCGAAGAGTGTTACGGACATGCTGGTCACAGCGCCTCCTCCGGTGGTCGGACGGTGCCGGGGACGCCTCCGCGGCCGAGGCCGGAGCGTGGACAGCAGCCTGCTGCAGTACCCGTGCGGTCGGGTGTTCTTTACCGCAGATTCATCCGTACGGGGGTAGGACTGACGTAGGGGCTGTACAAGCTCCCGCAGTGCCGCGACTTTGGGTGCACCGGTGTGTCGGAGGCGCCTGGCACGCCACGGCCGCACCGAACACGTTCGGACCTCCGCCGCAGGGTGGGCAGGATCCCCGGAACCGTTGTTCCATGGGGTTCCAACCCCTTCTTCTGGGGAGGAAGGGATGTGAGGGGCGGCCCCGCCCACCCGAGCGGGTGGCGCTGCGTACTCGATGGGCCGCGCGGACCTATCAGGGTCCGACCGGCGACAGGGCAAGTGATCGGAGTTCTGCGTGGACATCGTCGTCAAGGGTCACAAGACCGAGGTGCCCGAGCGGTTCCGCAAGCATGTCGGCGAGAAGCTGGAGCACATCCAGAAGCTCGACCACAAGGTGATCAGCCTGGACGTTGAACTGTCCAAGGAGCGCAACCCGCGGCAGGCGGAGCGTTCCGAGCGGGTGGAGATCACCCTGCACAGCCGTGGTCCGGTGATCCGGGCCGAGGCCAGTGCCCCCGACCCGTACTCCGCGCTCGATCTGGCCTCGGCGAAGCTGGACGCACAGCTCCGCAAGGCGGCCGACCGGCGCCGGGTGCACAAGGGCCCGCGGGCCCCGATCAGCGTGGCCGAGGCGACCGCGAGGCTGTCGTCCGCCCCGGACGTGGCCTCGGCCGAGGAGCGCGCCGAGCCGGTCAGCCGCACGAAGATCGGCTGTATGGAGGTCGAGGGAGACGGTCCGCTGGTGGTCCGCGAGAAGACCCACGCGGCCGTGCCGATGGCGCTCGACCAGGCGTTCTACGAGATGGAGCTGGTGGGGCACGACTTCTACCTGTTCCAGGACATCGACACCGGCCAGCCCAGCGTGGTCTACCGGCGGCACGGATACGACTACGGAGTGATCCACCTGAAGGTCGAAGGGCAGTAGCGCAGAGGAGCGAAGGGGCGCGGTGCACAGGCATCGCGCCCCTTCGCGTGCGCCCGCGCCGCCCCGGCGTGACACATCCGGGGGAAACCGGACCGGCGGAATGATCGCGCCGGGGACGCGGCGTGGAATCATGGCGGCAACAGCCGACCAGCCGAGGGGGAGGACCGGATGGCGGATCGATGGGACGACCAACACGACGACCGGCTCGACGAGGACCGGGGGGCCGGCGGTCCTCGGCGCGCGGTCGAACCGATCAGGGTCCTGGTCGTCGACGACCACGCGCTTTTCCGGCGCGGCCTGGAGATCGTCCTCGCCCAGGAGCAGGACATCCAGGTCGTGGGTGAGGCCGGGGACGGCGCCGAGGCGGTGGAGAAGGCCGCCGACCTGCTGCCCGACATCATCCTCATGGACGTCCGGATGCCGCGGCGCAGCGGCATCGAGGCCTGCACATCGATCAAGGAGGTGGCCCCCAGCACGAAGATCATCATGTTGACGATCAGCGACGAGGAGGCCGACCTCTACGAGGCGATCAAGGCCGGGGCGACCGGGTACCTGCTGAAGGAGATCTCCACCGACGAGGTCGCCACCGCGATCCGCGCCGTCGCCGACGGGCAGTCGCAGATCAGCCCCTCGATGGCGGCCAAGCTGCTCACCGAGTTCAAGTCGATGATCCAGCAGCGGACCGACGACCGCAGGCTGCTGCCCGCGCCGCGGCTGACCGACCGCGAGCTGGAGGTGCTGAAGCTGGTGGCCACCGGGCTGAACAACCGGGACATCGCCAAGCAGCTCTTCATCAGCGAGAACACAGTGAAGAACCACGTCAGGAACATCCTGGAGAAGCTGCAGCTGCACTCCAGGATGGAGGCCGTGGTGTACGCGATGCGGGAGAAGATCCTGGAGATAGGCTGACCGGCCGACCGGGCGGTCTCAGCCGAGGAGCTTCTCCAGGGCCGGGCGCAGCGCCTCGTCGTGCAGCCGCTCCACCCTGACCGCGTCGCAGCCGACCCAGTCCGCGGCCTCGCGCAGCGCCTGGGCCAGCGCCGGGAGTTGGGCCGGGGAGTCCAGCGAGATCTGACGGGCGACCATGGTCTGTTTGTCGCGGGCCGGGTCGACCCGGCCGATCAGCCGGCCGCCGGACAGCAGCGGCATGGCGAAGTACCCGTGCAGCCGCTTCTCCCTGGGGGTGTAGGCCTCCAGCCGGTGGCTGAGGCCGAAGATCCGCTCGGTGCGGGCCCGGTCCCAGATCAGCGAGTCGAACGGCGACAGCAGGGTGGTCCGGTGCCGGCCGCGCGGCTCGGTGTCCAGGGCGGCCGGGTCGGCCCAGGCGGGAGCGGCCGTGCCGGCCCGGCCCCAGCCCTCCACCAGCACCGGGACCAGCCCGGAGTCGGGCAGCGCGGCGTCCACCTGGTCGGCCTTGAGCCGGTGGTAGTCGGTGAGGTCCTTGTGGGTGGCGACGCCGAGCGCCGCGCCCGACTGCCGCACCAGCTGCCGGAAGCAGGCCGTGTCGTCCGGGTCGAGGCCCAACAGCTGGTCGGGGACGGCGCGTTCGGTCAGGTCGTAGACCCGCTTCCAGCCGCGCCGCTCGGTGCAGACGACCTGGCCGGTGTCCAGCAGCCACTCCACCGCGATCTTGGTCTCGGACCAGTCCCACCACACCCCGCCCTTCTTCGCGCCGCCCAGGTCGGTCGCGGTCAGCGGGCCGTCCGCGCGCAGCCGGGCCAGGACCTCGGCGCAGGAGCGCGCGCCGTCCTCCATCCGGTGCCAGCGGTGGCCGCGGGCCAGGAAGGCGCGGCGGCGGAACGAGAACAGCGGCCACTCCTCGACCGGGAGGACGCAGGCGGCGTGGGACCAGTACTCGAAGCTGCCGCCGCCGCTCCAGTACGCGGTCTCGACCGCCTCCCGGCCGACCGCGCCCAGCCGGGCGTACGGGACCAGTTCGTGCGAGCGGGCCAGCACCGAGATGGTGTCCAACTGCACCGAGCCGAGGCGGCGCAGCAGGCCGCGCACCCCGGCCCGCCGGTCCGGCGCGCCCAGCAGGCCCTGGGCGCGCAGGGCGATCCGGCGGGCGTCGTCGGCGCGCAGGGTGAGGGTGGGAGCGGGGCCTGCGGCAGCGGGGAGGGTGCTCATGGGATCAGCGTAGAAGCCCGCACCGACAACGCCGCCGGGGCCGGGCCGACGGGCCCGTAGTCGCTCGTTCGGGCGATGTGATTCGGATCGGCGTGCGAGAAACGACACGCACGGGTGAGCTTTGGGGCGATCTCGCAGGTAGCGGTCACACCGGACTATTCCGTGCTCCTAACATATGAACCACGGGACCACGCACCGAGGTCGCGGAGGCACCCTCCGTGACGCTTCTGGGGGGTGTGCGGCCTGTCACGACGTCGCGGGGGCGACGGGGGACCACTCATTCCATTCTGGCGCGACGGGCCTGAGGCCTGACCAAGCGCGCCGATCCGTACTTCGGCACGCCCTCTGCCAAGGCAGGGCTGCCTCTGGAGGGGACAACATGGGTCGTAGGACCCTGGGTCGCAGGACCCGTTGGGCCGCCGCGTTCACCGCGGCGGGACTGCTGTCGGCGCTTTCCCCGGCGATGAGCGCGCACGCGGCCGCCGCGCAGCGGATCGACCTGCGCGTCCTGGTCGTGGACGACGGCGGACCGGCCACCGCCGCGATCATGGACGAGATGGACATCTCGGGTACGCCGTACACCGTGGTGAAACTCTCGGACGGCAACCGGCCGACCATCAACGCCGCGTTCCTCAGCGGCACGGTGGGCGGCCAGGCCGAGGGCAAGTACCAGGCCGTGGTGCTGCCCAACAACCAGCCGTTCGCGGCGGGTTCGGCCGAGATGGCGGCGCTGACCACGTACGAGCAGACCTTCGGGGTGCGCCAGGTCGACGCCTACACCTACGCGCAGCCGACCGTCGGCCTCAACTACGCGGCCGACCCCGGCTACATCGGCTCGCTGGACGGCATCACCGGGACGGTCACCCCGGCCGGGCTCGGCGGGGCCTTCCGCTACCTCAAGGGCAGCCTGCCGTTCGAGGACAACGACCCGACGGTGACCGAGAGCTACGGCTATCTGGCGACCCCGCTGGCCGCCCAGGCGGCCGGGGCCTCCTTCACCCCGCTGATCACCGCCCCGATCCCGGGCAGCAGTTCGCCCGGCGTCCTGGCCGGCGAGTACGACCACAGCGGGATCTCCGAGCTGGTACTGACCTTCGCCTACAACCAGTACCAGGAGCAGTACCGGCTGCTGGCCCGCGGCATCGTCGACTGGATGACCCAGGGCATCCACCTCGGCTACGACCGCAACTACTACGAGCAGCACGTCGACGACATCTTCCTGCCGGACGACCGCTGGAGTAGCACCGCCAAGTGCACCCCCGGCGACGCCATCACCGCGTGCATCGGCACCCCGACCGAGTCCACCATCCGGATGACCCCGGCCGACGTGACCTTCGCCCAGCAGTGGGAGGCGGCGCACAACTTCACCTTCGACTTCCTCTTCAACGGCGGCGGCAGCGACGACCAGGTCGCGGACACCGGCTCCGACCCGCTGCTGACCGCGATGCAGGCGGCCAAGTCCTCGTTCCGGTGGGTGAACCACACTTACGACCACCCCTTCCTCGGCTGCGTCCAGGACAACACGGTGGTGCCCTGGGTCTGCACCAAGAACGCCGACGGCAGCACCGCCTGGGTGTCCGAGTCGACCATCCAGACTGCCATCAGCAAGAACCAGCAGTGGGCCGCGAGCAAGGGCTTCAGCATCGACAGCAGCGAACTGGTGACCGGGGAGCACTCCGGCCTGGCGACGCTGCCGCAGCAGCCGGTGGACAACCCCAACCTGGCCCAGGCCTTCGCCGCGACCGGGATCAAGTGGACCGGCAGCGACCACTCCCGCGAGCTGAACCAGCGCGCGGTGGGCCAGGCGCTGACCGTGCCGCGCTTCCCGATGAACATCTACTACAACGCCGGACACGTGGCCGACGAGGTGGACGAGTACAACTGGCTGTACACCAGCGCCGCCCAGGGCGGCAGCGGCCTGTGCACCGCCAACCCGGCCACCAGCACCTGCCTGCCCGCGCCGCTCGACCTGAGCACCGGGTACGCGGATTACATCGCCCCGCTGGAAGCCAAGATCGACCTCGGGCACATCATCGACAACAGCCCGCTGCCGACCTACGCGCACCAGTCCAACCTGACCGAGGACCGGATCCTCTACCCGGTGCTGGACCAGATCTTCGCCAGTTACGCCAACCTCTTCGCCGCCAACGCGCCGATCACCAACCTGCGCGAGTCGGCCATCGGCACCGAGCTGAAGCAGCGCGGCGCCTGGAGCGCCGCGGTCAAGGCCGGCACCGCCAGCGGCTACCGGGTCGGCAACACGGTGACCGTGACCTCCCCCAGCGGGGTCGCGGCCCAGGTCACCGCGCCCACCGGGACGGTGCAGAAGCAGCTGCTCGGGACCAGCGCCTTCGGCACGGCCTACGCCGGGGAGCTCTCCGGCTGGGTCTCGCCCGGCCTGCTGCAGAGCAACGTCACGCTGACGCTCAACGCCGCCGGCACCCCGGCCGCCCCGGCCCCCGGTGCGGCCGGCACGCCCACCCCGAGCCCCACCCCGACCGGCGGCGCGCCGACCACGCCGCCGACCGGGAGCACCAAGCCGGTCGTCCCCGGCGGCCTGCTCAACGTGGTGCCGATGACGGTGGCGGGAGTGACCAAGCTGCTCGGCGGCCTGCTCTGACCCGTACCGCAGCAGCGCAGACCAGCTAGATCCGGACCGCGTCCGGGGCCCATGACAGCATCCAGGGCCCCGGACGCGGCACGACCGAACAGTTCGAGGGGGAACACGACGCGATGAACGGACCAGTGGAGGTCACCCTTCTCACCGAGGGCACCTACCCGTATGTGCACGGGGGCGTGAGCGTCTGGTGCGACCAACTCGTCCGGGGCATGCCGGATGTGCGCTTCCACGTCCTGGGCATCACCGGCAGCGGACGCGAGCCGCACGTCTGGGAGCTGCCGCCGCACGTCGCCTCGGTCAGCTCGGTCCCGCTCTGGGGGCGGACGCCGGGAGGGGCCGCCCCGCGCGGCCGTGCCCTGCGCCGTTTCCTGGCCGGCTACGAGCGGTTCCTGCTCTCGCTGCTCGACGCCGACTTCGAGCAGTACTTCGCGGACGAGCTCTACGAGTTGGCCGAGTTCGCGCTGACCGGCGGCTCGCTCACGGCCGCGCTGCGGACCGAGGGCGCGGTCCGCTCGCTGCACAAGCTCTGGCAGCGCCCCTTCCTGGCCACCCACGCCTCGCGCCCCACCGTCCAGGACGCGCTGGAGGCCACCGACCTGCTGGAGCACGCGCTGCGCCCGCTGGCGGTGCAGCCGCCCAGCCGGGGCGTCGCCCACGCGGTGACCGGCGGCCTCGCGGTGCTGCCGGGGCTGACCGCCCGGCGCTTCCACGGAGTGCCGCTGCTGCTCTCCGAACACGGCATCTACCTGCGCGAACGCTATCTGAGCTATCGCACCGCGCCGTACCGCTGGCCGGTCAAGGCACTGATCCTGGGCTTCTTCCGGATGCTCGCCACCGAGGGCTACCGGGGCGCGGATCTGATCACCCCCTGCAACCGCTACAACCGTCGCTGGGAGGAACGCGGCGGCTGCGACCCGCGGCGCATCCGCACGGTCTACAACGGCGTCGACCCCGACCTCTTCCCCTACGCCGGTCCCGAGCCGGAGACCCCCACCCTCAGCTGGGCCGGGCGAGTCGACCCGATCAAGGACCTGGAGACCCTGATCCGTGCGTTCGCCCTGGTCCGGGCGGAGATCCCGGACGTTCGACTACGGCTGTTCGGGGCGGCCCCGACCGGCGGCGAAGGCTATCTGGACGCCTGCCGGTCCCTGGCCGGGAGGCTGGGGGTCGCCGAGGGCGTGGTCTTCGAGGGGCGGATCGACACCGTCCGGCACGCCTACGCGGCCGGCAGCGTGGTGATGCTCTCCAGCATCTCCGAGGGCTTCCCGTTCTCGCTGATCGAGGCGATGTCCTGCGGTCGCGCCACGGTCTCCACGGACGTCGGCGGGGTGCGCGAGGCGGTGGCCGACACCGGACTCGTGGTCCCACCCCGGGAGCCCGAGGCGATGGCCCGTGCCGCGCTGGGGCTGCTGAAGGACCGGCAGCGGCGGCAGGAACTGGGGGACGCGGCCCGCGACCGGGTGATCGAGCAGTTCACCCTGGGCCGCACCGTGGCCACCTTCCGCGGCGTCTACGACGGCCTGCTGGAGGACCCGCGGACGATGTGGTCCCCGGCAGCGACCGAGCGGATCGAGGCCTACGCGTGAGCGCCGTACTGGAACTGCTGCCAGGACTGCGGCTCAGCCCGCTGCCCCGGATCCTGCCGCGGCCGGACACCCCGATGGATCCGGCCGAGGAGGCCGCCCACCGCTTCGGCGGGGTCGCCGCCGCCGCGGTCCACCCCTTCGAGGTCGCCGCCGCGATCGAGGCCGAGGGGGTGACCGACCGTCAGGTACAGCGCGACTACGGCCGGTTGGACGCCTTCGAGCTGGCCGAGGACCTGTACCAGGTGACCCCGCGCAGCTACCCGGAGCCCGCGGCGGCCCCGTCCCCCTGGCACAGCCCGCTGCCCACCAGCGTGCTGCGCGGGGTGCTGTACGCCCTCCCCGGGCTGGCCTTCCCGCTCGGCGCGCCGATGCTGACCGGCCCCGCAGACTCCGGCGGACTGCCGCACGGGACTGTCGCGCTGGCGCTCTCGGTGCTGTTCAACTGGGCCTGGAACCAGGCGCTCGCGCACCGCACCCACCACTGGATCGGACGCGGCCGACACCGCTCGGCCGGGCGCTGCCTGCTGCGCGGCGCGTTCACCGGAGCCGGGCTCGGCCTCCTCGGCGCGCTGGTCGGGGTGCTGGCCGCCGGGCGCGACAGCGGCGGGGTGCTGCTGTTCTGCTGCGGCCAGGCGGTCTACCTCGGCGCCTCCTGCGTGCTGCTGGTCATCGGGCGGGAGCGGGCGCTGCTCGCGGTGCTGGCGCCCGCGGCGCTCGGCGGGGCCGCGGCGCTGCTCGGGCTGTTCCGGCCGACCCCGCTGACGGCGCTGCTGCTGCTCGGCACCGTGCTGTTCGCGATAACCCAGGCCTGGCGGGTCCTCCGGCGGCAACTACGGGAGACGGACGACGACGAGACCTCGGCCGAACCGCTGCCGCCGCTGCTGGCGTCCTTGCCGCACGGCCTGTTCGGGATGGCGATGTCGCTGCTCACCCTGGGGATCGCGCTGCGCGGCGGGCGTCTCGACCTGGCGCCGATGGTGGCGCTCACGGTCAGCATGGGACCGGCCGAGTGGCTGCTCTACGGCTACCGCCACCGGATCCACGGGGCGCTGCGGGCGGCACACACGCTGCGCGGGTTCGCGCTGCTGTCGGCGCGGTCGCTGGCGGTGGGGCTGTTGACGTACCTGGGTCTGCTCGGGGTGCTCGGCGGTGCGCTGGGCGCGGCGCTGGCCGGGCACGGGGGCGGGGGCGCGGGCAGTGCGGGCGGTGTGTGGGGTGGTGTCAGCGGGCTCGGGCAGGAGTTGCCGGGGCTGTTGGCGCTCGGGGCCACCATCTGGACGGCGCTGCTGCTGCAGGCGCTCGGCTCGGTCTGGGCCGCGGCCGGGATCTGCACCCCCGCGGCGGCGGCGACCCTCGCCGGGGCGGCCGAGGTTGCGGTGGGCGGGCTGGCCGCGGTGCTGCTGGTGGCGGTGGCCTGCTGGTCGCTGAGCAGGGTGACGGTGCATCGGTAGCGTGGGCGGATTGGGTGGGTGAGTGTTTACCAACTAGACAGGGGAGTGGATTTGACGATGCCTGAGAGGGATGGGCGGCGACGGTTGCTGGTTCCCCTGTACGTCTACCCGGGGACGGACCCCGGGGCGTGGGAGGGGGTGGCCGCGCGGGCGGAGGACGTGGGCTGGGTGGTGTTCAACCCCGCCAGCGGCCCCGGCCCGGCGCCGCAGCCGGAGTTCGCGCAGGCCGCGGCCACCCTGCGGGCGGCCGGTGTCCCGATGTTGGGGTACGTGGACACCGACTACGGCAGGCGCGGGCACCGTGAGGTGGTCGCGGACGTCGAGCGGTACCAGGAGTGGTATCCGGTGGACGGTGTGTTCCTGGACCAGGCCGGGTCCGGCGCGGCGCTGCTTCCGTACTACCGTCGGCTGGCGGTGGCGGCCCGGTCGCTGGAGGCACGGCAGGTGGTGCTCAATCCCGGCGTCCATCCCGATCCCGGGTATGCCACGATCGCGGATGTGCTGATCACCTTCGAGGGCGCGTGGGAGACCTACCGGCAGCTGCGGATCCCGGACTGGACCGCGGAGTTCCCGGCGCGGCGCTTCGGGCACCTGGTGCACAGCGCCCCGGCGGACGTCTGTGCGCTGGTGCCGCGGACCGCGGAGGAGTACGGCGCGGGGTACTGCTACGCGACGACGGGGTCGGGGCGTGACCCCTGGTCGGTGCTGATGCCGCAGTTGCAGTCGCAGTGGTCGGGGGAGACCAGGGTCGGGGCGAGCGCGGACGCGAGCACGCGGTGAGGCGGGGCGGCGTGGGTCGGGTGTGGGTGCTGCTGGGGTGGGGGAGTGCGCTGCTGTTGGTGGTGCTTGTGGGGTGTTCCGGCAGCGGTACGGGGGGCGTTGGGCGTGGCGGGTCGTCGGACGGCGGTGTTGCCACCGCCTCCGGCAGCCTGCGGCCCGGTGCGTCCGGTGCTGTATCCGGCAGTGCGGGGTCCGGCGGGGCCGGGGTCGGGTCCGCTGCTCCAGGTTCGTCGCTTTCCGCGAGCCCGTCCCAGCCTCCGTCACCGCCCCTGCACCCCTCCCCGACCGCGTCGGGTCGGTGGCGGCCGGTGCCCGGGGTCAGTTGGCAGTGGCAGCTCAGCGGGGTGCTGGACACCCGCGTGGACGCGGCCGTCTACGACGTCGACGGGTTCGACACCGGCGCGGCCACGGTGGCTGCGCTGCACGCGGCGGGCCGCCGGGTGATCTGCTACGTCAATGTCGGGGCCTACGAGGACTTCCGTCCCGACCGGACGGCCTACCCCGCCGCGGTGCTGGGAGCGAGCGACGGCTGGCCCGGCGAGCGCTGGCTGGACGTCCGGCGACTGGATCTGTTGCGGCCGATCATCGCCCGGCGCTTCGACATGTGCCGGGCGAAGGGCTTCGACGCGGTCGAGCCCGACAACGTCGACGGCTACCAGAACCACTCGGGCTTTCCGCTCACCGCCGCCGACCAGCTGGCCTTCAACCGGATGGTGGCCGGTCTGGCCCATCAGCGCGGCCTGGCCGTCGGCCTCAAGAACGACCTCGACCAGGTGCCCGGTCTGGTCGGCGCCTTCGACTTCGCGGTGAACGAGCAGTGCGCCGAGTACCAGGAGTGCGACGCCCTGCTCCCGTTCATCCGCCAGGGCAAGGCGGTGTTCCAGGCGGAGTACCACCTGCCGGTCGCCGACTTCTGCCCGGCGGCCAGGCGGATGCGCTTCAGCGCGCTGCTCAAGCACCTGGCACTGGACGCCTGGCGGCGCAGCTGCTGATCAGCCGGCCGCCGGTCACGCGCCGCCGATCCGGCAGCCGCCGATCACCGCCCGCCCGAGCCGTCCAGCTCCAGCTCCAGGTCTGTAGGAAGGAGCGAGCCGATCCAGGCGTCCTGCCGTTCCCCCCGGTGCAGCAGGCGGGAGCGCAGTGTCCCCTCCAGGGTGAAGCCGGCCCGTTCGGCGACGGCCCAGGAGCTGTCGTTGCCCGTGATCGCCAGCCACTCGATCCGCTGCAGGCCCAGCTCGGCGAAGCCCCAGCGGCACAGTGCGATGACGGCCTCGGTGGTGTAGCCGTTGCCGCGGTGCTGCTTCGCGGTCCAGTACCCGACCTCGGCGACCGCCTCGGCCCGGGGCTGCCGCAAGGCGATCCCCACCGAGGAGACCAGGTCGCCGCCGTCCCGGGTGAACGCCCCCAGGTTCAGCATGGTCTCCTCGCGCCAGCCGGCCGGGCTGGCCTCGCGGACGAAGCTTTCGGCGTGCTCGTACAGGTACGGGGAAGGAACCGGGACATAGCGTTGCAGCTGCTCGTCCTGGCAGGCGAGGTGGACGGCCGGGATGTCCTCCTCGCCGAGGGCGCGGAGGGTCAGCCGGTCGGTTTGCAGGTTCACAGGTTCCATCACCGGAGTATCCAGCAGCCGTCCACGAAGCGGTATCGCTTGTCCCTATGTACCTTTCACACCTTTTGTCATGATTCACCGGCCAGGTTCCTGAGGGTGACACCGAGCTGGTCTGCTGACGGACCTCCCGACCCGCTCGCTTCCTCGCATACGATGGCCACGCGGTGGTGCCGTCTCCATCGCCAGTGCGCAGTACGCGGGCGCACAGCCCGCCCACTGCCAGCCCAGGCAAGGAGCCAGCCCACGTGTCCGTCTTCGACAAGATCCTGCGCGCAGGCGAAGGAAAGATCCTTCGCAAGCTGCACCGCATTGCCGCCCAGGTCAATTCCATCGAAGAGGACTTCGTCAACCTGACGGACGCCGAGCTGCGTGCGCTCACCGACGAGTACCGGGAGCGTCTCGCGGACGGCGAGTCCTTGGACGATCTCCTCCCCGAGGCTTTCGCCACCGTGCGCGAGGCCGCCAAGCGCACCCTCGGCCAGCGCCACTACGACGTCCAGATCATGGGCGGCGCGGCGCTGCACCTCGGGTACGTGGCCGAGATGCGCACCGGCGAGGGCAAGACCCTGGTCGGCACGCTCCCCACCTACCTGAACGCGCTGTCCGGCAAGGGCGTCCACCTGATCACGGTGAACGACTACCTGGCCGAGCGCGACTCGGAGTGGATGGGCCGGGTGCACCGCTCCCTCGGCCTCGAGGTCGGCGTGATCCTGGCCAACATGACCCCGGCCGAGCGTCGGGCGCAGTACGCCTGCGACATCACCTACGGCACCAACAACGAGTTCGGCTTCGACTACCTGCGCGACAACATGGCGTGGTCGGCGGACGAGCTGGTGCAGCGCGGCCACAACTTCGCCGTGGTCGACGAGGTCGACTCGATCCTGATCGACGAGGCCCGTACCCCGCTGATCATCTCCGGCCCGGCCGACCAGGCCACCAAGTGGTACGGCGACTTCGCCAAGCTGGTCAACCGGCTGAAGGACGAGCGCGACTACGAGGTCGACGAGAAGAAGCGCACGGTCGGCGTGCTGGAGGCCGGGGTCACCCGGGTCGAGGACTACCTCGGCATCGACAACCTCTACGAGTCGGTCAACACCCCTCTGGTGGGCTTCCTGAACAACGCCATCAAGGCGAAGGAGCTCTACAAGAAGGACAAGGACTACGTCGTCATCAACGGCGAGGTCCTGATCGTCGACGAGCACACCGGCCGCATCCTGGCCGGCCGCCGCTACAACGAGGGCATGCACCAGGCGATCGAGGCCAAGGAGGGGGTGGAGGTCCAGAACGAGAACCAGACCCTGGCCACCATCACCCTGCAGAACTTCTTCCGCCTCTACGACAAGCTCTCCGGGATGACCGGTACCGCGCAGACCGAGGCGGCCGAGTTCCACCAGATCTACAAGCTCGGCGTGGTGCCGATCCCGACCAACAAGACGCCGCTGCGCGTCGACCAGGCGGACCTGATCTACAAGTCCGAGCCGGCCAAGTTCGCGGCCGTGGTCGAGGACATCGTGGAGAAGCACGAGAAGGGCCAGCCGATCCTGGTCGGCACCACCAGCGTCGAGAAGTCCGAGTACCTGGCGCAGGAGCTGCGCAAGCGCGGCGTCCAGCACGAGGTCCTCAACGCCAAGCACCACGAGCGCGAGGCGCAGGTCGTCGCGCAGGCGGGCCGCCGCGGCGCGGTCACCGTGGCCACCAACATGGCCGGTCGAGGCACCGACATCATGCTCGGCGGCAACCCGGAGCACCTCGCCTCCGCCGAGCTGGCGCAGCGCGGCCTCTCCCCGGTGGAGACCCCGGAGGAGTACGAGGCCGCCTGGCCCGAGGCGCTGGAGAAGGCCAAGTCCGCGGTCAAGGCCGAGCAGGAGGAGGTCCAGGACCTGGGCGGCCTCTACGTCCTCGGCACCGAGCGGCACGAGTCGCGCCGGATCGACAACCAGCTGCGCGGCCGTTCCGGCCGTCAGGGCGACCCGGGTGAGTCCCGCTTCTACCTGTCGCTGGGCGACGACCTGATGCGGCTGTTCAAGGCGGGCATGGTCGAGCGGGTGCTGTCGATGGCCAACGTGCCGGAGGACGTGCCGATCGAGTCCAAGATGGTCACCCGGGCCATCGCCTCGGCGCAGACCCAGGTCGAGCAGCAGAACTTCGAGATCCGCAAGAACGTGCTCAAGTACGACGAGGTGCTGAACCGTCAGCGCGAGGTCATCTACGGCGAGCGCCGCCGGGTCCTGGAGGGCGAGGACCTGCGCGAGCAGATCGACCACTTCATGGACGACACGGTCGACGCCTACGTCAACAACGCCACGGCCGACGGCTTCGCCGAGGAGTGGGACTTCGACAAGCTGTGGCAGGCGCTGGGCCAGCTCTACCCGATCAGCCTGACCGTCGAGGACCTGGAGGACGAGGAGGGCGACCGCGGCGGGATCACCTCCGAGCTGCTCGCCTCGGCCGTCAAGGAGGACCTGCACGCCAAGTACGTCGAGCGCGAGGAGCAGCTCGGCGAGACGGTGATGCGGGAGCTGGAGCGCCGGGTCGTGCTCTCGGTGCTGGACCGCCGCTGGCGCGAGCACCTCTACGAGATGGACTACCTCCAGGAGGGCATCGGCATGCGGGCGCTGGCCCAGCGCGACCCGCTGGTCGAGTACCAGCGCGAGGGCTTCGACATGTTCTCCGCGATGATGGAGGGCATCAAGGAGGAGTCCGTCGGCTACCTGTTCAACCTGGAGGTCCAGGTCGAGCAGCAGGTCGAGGAGGTCCCGCTGGCGGACGGCGAGGACGGCGTCGTGCTGGACAAGGCGCCCGAGGACGCACGTCCGGCGATCCGGGCCAAGGGCCTGGAGGCCCCGCAGCGTCCGGACCGGCTGCACTACACCGCCCCTTCGGCGGACGGTGACGGCGGCGTGGTCGAGGGCGACTTCGTGACCGGTGACTTCGAGGACGGCGCGGACGGCGACGCCGACGGCGGCACCCGCGCCGAGCGCCGCAAGGCCGCGAAGGGCCGCCGCCGCAAGAAGTAGCCGCCGCCGCGGGAAGCGGCGGGAGCGACAGCAGCCGCATGGCGGTTCACCACCTGGTCTCCAGGGCGGTGAACCGCCATGTGGTCGTTTCGGGACGGCGCGGGGTGCCGCGCTGCTCCAGCCTGAAGGCCAGAAGTTCGACCCGGTCGCCGACGCCGACGGTGGCGGTCACCTCCAGCACCCCCGGCGCGGGGGAGTCGTCGAAGACCCGGCCGAGGACCGGCCGCACGTCCCCGGGGGCCCGCAGCAGTCGGCGTCGGACCAGGGTGCGGACGTCGTCGAAGACCTCCTCGGTGGCCAGTGCGGCGAGCTGGTCGCAGACCCGGTGCCCGCTGAGCACTTCGAGCAGGCGTTGGGCGTAGTGCCCGGCCAGGGCGTTGTCCCTGGTCCTGGTCGGTGCGGAGCCGCAGGCCCTGGGCCGGGCGCCGACCCCGTGCAGTCGGCCCACCCGGACGCCGGACCGGGCGGGGGCCGGGCGCGGCCCCGGTCGGCAGGTGGATGTCTCGATCATCACGGTTACCCCCGTCAGTCGATCACGGTGCTGCGGTACGGCCCCTTCGTATCCCGGCCGATCGGTGGCGGCAAGCATCCCGAGCGGCCCGCGGCAGCCTCCCCGAAGTTCACCTATTCGAGCGAGGAAACGGCTCTGACCAGCGAAGACGCTCGGATGCCCACCGTCGTGACGGTCACCCGGCGCAGTCACAACCCACACGATCGGTGACTCTCCGCAGTCGTGGGTCGGCCGCCCTATGCTGGGCATCTGAAGTCGTCCCCGCCCCACCGTCACCCGGAGCGCCCCCGATGCGCGTCTACGTCCCCACCACCATGAACGCCCTCGCCAAGGCACAGGCCGAGGGTTCGCTCGGCCCGGCGCCGCTGCTGGCCTACGCGGTCACCCCGGCCCTGCGCGAGTGGTATCTGAGCGACGACATCGAGGAGTTGGAGTACGCGGCGCTGGTGCGGGCGGCCCAGGCCTCGCTGCGGCTGCTGGCGGCGGACGGCACCGCGCCGCGCCGCCGGGTGGTGCTCGCGGTGGACGTGCCGGACCGCGCGGTGGCGCTGCGCAACGACGCCGAGCACGCCGACTCGGCGGCGCTGGGCGCGGTCAGCCTGGCCGAAGCCCCGTCCCTGGCCAAGGCCGCCGCGGTGCACGCGGACGCGGACGACGCCGAGGTCCGGGAGGACGTCGGCGCCGCGGCGGACGCGGTCGCCGCGGCCGACGCCGGCGACGAGGACGCCCGCTTCGTGGTGGACGGCGCCGAGGACCACGAGCTGCTCTGGTTCGCCAACCAGGAGATCCCCGGTCTGCTGGGCTGACCGCGGGGCCCTGTCGGCGCCGGGAAGGCGGCGGATACGGTGGCGGACATGCGCGCACACATCGTCTGGGACTGGAACGGCACCCTCTTCGACGACATCGGGGCGGTGGTCGCCGCGAGCAACGCCGCCTTCGCCGAGATCGACCTCTCCCCGCTGACCGTGCGGGAGTACCGCGAGCAGTACCGGGTCCCGGTGGTCGACTTCTACCAGGAGCGGTTGGGCCGGGCCCCCTCGCCGGAGGAGTGGCTGCGGATGGACGCCTCCTTCCACCGCCACTACGAGGCGCTGCGCGACGGCTGCGGGCTGACCGCCGGCGTCGAGGAGCTGCTGACCGGCTGGTCCGGCGGCGGCAGCTCGCAGTCGCTGCTGTCGATGTACGGGCACGACCAACTGCTGCCGCTGGTCCGCCGGTTCGACCTGGAGCGGCACTTCGTCCGGGTGGACGGCCGGAGCAGCACCGGCGGGGTGTCCGGCAAGGCCGAGCACCTGGTCCGGCACCTGGCCGCGCTCGCCCCCGCGGATGTGCTCCCGGCCCGTACCGTGCTGATCGGCGACGTGGTGGACGACGCGCTCGCCGCGGCGCACGTGGGCGCGCACGCCGTGCTCTACAGCGGCGGTTCGCACGCGCGCTCGGCGTTGGAGCAGGTCGGCGTGCCGGTCGCCGACACCCTGGCGCAGGCCGTCCAGTACGCCCAGGAACTGGTCGCATCGTGACAGCATGTGACATATGGACGCTGTCACGCAGGTACCGCTGCCGGTCAACGAGCCGCCCCAGGGGTACGCCCCCGGCAGCGCCGAGCGGGCCCGGCTGGAAGCGAGACTCGCCTCGATCGCCGGGGAGTACGCGACCCTGCCGATGACCGTCGGCGGCGTCCAGCGGATGGGCGGCGGCGAGCGGATCGAGGTGGAGCAGCCGCACCACCGGGCCGCCAAGCTCGGCGTGTTCGGCAACGCGACCGGGGAGGACGTCCGACTCGCGGTGGACGCCGCGCTGAAGGCGGCGCCGGCCTGGCGCGAGCTGTCCTTCGACGACCGGGCCGCGATCTTCCTGCGGGCCGCCGACCTGCTGGCCGGTCCCTGGCGGGAGACGCTGGCGGCGGCGACCATGCTGGGCCAGTCCAAGACCGCGCAGCAGGCCGAGATCGACGCGCCGTGCGAGCTGGTGGACTTCTGGCGCTGGAACGTGCACTTCGCCCGGCAGATCCTGGAGCAGCAGCCGGTCAGCGGGCCGGGCGTGTGGAACCGCAGCGACCACCGGCCGCTGGAGGGCTTCGTGCTGGCGATCACCCCGTTCAACTTCACCGCCATCGCCGGGAACCTGCCGACCGCGCCCGCGCTGATGGGCAACACCGTGGTCTGGAAGCCCTCGCCGACGCAGACCCTGTCGGCCTGGTACACCATGCGGCTGCTGGAGGCGGCCGGACTGCCGCCCGGGGTGGTCAACCTGGTCACCGGCGACGGCCAGGCGCTGTCCCAGGTCGCGCTGACGCACCCGGAGCTGGCCGGGATCCACTTCACCGGCTCCACCCGGACCTTCCAGCACCTGTGGCAGACGGTGGGGGCGAACATCGGCGGCTACCGGGCCTATCCGCGGCTGGTCGGCGAGACCGGCGGCAAGGACTTCGTGGTGGCGCACCCCAGCGCCGATCCCGCGGTGCTGCGGACCGCGCTGGTCCGCGGCGCGTTCGAGTACCAGGGGCAGAAGTGCTCGGCGGCGTCCCGCGCGTACGTCCCGCGCAGCCTCTGGCGGGAGGTCAAGGACGAGTTCCTGGCTGACGTGCGCGGGCTGACGGCCGGTGACGTCACCGACTTCTCCAACTTCATGGGCGCGCTGATCGACGACCGGGCCTTCGCCAGGAACCGGGACGCCATCGGCCGGGCCCGCAACGACCACAGCCTGGACATCGTGGCCGGCGGCCACTGCGACGACGCCATCGGCTGGTTCGTGAGTCCGACCGTGGTCATGGTGAGCGACCCGCGGCACGAGATCTTCTCCACCGAGCTGTTCGGCCCGGTCCTCGCCGTGCACGTGTACGAGGACGCCCGCTGGGAGCAGACCCTGGACCAGCTGGCGGCGGTCTCCCCGTACGCGCTGACCGGCGCGGTGATCGCCCGGGACCGGGCCGCCATCGCCACCGCGACCCGGCGGCTGCGCTTCGCGGCCGGGAACTTCTACGTCAACGACAAGCCGACCGGCGCGGTGGTCGGCCAGCAGCCGTTCGGCGGCGGCAGGGCGTCCGGGACCAACGACAAGGCGGGGTCGCCGCTGAACCTGCTGCGCTGGACCTCGCCGCGGTCGATCAAGGAGACCTTCGTCGCGCCGACCTACTTGGACAACCCGTACAGCCCGGACCAAAGTTCCTGACGCAGTGCACCGATCCGGCCCCTGACAGTGTCACTTACCCCGGTTAGGCTCGCCGGGAAACCTGCGGGAGGATACGGACAGACCCGGCGGTCCCGTCCTGAACCGACCCGCACCACCGAGTCACGCAACGGCGCGCGACAGGAGCCAAACAGTCATGCAGACCCAGCTGGACGCAGCGAAGGCCGAACTGCTCAGCAAGGCAACAGTCCAGGGCGAACAGGGAACCGGAGCAGGGGCGGAGCTCGGGGAGGGGGCGCTCGCCTCGTACCTGAAGCACTACTACCTGCACACCGCCCCCGAGGACCTGCTCGACCGGGACGCCGTGGACGTCTACGGCGCGGCGGCCTCGCACTACCGGCTCGCGGGGAGACGCCCGCAGGGCTCCGCCGAGGTCAGGGTGCACACCCCCACGGTCGAGGAGAACGGCTGGACCTGCGGCCACACCGTGGTCGAGGTGGTCACCGACGACATGCCCTTCCTGGTCGACTCGGTCACCAACGAGCTGACCCGCCAGGACCGGGCGATCCACGTGGTGATCCACCCCCAGCTGCTGGTCCGCCGTGACATCACCGGCAAGCTGCTGGAGATCCTGGACACCGGCGTCTGCGCCGCGGACGGCCCCGACCGCCCGCAGGACGCGCTGGTCGAGTCCTGGATGCACATCGAGATCGACCGCGAGACCGACCGCGACGACCTCCGCTCCATCGAGACCGACCTGCGCCGGGTCCTCGGCGACGTCCGCGAGGTGGTCGAGGACTGGACCAAGATGCGGGACGGCGCGCTGCGGCTGGCCGGGGAGCTGGCCGCCGAGTCCTCCGCCCTGCTGCCGGTCCAGGAGGTGGCCGAGGCCGAGGAGCTGCTGCGCTGGCTCGCCGACGACCACTTCACCTTCCTCGGCTACCGCGAGTACGACCTGGTGCAGCAGGACGGCGAGGACGTGCTCGCCGCGATCCCCGGCACCGGTCTGGGCGTGCTGCGCTCCGACCCGCGGGCGCAGTCGCACGCGGAGGGCGACCCGGGGACCGGGACCATGGAGTCCGCCTCCTTCGGCCGACTGACTGCCCCGGCCAGGGCCAAGGCCAGGGAGCGGAAGCTGCTGGTGCTGACCAAGGCCAACAGCCGCTCCACCGTGCACCGTCCGTCCTACCTGGACTACGTCGGGGTGAAGAAGTTCGACGCGGACGGCAACGTGGTCGGCGAGCGCCGCTTCCTCGGGCTGCTGTCCTCGGCCGCGTACACCGAGTCGGTGACCCGGATCCCGGTGGTCCGCCGCAAGGTGCAGCAGGTGGTGGCCGAGTCCGGCTTCACCCGGGAGAGCCACGACGCCAGGGACCTGGTCCAGATCCTGGAGACCTACCCCCGCGACGAGCTGTTCCAGACCCACCCGGAGGAGCTGCTCCAGGTCGCGCTGAACGTCCTCTACCTGCAGGAACGCCGCAAGCTGCGGCTGTTCCTGCGCCAGGACGAGTACGGCCGCTACTTCTCCGCGCTGGTGTACCTGCCGCGGGACCGCTACACCACCCGGGTCCGGCTGCGGCTGATGGACCTGCTGATGCGGGAGCTCGGCGGCAGCACCATCGACTACACCGCCTGGAACACCGAGTCGGTGCTGGCCAGGCTGCACTTCGTGGTCCGGGTCCCGGCCGGGACCGAACTGCCGGTGCTGAGCGAGTCCGACGTGGAGCGGCTGGAGGCCAAGCTGGCCGAGACCGCCCGCTCCTGGATGGACGGCTTCGGCGAGGTGCTGGTCCGCGAGTGCGGCGAGGAGCGTGCCGCCGAGGCGTCCCGCCGCTACGCCAACGCCTTCCCGGACGGCTACCGGGCCGACTTCACCCCGGCCACCGCGGTCGCCGACCTGCGCCGGCTGGAGTCGCTGACCGGGCCCACCGACTTCCAACTGAGCCTCTACCAGCCGGTGGACGCGGCCGAGGGCGAGCGCCGCTTCAAGATCTACTGGGTCGGCGGCTCGGTCTCGCTCAGCGACGTGCTGCCGGTGCTGCAGCGGCTCGGCGTCGAGGTGCTGGACGAGCACCCGTACGAGCTGCGCCGTAGCGACGGCACCGTCGCCTGGGTGTACGACTTCGGGCTGCGGCTGCCCGCGGAGATCGCCTCCGGCGTCAACGAGGACGCCCGCGAGCGGTTCCACGACGCCTTCAGCGCCGCCTGGACCGCCAGGGCCGAGAACGACGGCTTCAACTCGCTGATCCTGCGCGCCGGTCTGACCTGGCGTCAGGCGGTGGTGCTGCGCGCCTACGCCAAGTACCTGCGGCAGGCCGGCTCGACCTTCTCGCAGGACTACGTGGAGGACGCGCTCACCAACAACGTGCACACCACCCGGCTGCTGGTGAACCTGTTCGAGGCCCGGCTGTCCCCGGCCCACCGCTCCGGCGGCGAGGAGCTGACCGAGGGCATCATGGAGGAGCTGGACGGCGCCCTGGACCAGGTGGTCAGCCTGGACGAGGACCGCATCCTGCGCTCGTTCCTGACCCTGATCAAGGCCACCCTGCGGACCAACTTCTTCCAGCGCGACCCGGCCACCGGCGAGCCGCACGCGTACGTCTCGATGAAGTTCGACCCGCAGGCCATTCCCGACCTGCCCGCGCCGCGCCCGGCGTACGAGATCTGGGTCTACTCGCCGCAGGTCGAGGGGGTGCACCTGCGCTTCGGCAAGGTCGCCCGCGGCGGGCTGCGCTGGTCCGACCGGCGCGAGGACTTCCGGACCGAGGTGCTGGGCCTGGTCAAGGCGCAGATGGTGAAGAACACCGTGATCGTCCCGGTCGGCTCCAAGGGCGGCTTCGTCGCCAAGCAGCTGCCGGACCCGGCGCTGGACCGCGCCGCCTGGCTGGCCGAGGGCATCGCGTCCTACAAGACGTTCATCTCGGGGCTGCTGGACATCACCGACAACCTGGTCCCCGGGGTCGGCGTGGTCCCGCCCAAGGACGTGGTCCGGCACGACGGGGACGACACCTACCTCGTGGTCGCCGCCGACAAGGGCACCGCGACCTTCTCCGACATCGCCAACGAGGTCGCCGTCTCCTACGGCTTCTGGCTCGGCGACGCCTTCGCCTCCGGCGGCTCCGCCGGGTACGACCACAAGGGCATGGGCATCACCGCCAAGGGCGCCTGGGAGTCGGTCAAGCGGCACTTCCGCGAGCTGGGCCACGACACCCAGGCCGAGGACTTCACCGCGGTCGGCATCGGCGACATGTCCGGCGACGTCTTCGGCAACGGGATGCTGCTCAGCGAGCACATCCGGCTGGTCGCCGCGTTCGACCACCGGCACATCTTCATCGACCCCGACCCGGACGCGGCAACCTCCTTCGCCGAGCGCAAGCGGCTGTTCGAGCTGCCGCGCAGCTCCTGGGAGGACTACGACCGGAAACTGGTCTCGGCCGGCGGCGGGGTCTTCCCGCGCAGCGCCAAGTCGATCAACATCACCGCGCCGATGCGCTCGGCGCTGGGTATCGAGCCCGGCGTCTCCCGGCTCACCCCGGCCGAGCTGATGAAGGCGATCCTGCTGGCCCCGGTCGACCTGCTCTGGAACGGCGGCATCGGCACCTACGTCAAGTCCGCGGCCGAGAACAACGCCGAGGTCGGCGACAAGGCCAACGACGCGATCCGGGTGGACGGCGCCGAGCTGCGGGTCAAGGTCCTCGGCGAGGGCGGCAACCTGGGCGCCACCCAGCTCGGCCGGATCGAGTTCGCCTCGGTCGGCGGCCCGGACCGGACCGGCGGCGCGGTCAACACCGACGCCATCGACAACTCGGCCGGCGTGGACACCTCGGACCACGAGGTCAACATCAAGATCCTGCTCAACCGGGTGGTCCAGGACGGCGACATGACGGTCAAGCAGCGCAACGCGCTGCTGGCCGAGATGACCGACGAGATCGGCGAGCACGTCCTGGAGAACAACTACGCGCAGAACGTGGCCCTGGCCAACGCGCTGGCGCAGGCGCCGAGCATGCTCGACGTGCACTCCCGGATGATGCGCAGGCTGGTCGCCGACGGCCATCTGGACCGGGCGCTGGAGTTCCTGCCCAACGGCTCGCAGGTGCGCGAGCGGGCCGCGGCCGGGCGCGGGCTGACCCAGCCCGAGCTGTCGGTGCTGCTGGCCTACACCAAGATCACCCTGGCCGACGAGATCCTCGCCTCCGACCTGCCCGACGACGGCTACGTCCAGGGCAAGCTGCACCGCTACTTCCCGCGGCAGCTGCAGGAGCGCTTCGGCGGGCAGATCGACGCGCACGCGCTGCACCGCGAGATCATCACCACCGTCCTGGTCAACGAGACCATCAACCGCGGCGGCTGCACCTTCGCCTTCCGGCTGAAGGAGGAGACCGGGGCCAGCTACGAGGAGATCATCCGCTCGCACACCGCGGCGCGGGCGATCTTCGACCTCAAGGGCATCTGGGCCGAGATCGAGGGCCTGGACAACCTGGTCCCGGCCGAGGTGCAGACCCGGATGCGGCTGCACAGCCGCCGCCTGGTCGAGCGGGCCACCCGCTGGCTGCTCAACAACCGGCGCCAGCCGCTGGACATCGCCGAGACCATCGAGGTGTTCCGGGAGCGCTGCAACGAGGTCTGGGGCCTGCTCCCCGGCCTGCTCCGCGGCTCCGACCGGGAGTGGTTCGACGGCGTGCACCAGGAGCTGGTCGAGGCCGGGGTCCCGGCCGAGCTGGCGCTCCGGGTGGCCGGGCTGTCCTCGGTCTTCCCGACCCTGGACGTCGTCGAGGTCGCCGACCGGACCAAGCAGGACGTCGGCACGGTCGCCGAGCTGTACTACGACCTGGCCGACCGGCTGCAGATCACCGGTCTGCTGGACCGGATCATCGAACTGCCGCGCGGCGACCGCTGGCAGTCGATGGCCCGCGCCGCGATCCGCGAGGACCTGTTCGCCGCGCACGCGGTGCTCACCGCCGACCTGCTGGGCCACGGCGAGCCGGGGGCGACCCCGGAGCAGCGCTTCGACGCCTGGGCCGGAACAAACGCCACGCTGGTCAGCCGGGCCAGGGCCACCCTGGACGACATAAGGGGTGCGGAGGGCTACGACCTCGCCAACCTCAGCGTCGCGATGCGGGTGATCCGCACCCTGCTCCGTACCGGAACGATGCGCTGACCGCCTCCGGGTCGGCGCGGCGCGGGCCGCCTCTGTCACGGACAGGGGCGGCCCCGGCCACGTTTGGAGGACGAAGCCTGTGGGAGCCCTTGGCGTGGCTCCCGCTGCAAGTTATGGTCCAATCCTTGCTCCCCTTGATGGTTGTGCCTGCAAGGCCGTACGGGGGCAGGCGGGAAATGACAGTGCGGTCGACTTCCCTCTAGGAGGCTTGCAAGATGCTCAACCAGGTCGGCAGGAACGGGTGGCGTCGCCACCGGCAGGTGCTGGCGGTCGGGGCGGCAACCTCACTGGTGCTGCTCGCGGGGTGCTCCAACAGTTCGAGCTCCACACCCAAGGCCTCGGCCAGCTCGGCGAAGCTCACCGGCGACTGCGCCCAGTACCAGGCCTACGCCGGGCACGCGGGCACCAAGGTGACCATGTTCGCGTCCATCCTCAGCCCGGAGTCCGACTCGCTCCAGACCTCCTGGAAGCAGTTCAGCACCTGTACCGGGATCACCATCTCCTACGTCGGATCCAATGACTTCGAGTCGCAGCTGCCGGTCCGGGTCCAGGGCGGCACCGCCCCCGACCTGGCGATCATCCCGCAGCCCGGTTTGCTCCAGCAGATGGTGAAGACCGGCAAGGTGGTCAAGCCCCCGGCGCAGACGGTCGCCAACGAGGACAAGTGGTCCGCGGCCTGGAAGACCTACGGCACCGTCGACGGCACCTTCTACGCCGCGCCGATGAGCGCCAACCTGAAGTCGCTGGTCTGGTACTCGCCCAAGGCCTTCAAGGCGGCCGGCTACGCCGTGCCGACCACCTGGGCCGACCTGATGAAGCTCAGCGACACCATCGCCAAGGCCGGGAAGAACAAGCCCTGGTGCGGCGGCCTCGGCTCGGGCACCGCCACCGGCTGGCCGGCCACCGACTGGCTGGAGGAGGTCGTCCTCGGCAGCTACGGCGGCGACACCTACGACCAGTGGATCAGCCACCAGGTCAAGTTCAGCGACCCGAAGATCATCGCGGCGATGAACACGGTCCAGGGCTGGATGCACAACCCGGCCTGGGTGAACGGCGGCTTCGGCGGCGTCAGCACCATCGCCAGCACCACCTTCCAGGACGCCGGCACGCCGATCCTCAGCGGCAAGTGCTCGATGCTCCAGCAGGCGTCCTTCTACGAGGCGCAGTGGCCCAAGGGCACCACGGTCGGTCCCGACGGCGACATCTGGGCGTTCAAGCTGCCCGCGGTGGACCCGTCGGTGAGCGACCCGGTCGAGGGCGGCGGCGAGTTCGTGGCCGCGTTCTCCGACCGTCCCGAGGTGCAGGCGGTGCAGAACTACCTGTCCACCGCGGCCTGGGCGACCTCGCGGATCAAGGTGGCGACCGGGTGGGTCTCCGCCAACCAGGGCGTCGACCCGGCGGTCTACACCGACCCGATCGACCAGCTGTCGGCGAAGTACCTGACCGACCCGACCGCGACCTTCCGCTTCGACGCCTCCGACCTGATGCCGGCCGCGATCGGCTCGGGCAAGGAGTGGTCGGAGTTCACCGCCTGGTTCTCCAGCAACCAGTCGGTGGCGAAGACAGCCGCGAACATCGACGCGGCCTGGCCGCAGTAGTACCTGCCCGGCCCCGCTCGACGGGGCGGGGCGCCCGCGCGGCGCCCCGCCCCGGTCCCGACCCACCCAGAGGAGCTCCACTCGCATGTGGGCTGACGCACTGACCAAGTTCGGCAATGCGGCCGGTGCCATCCTGGTCTTCGTCGCCGTCCTCGTCGTGATCTTCTACGCGGCGGGCCGGGCGACCGGGCGCCTCGCCAAGCCGCTGGCCGGGGTGATCTTCCTGGGCCCCGCCCTGGTGCTGCTGGCGGTCGGCCTGGTGATCCCGGCGATCCGGACCGTCTACCTGAGCTTCTACAACGACGGCGCCACCAAGTTCCTCGGCTTCGGCAACTACACCTGGGCCTTCACCAACAGCGACGAGCAGCAGGTGCTGCTGAACACGCTGGTCTGGATCGTGGTGGCGCCGCTGGTGACCACCGCGCTGGGGCTGATGCTGGCGCTGCTGGTGGACCGGCTGAAGTGGCAGGCCCTCTACAAGTCGCTGATCTTCCTGCCGATGGCGATCTCCTTCGTCGGCGCGAGCATCATCTGGAAGTTCGTCTACGACTACCGCGACCCCAGTCAGCCGCAGATCGGGCTGCTCAGCCAGATCTGGCTGTGGGTCGGCGGCAGCAACCCGCCGAACTGGATGCTGTCGCACCCGCTCAACAACTTCCTGCTGATGGCGATCATGGTCTGGGTGCAGACCGGGTTCGCCATGGTGGTGCTGTCCGCCGCGATCAAGGCCATCCCGGACGAGATCACCGAGGCGGCGGTGCTGGACGGGGCCCGCGGCTTCGGCCTGTTCCGGCACATCACCATCCCGATGATCCGGAACACCCTGGTCGTGGTGCTGACCACGGTCATGATCACGACGCTCAAGCTGTTCGACATCATCCGCACCATGACCGGGGGCAACTTCGGCACCCAGGTGCTCGCGAACGAGATGTACTCGCAGTCGTTCGTGCAGTTCAGCAGGGGCCGGGGAAGCGCGCTCGCGGTGATCCTCTTCATCGCGGTGCTGCCCCTGGTCGGATACAACATCGTCCAGCTGCGCAGGGAGCGTGCCCACCGATGAGCGACATGCCCGCGAACCGGCCGTCGGCCCCGCCGGCCGGGGCGAAGGCCGTCCGGCGCGCGTTCAGCAGCCCGATAGCCTCCTTCCTGGTCATCGTGCTGACGGTGGTGTGGACCGTGCCGACGCTCGGCCTGCTGGTGACCTCGCTGCGGCCGGAGAAGGACGTGTCCGACTCCGGCTGGTGGACCTTCTTCTCGCACCCCGGGATCACCCTCTCCAACTACCACTCGGTGCTGTTCACCGGCGGCTTCGGGGTCTCCGACGGGCTGATGCCCTACCTGGTGAACTCGCTGGCGATCACCATCCCGGCCACGGTCTTCCCGCTGGCGCTGGCCTCGATGGCCGCCTACGCGCTGGCCTGGGTGCGGTTCCGGGGCAGCGACGTGATCTTCTTCGTGATCTTCGCGCTGCAGGTGGTGCCGCTGCAGATGGCGCTGGTGCCGCTGCTCCAGCTGTACTCGGGCGGCGCGCACATCGGCAGCGTCACGATCTTCCCCGGGCTGGGCGTGGGCGCGACCTACGCGCCGGTGTGGATCTCGCACACCATGTTCGCGCTGCCGCTGGCGGTGTTCCTGCTGCACAACTTCATCGCGCAGCTGCCGACCGACCTGATCGAGGCGGCCCGGGTGGACGGGGCGAGCCACTTCCGGGTGTTCCGCTCGATCGTGCTGCCGCTGGCGACGCCGGCCCTGGCGTCGTTCGCGATCTTCCAGTTCCTCTGGGTCTGGAACGACCTGCTGGTCGCCCTCACCTTCACCGGCGGGACGGCGGACGTCTCGCCGATGACGGTCCGGCTGGCCCAGCTGAACGGCTCCTTCGGCGACCACTGGGAGATCCTGACCGCGGGCGCGTTCATCTCCATCGTGATCCCGCTGGCGGTGTTCTTCGGCCTCCAGCGCTACTTCGTCCGCGGCCTGCTGGCGGGCTCGGTCAAGGGCTGAGCGCCGCGATCAGGCTGCACTGCCCAAGGGGCGCGAGGAACTGCGCGACCAGCCAGGCAGACGCCGCAGCCGACCTCCGTGCCCGGCAGGCCTAGAGCAGCGGCGGCAGCGGGCTCGCCGACAGCGTCTCGGCGGCCCGTTGCAGCGCGCTGGCCAGCAGCGCCAGGTCGGTGGGGCCGTTGCCCAGCTCGCGGACCGGGCGACGGGGCGGCGGGTCGCCCATCGCGGTCCAGTCCAGCGGGGCGACGGTGGGCCGCAGCGTCGCCGTCCTCGGGATCCGGCCGCTGATCCGCGCGGTCTGCAGCGCCGTCACCCCGCCGTCGGTGTGCCGGATCCAGCCCCGTCCCGGCCGGTCCTCCGGGACGGTCGCGGCGTCGTCGACGTGGATCAGCAGCGAGGAGAGCCGGGCGTCGTCGGTGCGCAGGGCGATCCGCAGGTGCGCGGACTCGTCCAGGTCGGCGCCGCTGCCGCGGTCCGGGCGGCCGGTGGCCACCGCCAGCTGCACGCCGAGCCGGGGCCCGCGGACCGCGACCGCGTCCAGCGCCGCGGCCAGCGCGGCCCGGCCGCGACCGGGCCGGAGCAGCTCGTCGTGGTCGTCCACGGCCACCAGCAGGTGGGCCGGCGGTGCGGTGTCCACGACCAGGTGTCCGGCGGCGGCCGGGTACCCGGGCTCGGCCGGGCGGTCGGCCGGGTAGCCGCCCGGGTGGTCGTCGGCGGGACGGCGCGGCGGCGCCAGCCGGGACAGCGCCAGCTCGGCGTGCCAGGCGGCGAACGAACGCCCCCGCAGCAGCCGTTCACGCCGGTCCAGTTCGCCCAGCAGGGCCTGGGCGGCCTGCAGCAGCCGCTGCTCGTCCGAGCCGTCCACCAGGTCGGTCACGTGCGGCAGCTCGGCGCAGGGGCGCAGCCCGGCGGCGGGGTCGGCGGAGGGGCGTCCCTCGATCAGCACCATGCCGAGTCGGTCCGGGCGCTCGGCCACGGCCAGCGCCGCCAGCAGCGCGCGCAGCAGCTCGGTGCGCCCCGAGCCGGGCGCCCCGCCGATCAGCAGATGGTTCGTCAGCTCCAGGCCGCACGGCCCCTCGCGGTCCGCGCCGACCACGGCGGCCGGCAGCACGCCCGCGCCGACCCGCAGCTCGGTCCAGCGGTCGGCCAGCTTGGCCGGGGTGACCTGGTCAAGGCCGAGCAGGTCGAGCAGCCGGGGGGTGTCCGGCAGCGCGCCCCGGCCGGGCCGCCGGGTGCCGTCCGGCTCGCGCAGCGGGGCCAGCGCGCGGGCCAGCCGCTCGGCCCAGGCGGCGGAGACCGCGTCCAGGGCGATGCCGTCGAGCAGCTCCCGCGCGGCGGGGGCGCGGTGCCGCCCGTCCGGGGCGGCGGGCGGCAGCGGTGCGGGCAGCGGGCGCTCCAGCGTCAGCAGCGTGCCGACCTCGCCGGCGACGGCGGCGGTCGCGCCGCAGCCGGGCGGCAGCAGCTCGGGCAGCTCGGCCAGGGCGAGGACGTGCACCCCCCGGGCCGCGCCGTCCGCGAGCAGGCCCTCCAGCGCGGTGCGGGCCTGCGGGCTGCCCGGATCGCCGTCCACCACCAGCACGGTGAACGGGCAGGCGCGGGGGCCGGGCGCGAGCGGGCCACCGGACGGCTCCAGCTCGGACAGCCGGGCCAGGGCCTGCTCCGGGTCCAGTGCGGTGAGCAGTCGGCAGGCCTGGCCCCGGGTGGGGCGGAGCTGGGGGAGCCAGTGCAGCCAGGCCCAGTCCTCGGCCGGGCGGGACGGGTCGGTGGCGACCAGCACCAGTTCCAGCGCGCCGGGGCCGTGCAGCACGGCGAGCTGGGCGACCAGGGCGCGGGTGAGGCCGGTCAGCCGCTCGCGCGGGCCGGTCAGGCCGAGGCTGCCGACCGCACGCAGGTCCACGGTCACCGGCGCGGTACGCGGCCCGGCGCTGCCGAGCCTGAGCACCAGGGCGTCGGGGTGTTCGGGGCCGCGCTCCCAGAGCCGGGGCCCGGGGTCGAGCACGGTGTGCAGCAGCTCGGCCGGGTCGGGCCAGCGGCCGGAGTCGGCGACCGCCGCCGGGCGGGCGGCGGGCAGCCGTACGCCGTGGGTCGGGGTCGCCCCGCTGCCGCTCGCGCCGTCGGGGCGGCGGGCGGCGGCGGGCGGCTCGGTGACCCGTCCGGCGGAACGGCCGCCGCGCTTCAGCCGTTCGCTGCCCCGGGCCAGCAGGCTCCTGGCCCGGTCGTGGGACGGCGGCGCGGGCGCGGCGCTGCCGGTGCCGCTGGCGGTAGGCCCGCCGGGGCCGCTCGGCGGCGCGGGCGGCCGGGGGTGCGCGCCGGGGCGCGCGGAGAGCTGCAGGTGCCCCTGGCCGTCCGGCAGCAGCTCGGCCCGGCGCCGGTCGCCGCGGCGCTCGCCGGAAGGCCCGGCGCCGGCCGGGGCGGCCCGGGTGACCAGCAGCGCCGACTCGCCCAGGCCGATCACCGCGCCCGGCGGGACCGGGCGGGGCTCGGCCCCGACCGGGGCGCCGTCGAGCACGGTGCCGTTGGTGGAGCCGAGGTCGGCCAGGGTGACCCGGCCGTCGGCGGAGACGTCCAGGGCGAGGTGGAACCGGGAGACGTCGGGGTCGTCCAGCGGGACGTCGGCGTCGGCGGAGCGGCCGACCCTGACCTGTCCCGGCAGCAGCAGGTGGATCCCGCCCGCGTCCGGGCCGCCGACCACCCGCAGCTCGGCCGGGGCGTCCGGGCTGCCGGTGCCGGAGACGTGGTCCGGATCGGGTTCGTCGAGGCGCAGTATCACGCCGTCCACCAGCGGCGGGTGGCCGAGCACGGAGCGCTCGTCCAGCCGCTGGTCGCCGGCGTAGAGCAGGACCTGGACGGCCGAGCGCCCGCCGCGCTGGCCGGTGCGCGCGCCGACGGCCCCGGCCAGCGCCCCGGCGACGGCGCCGAGGGCGGTCCCCGCCGGGGCGGTGACCAGCACGTCGGCGAACTGCGCGGGCGGCAGGCCGCGGGCCTGCGTCCGCGCCGAGGGCGCGCCGTCGCGCGCCGCGAGCACGCTCAGCCGGATCTGCATCGTCCCCTGGCCCCTTCCGCTCCGCACCTGCGGTCCGCCGCACCCCGCTGCCCCTACCCCGGTGCGACGTCGTCAACGAGCAGTCCCTGTACGCGGAGTGGGCGTCAGGATGCCTGACTGCATCCTCCCATCCGGCACTGACATCTCGCGCGCCGCACCCTTTCCAGTGATCTTGGGAACTTCCGGCGCCGGGCAGGGCGTCCAGCGGGTAGGGGCTTAGGGTTGCCCTGCGGAACAGATATTCGGGAAGGCGACGGCCGGGTACCGGGCGGCAGAGGCACGACGAGGAGCGTACGGGTGCGGCCTGTGGGCAGTAAGTACCTGCTGGAGGAGCCGCTGGGACGCGGAGCCACCGGGACGGTCTGGCGTGCCCGGATCCGGGTCGGGGACGGCGGCGCCGCGGGCCCGGACCAGGTCGCGATCAAGGTCCTCAAGGAGGAGCTGGCGACCGACCCCGACGTGGTGATGCGCTTCCTGCGGGAGCGCTCGGTGCTGCTGCGGCTGGTCCACCCCAATATCGTCCGGGTCCGCGACCTGGTGGTGGAGGGCGAGCTGCTGGCCCTGGTGATGGACCTGGTCGACGGGCTCGACCTGAACCGCTACCTGCGCGAGCACGGGCCGCTCAGCCCGGTCGCCGGGGCGCTGCTGATGGCGCAGGTCGCCGACGCGCTCGCGGCCAGCCACGCCGACGGCGTGGTGCACCGCGACCTCAAGCCGGCCAACGTGCTGCTGGCGACCACGGACGGGCAGATGCACCCGCTGCTCACCGACTTCGGCATCGCCCGGCTGGCCGACTCGCCGGGGCTGACCCGCACCCACGAGTTCGTCGGCACCCCGGCGTACGTCGCGCCGGAGTCGGCCGAGGGGCGCGAGCAGACCTCCGCGGTGGACGTCTACGGGGCCGGCATCATGCTGTTCGAACTGCTGACCGGGCGTCCGCCGTTCCACGGCGACGGGCCGCTGCAGATCCTGCAGGCACACCTCACCCAGGAGCCGGCCCGGCCGCGGAACCTGCCGGAGCCGCTGTGGACCGTGATCCAGCACTGCCTGCGCAAGGACCCGTCGCTGCGGCCGACCGCGGTCACCCTGGCCACCGCGCTGCGCACGGTGGCGGCCGGGGTCGGCGTGCACGCCTCCCCGGCGCAGATCGACGCGGCGCTGGCGGTGGGCGCGCTGCTGGCCCCGCCGCCGTCGGCCGGGAACGACCCGACCGTGCCCAACGGGGTCCGCTTCGACCCGGGCGCGGCGACGGTGCTGGGCGGGGTGTCCTACCCGTTCGGCGCGGCCGACCCGACCCAGGTGCTGCCGCCCGGCGCGGCCGAGCGGACCGAGCGGATCGCCGCGCCCACCGGGGCCCCGCAGCCGGTGGCCGCCGCGGTGCAGGCGCAGTCCCCGGCGGAGCCGCAGCCGCCGCAGGGCCCGCACCCCTGGGAGAACCAGCTGCGGGCCGCGCGCACCCGCAACGAGCAGACCAGGGTGGACTACCGCTTCCCGACCGAGCCGCAGCCGCAGGTCGCCCCGCCGCCGTACCGTCCGGCGCCGCAGGGGTACCAGCAGCCCCAACAGCCGCAGGGCTACCGGGAACCGCAGGGGTATCAGGAACCGCAGGGCTACCAGGAGCCGCGGCAGTACCAGCCGCAGCCGCAGAGCCCGCCGCAGGCCCAGCCCCCGGCGCGGAGCCGCCGTTCCGCGCCGCCGGAGCCCGCCCCGCGCCCCGCGCCCGCACCGGAGCCCGAGCCGCGGCGGGAGCGCGAACCGCGACCGCCGCGCCGTCGGCGGCGGATGCGGATCCCCGGCACCGGCTGCCTCAAGGTGCTGCTGGTGCTGGCCGTGATCGCGGTCTGCGTCTGGTACTTCACCCCGGCCCAGCACTGGGTGCACCAGGTCGAGTCCTGGTGGCACCAGGTCACCCGGTGGTGGGACAGCTTCACCGGCACCGTGGACAAGGCCAAGAAGGGCGTTGACGGCGTCACCGGGATCACCGCGCCGCCGAAACCCTAAGGGCTGAATTCCAGCCGGGATTGACGCTTTGTCGACATCTGACCTGCGGTAACACCGGACCGGTTCCCCCCTGCGGCCCCAACCCGCGTACGTTGGTCGCTGGCACCGGACCGGCCGCGGCCGGGGTGCCCGCCACAGAGGTCCCTACGCGCACGGAGCAGCCTTGGCACGCAAGATCGGCAGCCGCTACACCGCGCACCAGGTGATCGGCCGGGGCTCGGCCGGAACGGTCTGGCTGGGCGAGGGCCCGGAGGGGCCGGTGGCGATCAAGCTGCTCCGCGAGGACCTCGCCTCGGACCAGGTCCTGGTCGGCCGCTTCGTCCAGGAGCGGACCGCCCTCACCAGCCTGGACCACCCCCGGGTGGTCGGCGTGCACGACCTGGTGGTGGACGGCGACGACCTGGCCCTGGTGATGGAGCTGGTGCACGGCTCCGACCTGCGCGCCCGGCTGGACCGGGAGGGCCCGCTCACCCCGCAGGCCGCGGTCTCCGTGGTCGCCGACGTGGCCGAGGGGCTCGCGGTCGCGCACGCGGCCGGGATCGTGCACCGCGACGTCAAGCCCGAGAACATCCTGCTGGACCAGGCCTCCTCGCCGGGTCCTGGCGGCGCCCCGCGCGCCAAGCTCTCCGACTTCGGCATCGCCCGCCTGGTCGACGCCCCCCGGCGGACCCGGGCCACCCGGATCATCGGCACCCCCGACTACCTGGCCCCCGAGGTGATCGAGGGGCTGGAGCCGCGCGCCGCGGTCGACATCTACGCCCTGGCCACCGTGCTCTACGAACTGCTGGCCGGGTTCACCCCGTTCGGCGGCGGCCACACCGGAGCGGTGCTGCGCCGCCATGTGACCGAGACGGTGGCCCCGCTGCCCGGCCTGCCGGAGGAGCTGTGGCGGGTGGTCGCGCAGTGCCTCTCCAAGGCCCCGGCCTCGCGCCTGCGGGCCAGCGAACTGGCGGCCAGGCTGCGCGAGTTGCTGCCCTCGCTGGCCGGCCTCCCGGTGCTCTCGGTGAGCCACCCGGACGCCCCGCCCGCCGCGTACCCGGCCGAGTACGACGACGAGGACGCCGACGACCGCGACGGCTCCGACGACGGAAGGGAGCGCCGCGCCCCGGGCGACCGGGTCGGCGTCGGCCCGGGGGGCGGCGCGGGCTCAGGCCCGGCGGCCGGCGGGCGCCGCCGCCGCGGCCCGGCCGTCCCGCTGGTGCCCGGCGCGCAGCCGGACTCCAGCCGGGACACCCACACCAGCCTGCGCCGCCCCAGCCCGGAGGAACTGGTGGCCTTCGCCGACGCCTCCCGCCAGGAGCGGGCGGCCAGGGCCGGCCGCAAGGACGGCGGGCACCGGCACGCGGGCGCCAAGCGCAGCGGCGCGGGCGCGGCCGTACGGCGCCGCAGGAGGCTGCTGGCGGCGGCGCTGGCGCTGCTGGTGGTGGCGGGCGCGGCGGGCGCCTACAAGGCCTTCGCGGGCGATTCCCCCGGTCCGGCCGGAAAGCCGAGCCAGGACGGCCGCCACAGCGCCCCGGGCTCCCGTGGCACCCGGGCCGCCTCGGCGGCCACCCTGGGGCAGGCCCCGGTCGCCGGGAAGCTGGACTCCACCGCGCCGCCCGCGGCCGTGCCGCTGCCCGGCTGGACCGCCTGGGCCACCGCCCCGGCCCCGCCGGTCCCGCTGGTCAGCGGCCTGCGCGCGGTGGACCTGGACGGCACCGCCTATGTCTTCGGCACCGACGCCGACGGCTACATCCGCTACCTCACCCGCGGCGCCACCGCCTTCGGCGGCTGGGGCAAGCTGACCGGGATACAGGTCACCGGGGAGCCCGCCGCGGTGGCGCTGCCGGACGGCAGGCTGCGGCTGTTCGCCCGTGGCACCGACGGCCTGGTCTACCAGCGCACCCTGGTCCAGGGCCGGTGGAGCGACAGCGCCTGGGGCAAGCTGGACGGCGGGATGCGGGTCGACTCGCCGCCCGCCGCCGCGGTGCACGGCGACCGGATCGACCTGGTCGCCAGGATCGGCTCCGACCTGGCCACCACCTCGTACAGCGGCAGCGGCGCCTGGAGCGTCTGGCAGACCGTCGGCACGGCGGGCCGGATCACCGGCGCGCCCGCCCTGGTGGCCGAGAGCAGCGGCCGGATCGACGCCTTCGTGCTGCCCGCGGGCGGCGGCCCGGTGCTGCGCACCCAGGCGGTGAACGGGCTGTGGCGTCCGGCCCAGCCGGTCACCGGGGTCACCGCGACCGGCGCCGGGGCCCGTCCCGAAGCGGTGCAGACCGCGGGCGGGGCGCAGTACGTCTTCGCCGCCTCCGGCGCGGAGGCCGCGGGCAGCGCCGGGGGCGCGCTGTGGACGTCCGGGACGCTGCCGGGCGCCGCCGGCGAACCGGCCGCCTGCACCGACGCCACCGGCGTCGCCCTGTTCCTGCGCACCGCGGCCGGAGGCGTGGCCTACGCGCACACCCGGTAGCCGGGCGGGATCCCGTCCCGGGAAGCACTAGGCTGGTGGCGTGGCAGCCATCGATCCTTCCGAAGCAATCAAGTCCCTCGAAACGACCATGTCGTCGATCGAGGCCGTGGTCGATCTCGACAAGATCCGTTCCGAAATCGCGATCTTCGAGGAGCAGGCCGCCGCGCCCGATCTGTGGAACGACCCCGACGCCGCCCAGGTGGTCACCAGCCGGCTCTCCTACCTCCAGGGCGAGTTGCGCAAGGTGCTGACCCTGCGCGGCCGGATCGAGGACCTCTCGGTGATGTTCGAGCTCGCCGCCGACGAGGACGACCAGGACGCCCGCGCCGAGGCCGACGCCGAGCTGGAGAGCATCCGCAAGGCGGTGGACGAGATGGAGGTCCGCACCCTCCTCTCCGGCGAGTACGACGCCCGTGAGGCCCTGGTCAACATCAGGGCCGAGGCCGGCGGCGTGGACGCGGCCGACTTCGCCGAGCGGCTGATGCGGATGTACCTGCGCTGGGCCGAGCGGCACGGCTACCCGACCGAGGTCTACGACACCTCCTACGCGGAGGAGGCCGGGATCAAGTCGGCGACCTTCGGCGTCAAGGTGCCCTACGCCTACGGCACGCTCTCGGTCGAGCAGGGCACCCACCGGCTGGTCCGGATCTCCCCGTTCGACAACCAGGGCCGGCGGCAGACCTCGTTCGCGGGCGTCGAGGTGCTCCCGGTGGTCGAGAAGGCCGACCACATCGACATCGACGAGGGCGACCTGCGGATCGACGTCTACCGCTCCTCCGGCCCCGGCGGACAGGGCGTCAACACCACCGACTCGGCGGTCCGGATCACCCACCTCCCCACCAACATCGTGGTCTCCTGCCAGAACGAGCGCTCACAGATCCAGAACAAGGCCAGCGCGATGAACGTGCTGCAGGCCAAGCTGCTGGAGCGGCGCCGCCAGGAGGAGAAGGCGGAGATGGACGCGCTCAAGGACGGCGGCAACTCCTGGGGCAACCAGATGCGCTCCTATGTGCTGCACCCGTACCAGCAGGTCAAGGACCTGCGCACGCAGTACGAGGTGGGCAACCCGCAGGCGGTTCTGGACGGTGAGCTGGACGGCTTCATCGAGGCCGGCATCCGCTGGCGCAAGCAGAGCGAGAAGGCCGAATAATTCCTACCAGTCACGGCGATCTGCCCCGGAAACCGGACAGATCGCCGTTGACGTTCCGTAGCGTGATTCACCATGCTGGCCCGCAATGCCCGGTACGGGCAGGAGGCGAGTGGTGAGAGGGGCCGTTGTGGCCGATATGCGTCGCGGACACCGGAAGAGGGGCGCCGGCATACGGTCGCGCAAGGTGCGCGTGGCCGCCGCCGCGCTGGCGCTGTCCGGCGCGGGGTTGATGGTCACCGGCGTCGCCAACGCCGTCACCGCCCCGAGCCTGGCCCCCGGCAAGGTCATCAACGGTCCGCTGGACCTCCCCGGCGACGAGGCCGACGTGCCCACCAGCACGCCGACCAGCACGCCGACCGGTGACGCCGCCCCCGACACCACCGCCCCCGCGGACACCGGCAGCACCACCGACCCGGCGGCGGACCCGACCAGCGTGCCGGCCACCACGGTGACACCCGGTGACGACCCCAGCGGCTCCGCCACCGCCGGCGGCTCCGCCACCGGGACGCCCACGGCGACCGGCGACACCGCCGCGGGCGGCGCGACCGGTGCGACCGGCGGCGACGGCGGCACGATGGCGCAGCCCACCGCCCGGCAGACGCTCGCCGAGACCGGCTCCGACCACAGCGTCCCCTACCTGCTGGCGGGCGGCTTCACGCTGCTCGCGGGCGGGCTGGTGTTCCGCTTCGGCCCGCGCACCGCGGCCCCCCGGCACGGCGCCTGAGCCCGGCACCCGACAGACCCCCGGCAGCACAGCAGAACCCCGGCACGCAGCAGGCCCCCGGAGCGCACTCCGGGGGCCTGCTCGGTCTGTTCGGGGCGGTTCGGCTAGGCGAAGGCGTGCCGGGCTATCAGCGCGCACGCGATCAGCGCCACCAGCAGGGCGATCAGCGCGGCGGGGGATAGGCCGCCGAGCGGACCCTGCTGCTCCTGCATCCGCTGTCGGCTGGCACGGCAGGTGGGGCAGCGGCCCTCGGCCACGGGGCCGGCACAGTTGGCGCACACCAGACGGTCGAGCGTCATTTCGATCTCCTCCTTCGACCTGCCCAACGAGACACCATGCCGGGTGGGTTCCCTCCACTGTGCCATGCCGAACCCGTCCGGGGCGGATTCTCGTTCCGGGGCCAACCGGTGACATGATCACACTGAGTGATCAGCACTGCGGAATCCAAGATCTTACCGGTTTTTCTGTTCCGATTTGATGGCTTTTGACCGGGAACTCCCCTGGCTTTGTGTGCCCGTGACTGCGAGCACGCATCAGCTTCGCGTAAGGTCGGCAGACCTGTCCCTGTCCGCGAGGGAGGGAAGCACGGTTCCGGATTATCGGCACCCGCGCTCCCTCTTACACCTAGACTGGCCGACCGTGATGCAGCCGTGATCCGATTCGACAACGTCTCCAAGACCTATCCGAAGCAGAACCGTCCCGCCCTGGACAACCTCTCGCTAGAGATCGAGAAGGGCGAGTTCGTCTTCCTGGTCGGCTCCTCCGGCTCGGGCAAGTCGACCTTCCTGCGCCTGATCCTGCGCGAGGAGCGGCCCAGCACCGGCGAGGTGCACGTGCTGGGCAAGGACCTGGCCAAGCTGTCCAACTGGAAGGTGCCGCAGATGCGCCGCCAGTTGGGCACGGTGTTCCAGGACTTCCGGCTGCTCCCGAACAAGACGGTCGGCCAGAACGTCGCCTTCGCGCTGGAGGTCATCGGCAAGCCGCGCGGGGTGATCGGCAAGGTCGTGCCCGAGGTCCTCGAACTGGTCGGCCTGGCCGGGAAGCAGGACCGGATGCCCGGCGAGCTGTCCGGCGGCGAGCAGCAGCGGGTGGCCATCGCCCGCGCCTTCGTGAACCGCCCGATGCTGCTGATCGCGGACGAGCCGACCGGAAACCTCGACCCGCAGAACTCCGTCGGCATCATGAAGCTGCTGGACCGGATCAACCGGACCGGCACCACCGTCCTGATGGCGACGCACGACCAGGCGATCGTCGACCAGATGCGCAAGCGGGTCATCGAGCTTGACCAGGGCCACCTGGTCCGCGACCAGTCCCGCGGCGTCTACGGCTACCAGCACTAGGGCCCGTCCGCCTCCCACCCCACGGCGTGCGCACCAGGCGGCGTCACGAAGAGAACAGCTAGGAAGTCATGCGAGCACAGTTCGTCATGTCGGAGATCGGCATCGGTCTCCGCCGCAACCTGACGATGACCATCGCGGTGGTCGTGAGCGTGGCGCTCTCGCTCGCGATGGTGGGAGCGGCCCTGCTGCTCAACGCGCAGGTCCGCGACATGCGCGGGTACTGGGGCGACAAGGTCGAGGTCTCGATCTTCTTCTGCAACAAGGCCGACGCCGGACAGGGCGCGGCCACCGTTCCCGGCGGCGCGTCCACCGACGCGATCGCCCCCAACTGCGCCTCCGGCGCGGCGACGCAGACGCAGATGGACACCGTCCGGCAGCAGCTGCAGAAGACCGGCCTGGTCGAGAAGTTCTACACGGAGACCCCGGCCCAGGCGCTGGACGAGTTCAAGAAGCAGGACCCGAAGAACCCGCTGATCCCCTCGCTGACCGCGGACTCGTTCCAGAACTCGCTGCGGGTCAAGCTGACCGACCCGCAGAAGTACCAGGTGGTGTCCGGCCTGGTCGGCGGACAGCCCGGGGTCAAGGAGGTGCAGGACCAGAACGAGGTGCTGAAGCCGCTGTTCAACCTGCTCAACGGGGCGCAGATCGTGGCCTGGATCATCATGGGGGTGATGGCCTTCGTCACCGTGCTGCTGATCGTCAACACGGTCCGGGTGTCCGCCTTCAGCCGCAAGCGCGAGACCGGGATCATGCGACTGGTCGGCGCGTCCAACTACTACGTGCAGATGCCGTTCATCGCGGAGGCGGCGTTCGCGGCGGTGGTCGGCGCGGCGCTGGCCTCGGCGATGCTGGCGGTGGGCAAGTACCTGATCATCGACCGGTTCCTGAGCCAGCAGGTCAAGCTGATCACCTTCATCGGCTGGGGCCCGGTGTTCCAGGTGATGCCGCTGATGCTGCTGGCCGGCCTCGCGGTCTCCTCCCTCGCGGCCTTCCTGACCCTGCGCAAGTACCTGCGGGTCTGAGCCGTCGGATCATCGGCAAGTCCCATGAACGCCCCGGAGGTTGTACTGCGTCCGGGGCGTTCTGCTGCGTTCGCCACGATAACGGCACGTCGTCCCCCTAGACTCAGCCAGCATGTCCCGTAGCCACTCGCGACTCCGCCTGCAGCTGGCCCTCGGCCTGGTGTTCGCGGCCGTGCTGGCCACCGGCGCCACCGCCGGGGCCTGGGGCAGCGAGAGCCCGCGGTCGTCCACCGCGGCCGCGGTGGACGCCGCCGCCCGGCGCTGGGTCGCCGACAGCGGCGACCGCTGGGCCGCCTACTACGGACCCGAGCAGTACGCGGCCATGGCCCAGGCCCTGGACGGCCGTTACGCCGGGGTCGGGCTGTGGGTGGTGCGCAGCCCGGCCGGGGTGGTCACCGTCTCCCGGGTCCGCGGCGACGGCCCGGCCGCGCGGGCCTCGGTGCGCGCGGGCGAGCAGCTGACCGCGGTGGACGGCCGCCCGGTGACCGGCCTGCCGGTGACCGAGGTGGTGGCCCTGCTGCGCGGCGACAGCCCGCTCGCGGGCAGCACCGTCACCCTCGCCCTGCGCCGCGGCAGCGCCGCGCACTCGGTCACCCTGCGCCGCCAACTGCTGGACGCCCAGGACGTGGTGGTGGACCGTCCGGCCGCCGGGATCACCCGGATCGCGGTCTCCGCCTTCACCGGGGGCACCGGCGACCTGGTCGAGGCCGCGGTGCACCAGAGCGCCGACCGCCGCGGCCGGGGCATCCTGCTGGACCTGCGCGGCGACTCCGGCGGCCTGGTGGACGAGTCGGTGGAGGCCGCCTCCAGCTTCCTGGACGGCGGCCCGGTCGGCTCGTACCAGGACGGCGACACGGTGCGGCGGCTCACCGCCGAGCCCGGCGGCGACACCGCCGTCCCGCTGGTGGTGCTGGTGGACGGCGGCACCATGAGCGCCGCCGAGCTGCTCACCGGGGCGCTCCAGGACCGGGACCGGGCCGTGGTGGTGGGCTCGCGGACGTTCGGCAAGGGCGCGGTGCAGCAGGCCACCCCGCTGCCCGGCGGCGCGGCGGTGGAGCGCACGGTGGGCCACTACCGCACCCCGGACGGGCGCGACCTGGACGGCACCGGGATCACCCCGGACGTGGAGGTCCCGCCGTCCGCGGGCCCGCAGGCGGCGGAGCGGACGGCGATCACCGTGCTGGACGACCTGGCCGGGCTGTCCGGATCCGGCGGCGGATAACCTCCGTGCCGTCAGGGTGCTCCGGATGCGAGAATGGCCCGCATCATGGCCAAGGCAAAAGAACCCGGACGCAAACTGGTCGCGCAGAACAAGAAGGCGCGGCACGACTACAACATCCTGGACGAGATCGAGTGCGGCATGGTGCTGACCGGCACCGAGGTCAAGTCGCTGCGGGCAGGCAGGGCGTCGCTGGTCGACGGCTTCGCCGAGATCACCAACGGTGAGGCCTGGCTGCACAACGTCCACATCATGGAGTACGCGCAGGGCACGTGGACGAACCACGCCGCCCGGCGCAAGCGCAAGCTGCTCCTGCACAAGGAGGAGATCCGCAAGCTCGACGGCAAGCTGCGCGAGTCCGGCTTCACCCTGGTCCCGCTGTCGCTGTACTTCAAGGACGGCCGGGCCAAGCTGATGCTGGCGCTGGCCCAGGGCAAGAAGCTGCACGACAAGCGGCAGACCCTGCGCGAGAAGCAGGACCGGCGCGAGACCGACCGCGCGTTGTCCGCGGTGCGCCGCCGTGCCCAGGGCTAATGTGGTGGACCGGCCCCTCCGCGGAGCCGTAGGATGAAGGTGTCGAGCCGGACCCCCCAGGTCCGTGCGAGACGGCGCCCGGAGCACGCGCGGGTGCCTTGACAATTGAACAGCACCCCATGGGGGTGATCGGTTTCGACTGGGGATGTCGAATCAGGGGAAGCGAGCCGAGGAAGCGGCAATGATCTCGTAAACCATATGTCGCAAAAAAATAATCGCCAATCACAAGAGCGATTCCTTCGCTCTCGCCGCCTGAGCGAGAGTAAAAGGTGTCAGACCGGGCGCGTTCCCGTCCCGGATCCTGGCATAATCTAGGGAACTCCACCGTCGCACCCGGTCACGGGGTGCGCCGGGAAACCAAACAGTGACTGGGCCCGTCGGCGGCTTGTCCGCGAGACTGCCGGGGCCGAGAAAATCGCAGCGGTCTGCGCTCGGAGAAGCCCTGGTTTCACACCACAGGACGCGGGTTCGATTCCCGCCACCTCCACCACCGGGCCTTTCAGGAAAAGGCCCTACCCCCATGCGTCAGAGCCGCCCGTCCCCGTGACGTGGCGGCTTTCGGCGTTTCCGGCCGAGCGGGCGCGCGCCGACGTGTGCGGATGACGTACGATCGTCCGTCCCCCTTTTCCCTTCGCCGGGACGAGGGGTGAAGCGCCGCACACCACGCACACAGGGGGTCCCTTGACCGCGCCCAGCGACATCCAGGCCGGCACCAGCAGCAGCCGCGCCCACGCGGACTCACTCCGGGACCGTGAGATCGCCGTCGAGCAGCAGCACCTCGACCGGGTGTACCGCCGGCTGGAGGAGAAGCTCGCCGAGGCCGAGTACATCCTCAACGACGCCACCAGCAAGGCCTCGGTCGGCACCCCCGGCGCGCTGGCCGAGCGCGACGCCCAGGTGTTCCGGGCCGGGCTGCACCTGCAGCGGCTGAACAGCGAGTTCGAGGACTTCCTGTTCGGCCGGATCGACCTGCAGAGCCCGGACGGCCCGGAGGAGGACGGCTTCCCCTCGCAGACCCCGCTGGACCCGGCCGACCCCGCCGTCGCGGAGACCCTGCACATCGGCCGGCTCGGGGTGCTGGACACCGAGTACGGCCCGCTGGTGATCGACTGGCGCGCGCCCGCCGCCGCGCCGTTCTACCAGTCCACCCCGCTGCGCCCGGGACGGGTGGTCCGCCGCCGGGTGATCCGCTCGCGCGGGCGCCGGGTGCTCGGCGTCGAGGACGACCTGCTCCGCCCCGACCTGGAACCGGTGCTGGACGGCGAGCCGCTGGTGATCGTCGGCGACGGCGCGCTGATGGCGACGCTGGGCCGGGCCCGCGGCCACAGCATGCGCGACATCGTCTCCAGCATCCAGCAGGAGCAGGACACCGTGATCCGCGCGCCCGCGGCCGGGGCCACCCTGGTCACCGGCGGCCCCGGCACCGGCAAGACCGCGGTGGCGCTGCACCGCGCCGCCTTCCTGCTCTACCAGGACCGGCGCCGCTACGCGGGCGGCATTCTGGTGGTCAGCCCGACCGCGCTGCTGGTCTCCTACACCGAGGGCGTGCTGCCGGCCCTGGGCGAGGAGGGCCAGGTCGCCATCCGCGCGGTCGGCAGCCTGGTCGACGGCATCGAGGCGGACAGCTACGACAGCCCCGAGGTCGCCAGGATCAAGGGCTCCTCGCGGATGGTCGCGCTGATGCGCCGGGCCGCCCGTGCCGCGCTGGACGCCCCGGGCGCCCCCGCCGAGCTGCGGGTCAGCGCACTGGGGGAGGTGCTGCGGCTGGACGCCGCCGCGCTGCGGAACATCCGCCGCAGCGTCCTCGGCACCGGCGCGACCCCGGTCAACCTGCTCAAGCCCCGGGCCCGCAGGCTGCTGCTGGACGCCCTGTGGTCGCTGCTGCTGCGCACCAGACCGCGCACCGGCGACCGGGTGGACCGGGAGCACCAGCAGCGCGAGCGGGAGGCCTTCGACGAGCACATCGGCGACGACGAGCGCTTCCTGACCTTCCTGGACGCCTGGTGGCCCGCGCTGACCCCGCGCCGGGCGCTGGCCCCGCTCCGCGACCAGCGGCTGGTCGGCCGGCTGGTCCGCGGCTCGCTGAGCCAGCAGGAGACCCGGCTGCTGGCCGCCTCCTGGAAGCACCTGGACGACGACGGCAGGGGCGCCCTGACCGCCCACGACACGGCGCTGCTGGACGAGCTGCTGGTGCTGCTCGGCGAGCCGGCCCGGCCCCGGCACCGCGAGGTGGACGCGGTGGACCTGCTGACCGGCCTGGACGAGGTCACCACCGCCGCCGACCGCAACCGGCGGACTTTCGACGCCCGCCGCGAGGCGGCCGAGCGCACCGAGTACGCGCACGTGATCGTGGACGAGGCGCAGGACCTCACCCCGATGCAGTGGCGCATGATCGGCCGCCGGGCCCGCCAGGCCACCTGGACCATCGTCGGCGACCCGGCCCAGAGCTCCTGGATCGACCCGGCCGAGGCCCAGGCCGCGATGGACGAGACGCTGGGGAGCAAGACCCGCCGCCGCTACACGCTGACCACGAACTACCGCAACCCGGCCGAGATCGCCGACGTGGCCTCGCGGGTGCTGGCGCAGGCCGCGCCGGGGGTGGAGCCGCCGAACGCGGTCCGCTCCACCGGGGTGCACCCGCGCTTCGTCTCGGTCGCGGCCGAGGACGCGGTCGGCCCGGCGGCCAGGGCCGAGGTCGAGCGGCTGCTGGGCGAGGTGGACGGCACGGTCGGCATCGTGGTGCCGATGGACCGCCGCGGCGAGGCCGCGGCGTGGATCTCCGGCCTGGGCGGCCGGGCGGTGGCCCTGGGCAGCCTGGAGGCCAAGGGCCTGGAGTACGACGCCACCGTGGTCGCCGACCCGTCCGGCATCGCCGGGGAGTCGGAGGCCGGGCTGCGGGTGCTCTACGTGGCGCTGACCCGGGCCACCCAGCGGCTGACCGTGCTCTCCGGCCCGCTGGACCTCCCGGACGGCGACGGCGTCCCGGCCCTGCTGCGGCCCTGAGGGCACACGCGTGAGGGGCGCTCTGACCTGGAGTCAGAGCGCCCCTCACGGACGTTCAGTACGGCACCGACCCGCCATGCTCGCCTCGCGGCAAGTGGTCGCTCTGGGCGACTAAGGTTGGGCCCGGGGGCTTGGATCGAATCGGTGCCGCACACCCAGACTAACAAAGGTCCCCGGGAACGCATTCCCTTCGCACGAGAATCCTCTCCCTCCGCTGTGTGGAACAACATTTCCACTTACGGGCCGGTAGGTGCGACGATCGGACTGCCAACCTGAAGAAGCATGTGCAGTGCGCGTACGAGAGAAGGAACGTCGATGGCGACGGTGCCCAGTGTGTCCAACTCGATCACGGTGCGGATGGAGGTCCCGGCCCGCGGCAACGCGGTCAGCCAGATCACCACCCTGGTGGAGTCCTGCGGCGGTTCCGTGACCGGTCTCGACGTCACCGCCTCAGGTCTTGAGGCGCTCCGGATCGACGTCACCATCGCCGCCGCCTCGGTCGCGCACGCCGAGGAGATCGTCGACAAGCTCCGCACCATCGACGGCATCACCATCGGCAAGGTCTCCGACCGCACCTTCCTGATGCACCTCGGCGGCAAGATCGAGATGTCGTCCAAGCTGCCGATCCGCAACCGCGACGACCTCAGCATGATCTACACCCCGGGCGTGGCGCGGGTCTGCATGGCCATCGCCGAGAACCCGGACGACGCCCGCCGGCTCACCATCAAGCGCAACAGCGTGGCCGTGGTCACCGACGGCTCCGCGGTGCTGGGCCTCGGCAACATCGGCCCCAAGGCCGCGCTGCCGGTGATGGAGGGCAAGGCCGCGCTGTTCAAGCGGTTCGCCGGGATCGACGCCTGGCCGCTCTGCCTGGACACCCAGGACAGCGACGAGATCGTGGCCATCGTCAAGGCCATCGCGCCGGGCTTCGCCGGGATCAACCTGGAGGACATCTCCGCGCCGCGCTGCTTCGAGATCGAGGCCCGGCTGCGCGAGGCCCTGGACATCCCGGTCTTCCACGACGACCAGCACGGCACCGCGATCGTCGTCCTGGCCGCGCTCACCAACGCGCTCCAGGTGGTCGGCAAGGAGATGGCCGACGTACGGGTCGTCATGTCCGGCGCGGGCGCGGCGGGCACGGCCATCCTGAAGCTGCTGCTGGACGCCGGCGTCCAGCACGCCACCGTCGCCGACGTGCACGGCGTGGTGCACGAGGGGCGCGAGGACCTCGACGACTCGCTGCGCTGGGTCGCCGAGAACACCAACCGCAGCGGGCGCACCGGCAGCCTCAAGGAGGCCGTGCGCGGCGCGGACGTCTTCATCGGCGTCTCCGCCCCCAACGTACTGGACGGGGACGACATCGCCACGATGGCCGACGCCGCGATCGTCTTCGCGCTGGCCAACCCGGACCCCGAGGTGGACCCGGCGGTGGCCCGGCAGACCGCAGCCGTGGTCGCCACCGGGCGCAGCGACTTCCCCAACCAGATCAACAACGTGCTGGTGTTCCCGGGCGTGTTCCGCGGCCTGCTGGACGCTCAGAGCCGCACCGTGAACAGCGAGATGATGATCGCCGCAGCCCGCGCCCTGGCCGCCACCGTCTCCGCGGACGAGCGCAACGCCAACTACATCGTCCCCAGCGTGTTCCACCCGGACGTGGCCAAGACGGTCGCCGCGGCGGTCCGTGACGCCGCGTTCGCGGCCGGGACGGCCCAGGCCCCGCGCAACCCGGCCGGCGACACCGGGGGCTTCCCCGCGGCCCAGCTCTGAGCCCACGGACCTCAGGGTGTCGGATGCGCGCCGTTTGGGGGCATCTGGCCCGAGGGCGTACGGTAAGCCCTGCACCGGCGCGCCGTGCCTGCCACACGGGACACAGCGCCTAGAGTGTCGGCGGGAGCCGACGAACCGTCACTGCGCGTGTCGCATGGCGCTGTTCGTGTGACTCCCGCAGCAGCCGGATTCGCTTTCCCGGCGGTGGTGGGGGCAGGATTCGTCCCTAGGCAAGAGATTTGCGCAGCCTGGGGCAGCAAGCAGCACCCCCATCGCCTGTCGGTACGTCACCCTTCCAGGGTGGCGCGACAGCCGAGGCGGCGGTCCTCCGGGGCAGCCGAGGACCGCATCGCGCACAGACCACAATGGAGTACACATGAACCGCAGTGAGCTGGTGGCCGCCCTCTCCGAGCGTGCCGAGGTGACCCGGAAGGACGCCGACGCCGTCCTGGCCGCGCTCGCCGAGGTCGTCGGCGACGTCGTCGCCAAGGGTGACGAGAAGGTCACCATCCCCGGCTTCCTGACCTTCGAGCGCACCCACCGTGCCGCTCGTACCGCGCGCAACCCGCAGACCGGCGAGCCGATCCAGATCGCCGCCGGCTACAGCGTGAAGGTCTCCGCGGGCTCCAAGCTCAAGGAAGCCGCCAAGGGCAAGTAAGCAGGACCAGCAGGACCGCGACACCACCGCGCCGGATCTCCGGCCCCTTCCGGGGCGGGCGATCCGGCGCGGTGCGTTGTCGGCCCGGTGGGCCGATCGGGTGGAATCCCGGGGCTACTCGTCGTCCTCGCCCGGGAGCTCGACCTGGGCGCCGAGGTCGCGGAGCTTCTCCATGAAGTTCTCGTAGCCGCGGTTGATCAGGTCGATGCCGTGCACCCGGGAGGTGCCCTGCGCGGCCAGGGCCGCGATCAGGTACGAGAAGCCGCCGCGCAGGTCGGGGATGACCAGCTCGCCGCCCTGCAGCTTGGACGGTCCGGAGACGACCGCCGAGTGCAGGAAGTTGCGCCGGCCGAAGCGGCAGGGGGTGCCGCCCAGGCACTCGCGGTAGAGCTGGATGTGGGCGCCCATCTGGTTCAGCGCCGAGGTGAAGCCGAGCCGGGACTCGTACACCGTCTCGTGCACGATGGACAGGCCGGAGGCCTGGGTCAGCGCCACCACCAGGGGCTGCTGCCAGTCGGTCTGGAAGCCGGGGTGCACGTCCGTCTCCAGCGCGATGGCGGTGAGCTCGCCGCCCGGGTGCCAGAACCGGATGCCCTCGTCGTCCACCTCGAACGCCCCGCCGACCTTCCGGAAGGTGTTGAGGAAGGTCATCATCTCCAGCTGGCGGGCGCCGTGGACGTAGACGTTGCCGCCGGTGGCCAGCGCCGCGCAGGCCCAGGAGGCGGCCTCCAGGCGGTCCGGCAGGGCCCGGTGGTTGTAGCCGGTGAGCCGGTCCACGCCGGTCACCAGGATGGTGCGGTCGGTCCCCATCGAGATGATCGCGCCCATCTTCTGCAGCACGCAGATGAGGTCGACGATCTCCGGCTCGATCGCGGCGTTGCGCAGCTCGGTGACGCCCTCCGCGAGCACCGCGGTCAGCAGCACCTGCTCGGTCGCGCCGACCGAGGGGTAGGGCAGCTCGATCTTGCAGCCGCGCAGCCGCTGCTCCGCGGTCAGCACGGTGCCCTGCGGGTGCTTCTCGATCACCGCGCCGAACTGGCGCAGCACGTCGAAGTGGAAGTCCACCGGCCGGCCGCCGATGTCGCAGCCGCCGAGGCCGGGGATGAAGGCGTGGCCGAGCCGGTGCAGCAGCGGGCCGCAGAACAGGATCGGGATCCGCGAGCTGCCCGCGTGGGCGTCGATGTCGGCGACGTTGGCGCTCTCGACATGGGTCGGGTCGAGGATCAGCTCGCCGGCCTCGTCGCCCTCGCGGACGGTGACGCCGTGCAGTTGCAGCAGTCCTCTGACGACCTTGACGTCGCGGATGTCCGGGACGTTGCGGAGCCGGCTCGGCTCGTGCCCCAGCAGGGCGGCCACCATGGCCTTGGGCACGAGGTTCTTCGCGCCGCGGACACGGATCTCACCCTCGAGCGGGTTGCCGCCATGGACAAGCAGGACGTCTTCGGTCATGTTCTCGCGATCCAGGGGTGAGGGAGGGCGGTCGGGAGGTGTCGACTCACATGCGGGTCTACCACCCCAGAAGATGGTAATGCGACCACGGGTGGTTCCCGGTGACGTCCGACTTTGGTATGGCCGGGTCAAAGGGCCTGCCCCGCTGGGGTGGTGTGGCGAACGTCTCATCCGGTGGACGGTTCGGCGCGGGTTCGCCGCGGCTTCCCCGCCCCGGCGGTTCTTCTTGCCCGCCCGGAGTCCTGTACGGAATCATCGCAGGCATGACCGAGGCCGTCTCGCTCGCGGGCAGGCTGCTGGTGGCGACACCGGCGCTGACCGACCCGAACTTCGACCGCGCGGTGGTGCTCCTGCTCGACCACGACGAGGAGGGGACGCTGGGCGTGGTGCTGAACCGTCCGACCCCGGTGGAGGTCGAGTCGGTACTGGAGTGCTGGGCCGAGCTGGCCGGCTCGCCCGCCGTGGTGTTCCAGGGCGGTCCGGTGGCGCTGGACTCGGCGCTGGCGCTGGCCGTGGTGCCGGGCGACCAGGCGGTCGAGGAGGTGCTCGGCTGGCGCCGGGTGCACGGCGCTATAGGCCTGGTGGACCTGGAGGCGCCGCCCGAGCTGCTGGCCTCCGAGCTGGGCTCGCTGCGGGTTTTCGCCGGCTACGCCGGATGGGGGCCGGGGCAGTTGGAGGACGAGCTGCTGGAGGGCTCCTGGTACGTGGTGGAGTCCGAGCCCGGCGACGTCTCCGCTCCCGACCCGGCCCGGCTGTGGCGCGCGGTGCTGCGGCGGCAGCGGGGCGAGCTGGCGATGGTGGCCACCTACCCGGACGACCCGTCGATGAACTGAGCCGGGGTCCTAGACTGAGGTGCTATGAGCACCCTTGAACCCGAGCCCCAGCGCGTCGGCGGTCTCGGCACCCTGACCGAGTCGGTACCCCAGACCTCCCACGGGGACGGCGACCACGAGCGCTTCGCGCACTACGTCAAGCGCGACAAGATCATGGACAGCGCGCTCTCCGGCTCCCCGGTGGTGGCGCTCTGCGGCAAGGTCTGGGTGCCGGGCCGCGACCCGAAGAAGTACCCGGTCTGCCCCATGTGCAAGGAGATCTTCGACGGTCTCGACGGTGGCGGCGGCAAGGACAAGGGCGGCAAGGACTCCTAGCCGCCCGACGGCCGCCCGACAGCCGTCCGACGGCTGGCCGGGCTGGTCTGGACCAATCGGGGGAGGCGGGGCAGTATGGGCTCCCATGGACCTCATACCCGCCCCGCTTCACTTCCTCGCGACCGACGGCGAACCGTTCCTGCTGGACCCGGGCACCACGCTCCGCGGCGGCCCCGGGACGGAAGGGGTCCAGCACTGGCTGCGCGCCGCGCTCGGCGCCGCCACCGGGCTGCCGCTGGGCCCGGGGGAGCCGGGGGTGCTGGGCGCGCGCGGCATCGAGCTGGCGCTGGACGCCGATTCGGCCGCCGAGGGATACCGGCTCGAAGCCACCGCCGAACGGGTGCTCATCTCGGCCGGCGGCGAGGCCGGGCTGTTCTGGGGCGCGCAGACGCTGCGGCAGCTGCTCGGCCCGGACGCCTTCCGCCGGGCCCCGCTGCGGCGGGACGGCTGGTCGGTCCCGGCCGTGGTGGTCGAGGACGCGCCGCGCTTCGGCTGGCGCGGGGTGCTGCTGGACGTCTCCCGGCACTTCCTGCCCAAGGCGGACGTGCTGCGCTACCTGGACCTGCTGGCCGCGCACAAGCTCAATGTGCTGCACCTGCACCTGACCGACGACCAGGGCTGGCGGATCGAGATCAAGCGCTACCCGAAGCTGACCGGGACCGGCGGCTGGCGGGAGCGCTCCATGGTCGGCTACCGCAGCGGCGGGGTCCGCGACGAGCGCCCGCACGGCGGCTACTACACCCAGGACGACCTGCGCGAGATCGTCGCCTACGCGGCCGACCGGCAGATCACCGTGGTCCCCGAGGTCGACGTCCCCGGGCACGCCCAGGCGGCCATCGCCGCCTACCCGGAGCTGGGCAACCAGGACGTGGTCGACACCGAGGCGCTGCGCACCTGGACCGACTGGGGGGTGAACCCCAACGTCCTGAACGTCGAGGAGAGCACGCTGCGCTTCTACGAGAACGTGCTGGAAGAAGTGCTGGAGATCTTCCCCTCGACCTTCGTCCACCTCGGCGGGGACGAATGCCCCAAGGAGCAGTGGAAGGCCAGCGCGGCGGCCCAGAACCGGATCAAGGAGCTGGACCTCGCCGACGAGGACGAGCTGCAGAGCTGGTTCCTGCGGCACTTCGACACCTGGTTGGCGGAGCGCGGACGTCGCCTGATCGGGTGGGACGAGATCCTCGAAGGCGGGCTCGCCCCCGGCGCCGCCGTCTCCTCCTGGCGCGGCTACTCCGCCGGAGTGGCGGCGGCCAGGGCGGGGCACGACGTGGTGATGTGCCCGGAGCAGCACGTCTACCTGGACCACCGGCAGGCGGGCGGCCCGGACGAGCCGGTCCCGGTCGGCTGGGTGCGCAGCCTGGAGGACGTCTACCGGTTCGAGCCGGTGCCGCCGGCGCTGCGTCAGGACCCGGTGGCGGCGGCCCATGTGATCGGCACTCAGGCGAACCTGTGGACCGAGTTCATGGAGCAGGCCAGGGACGTCGACTACCGCGCCTTCCCGCGGCTCGCGGCCTTCGCCGAGGTCGCCTGGTCCCGGCTGCCGGAGCAGCCCGCCGACCGCGACTGGGACGGCTTCGAGGCCCGGATGCGGGCGCACTACCCGCGGCTGGACGCGCTGGGCGTCGAGTACCGGCAGCCGGAGGGGCCGAAGCCGTGGCAGCGGCGTCCCGGGGTGGCCGGACGTCCGATCGAGGGGCTTCCGCCGGAGGTCTGAGCCGGTCCGATGCGGTGCGGATCCGTCCCAGTCCGACCAAAAAGGGCCTCAATTCGGGCAATAGGGACGGGTCTCCACCCTCAGGAGGGGTCAGCGCGACGGAAGGGTGCGCGTCCGGGCTGTTTGCACGTACGGTACGGCGAAGAACGGCGGTGTGAGGAACCCGAGCACGGTGGGACACAGGTGAACCAAACGATCATGCTCCCGGCCTCGCTGGACGAGGCGGTCACGGCGCTGGCTGCCTCCCCGGCCGCGGTGCCCGTGGCGGGCGGGACCGACCTGATGGGGGCGGTCAACGCCGGCCTGCTGCGCCCGATGGCGCTGATCGGCCTGGGGCGGATCAACGAGCTGCGCGGTTGGCAGTACCAGGACGGCGCGGCCCAGCTCGGCGCCGGTCTCACCCACGCCCGGATGGGCCGCCCCGACTTCGCCGCGCTGATCCCGGCCCTGGCCGAGGCCGCCCGCAGCGCGGGCCCGCCGCAGGTCCGCAACGCCGGGACGCTCGGCGGCAACATCGTCACCGCCGACCCGTCCGGGGACACCCTGCCGGTGCTGGCCGCGCTGGAGGCCACGGTCACCCTGGTCGGGCCCGAGGGCGCCCGCGAGGTGCCGGTCAGTCACCTGCTCACCGGGCTCGACCCGATGCGCGGCGGCGAACTGCTGGGCTACGTCCGGGTCCCGCTGCTGCACGCGCCGCAGGTGTTCCTCAAGGCGACCGGGCGCAGCGGCCCGTCCCGCTCCAGCGTGTCGGTGGCCCTGGTGCTGGACCCGGCCCGGCGCGCGGTGCGCTGCGCGGTCGGCGCGGTCGCGCCGGTGCCGCTGCGCCCGCTGGAGGCCGAGCAGTGGGTCTCCGGCTGCATCGACTGGGACGGCGACCGGGCCATAGACCCCGCCGCCGCGGCGGCCTTCGGCGAGTACGTCGCCTCCGCCTGCGTCCCCGAGCCGCCCGGCGGTGCGGCCCCCGGGAGCGGCCAGGACGGGAAGGACGGGGGGCCGGGCGCGGCGGCGGTTCGGCTGCGTCGTACCGTGTCCGTACTGGCCCGCCGGGCACTCGGGAGGGCGTTGAAGTGACGGACTACCTGACCAACCCGGCGGCGCTCGGCATCGCCGAAGGCATGGGTATGACTGGCATGAACGATACGAGCGGATTCGGCGGTGAGTCGCCGCGGGTCTCCTACACCCTGCGGGTGAACGGCCTGGAGCGGCCGGTCAACGAGGCCTGGATCGGCGAGAGCCTGCTCTACGTGCTGCGCGAACGGCTCGGCCTCGCGGGCGCCAAGGGCGGCTGCGACCAGGGCGAGTGCGGGGCCTGCTCGGTGCAGCTGGACGGGCAGTTGACCGCCGCCTGCCTGGTCCCGGCCGCGCTCGCGGCCGACAGCGAGATCCGTACGGTCGAGGGGCTGACCGCCGACGGCGGCCCCTCCGACGTGCAGCGGGCGCTGGCCGAGAGCGGCGCGGTGCAGTGCGGCTACTGCGTGCCGGGGCTGGCGATGGCCGTGCACGACCTGCTCGAACGCAACCACAAGCCGACCGAGCTGCAGGCCCGCGAGGCGCTGTGCGGCAACCTGTGCCGCTGCACCGGCTACCGCGGGGCGCTGGCGGCGGTGCAGGCGGTGGCGCGGTCCCGCGCGGAGGAGGCGGCCTCGACCGACGACCCGGACGCCGGCGGCACGGCCGAGACCGCGGCGGCCGAGGAGTCCGGCTCCGAGGGTTCGTACGACGACTACGACACCGGCGCGGAGCTGCTGCGGGAGGCGGAGCCGCCGGTGTACCTGGACCTCCCGGCGCAGCAGACCGCCGAGCCCGACCCGCTGTTCGGCCCGGCGGGCGACATCCCCGGCGAGCACCAGGTCCCGCAGTACGCGGGCTACCCGGAGGCGGCCGAGTACCAGCAGGGGGACTACCGCACCGGCCAGTTCCCGGTGCCGGACTACCACACCGGGCAGTTCCCGATCCCGGCGCAGGAGTCGCAGGGGCAGGACTACCCGACCGGCCAGTTCCCGCAGCCCGACTACCACACCGGCCAGTTCCCGGTGCCGGAGCACCTCGCCGCGGGCGGCTACCCGCAGGACCAGAACGGCTATGCCGCGCCCGCCGAGGCCGAGCCCGGCGTCTACGTCCTGCCGCACCAGCAGCACACGCACGCGCCCGCCCCGGAGGCCGGAGCATGACCACCCCCTCCACCGCCGGTGACGACGACAACCTGACCGCCCCGGCCCCCGGGGTCCCGCAGGGAGCACCCGGCAGCGCCACCGGCGGCGCGCTCGGCGGCGCCCGCCAGGCGGGCACCGCCGCCACGGTCGGCAGCGGCAGCGCCCGGATCCCGGCGCAGCAGTCCGCCGGGGCGGCCGTCACCTCCGCGGGCCTGAGCCTGACCGCCCCGGCGCGCGCGGGCGGCGGATCCGCGACGGCGGTCGCGGACGCGCCGATCGGCCTGGGCGCCTCGCCGGTCCGCGCCGACGCGCTGGCCAAGGCCATGGGCACCTTCCCCTACGCCGCCGACCTGTGGGCCGAGGGGCTGCTCTGGGGCGCGGTCGCCCGCGCCCCCTACCCGCACGCCCGGATCGTGTCCGTGGACATCGGCCCGGCGCTGGCCGTGCCCGGTGTGCACGCCGTGGTCACCGCCGCCGACCTGCGGCCGGGACCGTCCGGCCGACCGGACGGCGCGCCCAGCGGGCCGATCGTGCAGGACCGCCCGGTCTTCGCCGCCGAGGTGGTCCGGCACCACGGCGAGCCGGTCGCCGCGGTGGCCGCGGACCACCCGGACACGGCCAGGCTCGCCGCCGCCGCGGTGCTGGTGGTGTACGAGCCGCTGGAGCCGCTGACCGACCCCGAACAGGCGTTCACCGCGCCGCCGATCCACCCCGACGGCAATCTGTTCCGGCACCAGCCGGTGCGCTTCGGCGACCCGGAGGCGGTCGGCGACATCGTGGTGGAGGGGCTCTACCAGGTCGGCCGGCAGGACCCGGCCCCGATCGGCGCCGAGGCCGGACTCGCCGTGCCGCGCCCGGACGGCGGCGTGGAACTGCACGTCGCCAGCACCGACCCGCACGGCGACCGGGACCGGGCCGCGATGTGCCTGGGCCTGGAGCCGGACCGGGTCCGACTGGTCGTCAGCGGCGTCCCCGGGGCCACCGGCGACCGCGAGGACGTCGGCTTCGAGGTCGCCCTCGGCCTGCTCGCGATCCGCACAGGGCACCCGGTGAAGATGGCGCTGACCAGGGAGGAGTCCTTCCTGACCCATGCCCACCGGCACCCCGCGCTGCTGCGCTACCGGCACCACGCGGACGCCGAGGGCCGTCTGGTCAAGGTCGAGGCCCAACTGCTGCTGGACGGCGGCGCGTACGCCGAGGTGTCCAGCGAGGCGCTGGCCGCCGCCGCGGCGATGGCCGTGGGCCCTTATGTGGTCCCGCACGTCTTCGTGGACGCCTGGGCGGTGCGCACCAACAACCCGCCGGCCGGGCGGATGCGCGGCGAGGGCTCGCTGCAGACCTGCTTCGCCTACGAGTCGCAGCTGGACAAGCTGGCCGCCGCGCTGGACCTGGACCCGTTGGAGATTCGTCGCCGAAACGCCATGTCGACCGGTGACCTGCTGCCGACCGGACAGGCCGTCACCTGCCCCGCGCCGGTGCTCGGCCTGCTGGACGCGCTGGCCGCGGAACCGTTGCCGGCCCTGCCGGTGGACCAGCCCGACGACGAGTGGCTGCTGCCCGGCGGCCCGCACGGGGCCGGCGACCCGGCCGCGGTGCGGCGCGGCATCGGCTACGCGGTCGGCATGGCGCACATGCTCGGCGCGGAGGGGGCCGACGAGGTCTCCACCGCCTCGGTGCGGATCAGCGGCGCGCAGGCGTCGGTGATGTGCACCGCGGTGGACACCGGCACCGGCTTCTCCACGCTGGCCCGGCAGATCGTCCAGGACGTGCTGGGCATCAGCGACGTCTACATCGCCCCGGTCGACACCGACCAGCCCCCGGCCGGACCGTCCGCCCGCGGACGGCAGACCTGGGTCTCCGGCGGCGCGGTCGAGCGCGCGGCGCTGATGGTCCGGCACCAGCTGCTGCAGCCGCTGGCGGCGCAGTTCGGCATGTCGCCCGAGCTGCTCACCATCGCCGACGGCAAGATCACCTCCTATGACGGGGTGCTCGGCATGCCGGTGCTCCAGGCGCTGGAGGGCAAGGACCTGTGGGCCACCGCGCAGTGCCGCCCGCACCCCACCGAGCCGCTGGACCCGGAGACCGGCCAGGGCGACGCCTTCGTCGGCCTGGCCTTCTGCGCGATGCGCGCGGTGGTCGACGTGGACGTGGAGCTGGGCACGGTCCGGGTGGTCGAACTGACGGTCGCCCAGGACGTCGGCCGGGCGCTCAACCCCGAGCAGATCGAGGCCAGGATCGAGGCCGGGGCCACCCAGGGCCTGGGCCTGGCGCTGATGGAGGAGCTGGTCGGCGACGGCGGTCGGGTCGCCAACCCGTCCTTCACCCACTACCGGCTGCCGACCTCGCTGGACGCCCCGGTGATCCGGGTGGCCGCGCTGGTGGAGGAGCGGGACGTGGTCGCGCCGTTCGGCGCCAAGGCCGTCGGCGCGGCCCCCGCCGTGGTCGCCCCGGCGGCGGTGGCGGCGGCGGTCCGCGCCGCCACCGGCCGCGCGGTCACCCGGCTGCCGATCCCGGCCGAGGACATCGCGGGCTAGCCCGCCCGGTGGCTTCTCGAGGTCGTTCACCGGACGGACCCTGGCGGTAGCGCCTCAGTCCTCCTCGGCCACGGCCCGGCGCGCGGCCCCGCGCAGCAGCACCACCGCGCCTGCGGCTGCCAGCAGCACCACCGGCAGCTCGTAGTCGAGCGTCACGATGGCGCTCGGCTGCACGGACACCACCGCTGCCGCGAAGACGGCGACCGGGACCAGGTAGACCCCGGCCGCGACCATCCAGCGCGGGTCGCGGATCGCCACCGTCGCCCGTAGCGCCAGCAGCAGCAGGCAGACCGTCGCGACCAGCGGCGGCGCCAGCATCGCGGCCAGGGTGGCGCCGCCCGGGGTCGGGAAGGCCGGTGGCCGTGGCGCGGGCAGCAGCAGGGTCCTGCTCCAGGCGGTGAACCCGGCCTGGACCAGCAGCACCGCGAGCCACCCCCAGGACCGGCGGGGGAGCGCCCCGCGGGTCCGCCGGTGTACGGCCAGGACCAGCGAGCCGACCGCGATCAGCCAGAACTGCGCGGTGCCGGGGCTCAGCCAGCCGCCTGCCCCGGCCGACATCGCGATCGTCCGGGAGGAGAAGAACCCGACCAGGAGGTCGGTGCCGTGTGCGGGCAGCCGCAGCGTCTGATAGGTCGTCACCAGTGCCGGGACCAGCCCCAGTACGGCGGCGGCGACCATCGTGCCGCGCAGCAGCGCGAGCGCGGCCAGCAGCGCTGCGGGCAGCAGCACCGGCAGGTCGGCCCGCTGCTGACTGCCCGACAGACTGCCCAGCAGCGTCCCGGCCTGGGTCAGCGCCAGCAGCAGCAGGCCGAGCCGCAGTCCGTCCGCCCAGGCCGGGACCAGGTCGAGCCCGGTGCGCAGGCGGGCCAGCAGCCCGGCGTCCAGCAGGCTCGCCGACTCGCGCGGCGAGGGCAGCCGCCGGGACGGGGCGGCCTCCAGCAGGGTGCCGACCAGCTCGTCGCCGTGGCGCTCGCGGTACTCCCGGGGGTAGCCGAACAGCAGCGCCCGGTACCAGCGTTCGGTCCAGCCCACTCCGCCGGTCATGCGATCACCGGTCCCGCTCCGGCCGCGGCCGGTCCGGTGCCGCGCGCCGTGCGCCTGGGCGCGGTCCGCGCCGTCCGTCCGGTCACCACGGCCGCCGCGGCGGCCAGTCGCCCGGCCTCCTCCTGGACCGCCTCGCGCCCGGTTTCGGTGACCCGGAAGTAGCGCCGGGGCCGACCCGCGACGACCTCCTCGCGGTCCACCTCGATCAGGCGGTCGTCCGTCATCCGCTCCAGCGCCCCGTACAGGGTGCCGACGGCGAGGTTCACCCGGCCTCCGGACTGCTCCTGCGCCCGCTTGATGACCGCGTAGCCGTGCAGCGGTCCATCCAGCAGTGCGGCGAGGATGAAGTACGTGGCCTCACTCATCATGCTCCGTCGTCTGCTCACAGCTCCGAAGATATATCGGCAGCCGAAGTATGGGAAGAGCGCGCGAAGAGGATCGCGCCGAGCCGGCTCTCGGGCGAGCGGAGGGTGGTCCGCGCCTCCACGGTGAACCCGGCGTCGGCGAGCCATTCGGCCACCCGGTCGGGCCTGCGGCGGTGCACCAGGACCCGCATCGGGTGGCCGCCGTAGCCCTCGGTCTTCAGTCGCGCGTCGTCGCCCACGTGGAAGCCGAGCAGCAGCAGGCCGCCCGGCCGCAGCACCCGCCGGAACTGCGCCAGGACCGCGCCGATCTCCTGGTCGGGGACGTGGATCAGCGAGTACCAGGCGACCAGGCCGCCCATCGAGGCGTCGGCGAGGTCGAGGTCGGTCATCGAGCCGACCTCGAACCGCAGGCCCGGGTGGTCGCGCCGGGCCACCTCGACCATCCCGGGGGACAGGTCGATCCCGAACGCGTCCGTGCCCAGGCCGCGCAGATGGGCGGTGACCCTGCCGGGCCCGCAGCCCAGATCCGCGACCGGCCCCCCGCCGCCGTCCCGGACCAGTTCCGCGAACAGGGCCAGGGCCGCGCGTTCGTAGGGCATCCGGTCGAGCAGGTCGCGCACCTGCTCCGCATAGCTCTCGGCGACGGTGTCGTAGGAGGCGCGGGTGTCGGCCAGCCAGTCGTGGGTGCTCATCCGGACACGGTAGTCGCGGGGGTGCTTCGGTCCTACGAAACGACAAACAGGTGATCTCGGGACGTGCGTTTCGGTGTGTCGCCCGGGACGTCCCGCGGGGGCTGAGAAGCTCGCGGCATGCTGTCTCTTCTGCGCCGATTCGCGGTATTCGTCCTCACACTGGCGGCGCTGTGGGGCTCGACCCCGGCCCCCGCCGCCGTGCTGGCGGCCGGAACGGACTTCGCGCGGGTCTTCACCGCGCAGGACAACGGCGCCATCGCGATCTTCGGCAACTCGCTGATGAGCTGCCCGACCGCGCAGTCCGGCTGCGCCCAGGCGCGGACCGGGGCCGGATCGAGGCTGAACAACAACGACTGGTCGATGACCTGGGTGGACGCTGACAACGACGCGTCCACGATCTCGTCGTCCAGCTCCGACGTGGTACTGCCGACCGGGGCGACCGTGCTCTGGGCCGGGCTGTACTGGGGCGGCGACCGGGCCGCGTCCGGGGACGCGGCGTCGCGGACGATGAAGCTGCGCGCGCCCGGGGGCGCCTACCAGTCGCTGACGGCGCAGCGGTACATGACGCTCACCGCCGGACGCGGCCCGTACCACGCGTTCGCGGACGTGACCGCCCGGGTGCGGAGCGGCGGGACCGGCACCTGGTGGGGCGCCGACGTGGTCTCGCAGACCGGCGCCGACAAGTACGCGGGCTGGTCGCTGGTGGTCGCCTACCGCGACCCGGCCCAGCCGCTGCGGGACCTGACCGTCTTCGACGGCTTCACCCAGATCACCACCGCCGCGCAGCAGACCCTGCGGCTCAGCGGCTTCCTCACCCCGCCCTCGGGGCCGGTGAAGACCCAGGTCGGCGTGGTCGCCTACGAGGGCGACCTGGGTCTGACCGGTGATCAGATGCAGCTCGACCACGTCGCCCTGCAGGACCAGGTGGTGAAACCGGAGAACTTCTTCGACTCGGGCAACACCTCGCTCGGGCGGCTGACCACCACCCGGAACCCGGCCGACCGCAACCAGTTCGGCTACGACGTCAAGCGGTTGCAGGCGGACGGCATCCTGGCCAACGGGTCGACCTCGGCGTCGGTCGGGCTCACCACCCGGGGCGACGTGTACTACCCCGGTGTGGTGACCACGGCGATCGACCTCTACTCGCCGCAGTTCCCCGGGGACACCAAGTCGGTGGTCGACCTCGACGGCAACAACCCGGTGCAGCCCGGCGACACGCTCCAGTACACGGTCGTCTACAGCAACACCGGGGAGGACTCGGCGACCGACTCGGTGGTCACCGATCCACTGCCGGGCGGCATCAGCTACGTACCGGGGTCGCTGGTGGTGACCGCCGGGGCGAACCCCGGCCCGAAGACCGACCGGACCGGTGACGACCAGGGCGAGTACGACGCGGCCACCCGCACCGTCCGGATGCGGATCGGCGCGGGCGCGAACGCGGCCCGGGGCGGGACGCTGGCGCCGAGGGACACCTCGACCTTCACCTTCCGGGCCACCGTCGACCGCGCCGCGGGCGGCAGCACCCTGACCAACACCACCACGCTCGACTACCGGGCGAAGACCATCGACCAGCCCTACACCGCGACCGGATACCCGGTGGTGACCCCGGTGGCGCGGTCCGCCGACCTGGTCCTGGCCAAGTCGGTCTCGCCGAATCCGGGCGCGGCCGGAGGGCGGCTGGTCTACACCCTGGACACCTCCAACCGCGGGCCCTCGCCGGCCGTCGACACCGTCCTCACCGATGTGCTGCCCAGCGGCACGTCCTTCGTCTCGGCGGCGCCGGCCGGGCTGTGCTCGGCCGCCGGCCAGACGGTGACCTGCCGCCTCGGCACGCTCGCCGACGGCGCCACCTCCAGCGTGGCGCTGACCGTCCAGGTCGCCGCGGCGCAGCCGCCGGGGCCGCTGACCAACACGGCCTCGGTGACCTCGGCCACCCCGGACCCGAACCTCGCCAACAACACCACCGGGACCACCGGGTCGATCGCGGCGTCCGCGGACGTCTCGCTGACCAAGACCGCGTCGCCGACCACGGCCGTGCGCGGCGGGCAGGTCCGGTACACCCTGGTGGCCGCCAACGCCGGTCCCTCGGACGCGGCCGGAGTGACCGTCACCGACACCCTCCCGGCCGGGACGACGCTGGCCTCGGCGAGCGGGTGCACCAGCTCGGGCGCCGTGATCACCTGCCCGGTGGGCGCCCTGGCCGCCGGGGCGAGCCGCACCGTCACCGTCGTGCTCGACGTCGATCCGGGCCGTCCGGCCGGAAGCCTGGACAACACCGCCGCGGCGACCAGCACCACCCCCGACCCGGACACGGGCAACAACACCGCCACCGCAAGCCTTCCGGTCGCCTCCTCCGCCGACCTGAGCATCACCAAGGTCGCCTCGCCCACGCCGTTCACGGCCGGGACCGCGGGCCGCTATCTGATCCGGGTCACCAACCACGGCCCGTCCAACGCCGAGGGCGTGGTGGTCCAGGACCCGCTGGCGCCCGGGCTGACCCTGGTCGACGCCTCCACCGACCACGGGCCCTGCGGCATGCTGCTCGGCGGCCCGGTGCGCTGCGGGCTCGGCACCGTCGGCGCCGGGGCGACCGTGCTGGTGACGGTCAACACCGCGGTGGCGGCGGGCGCCACCGGTCCGATCGCCAACACCGCGACGGTCACCTCGACCACCCCGGACCCGGCGCCCGGCAATGAGAGCGCCACCGCGCACACCCAGGTCGACGCCTCCGCCGACCTGGCCATCACCAAGTCCTCGAACCCGGCGCAGCCGGTGCCGGGCCGGCCGGTGACCTACACGCTGACGATCGTGAACCACGGCCCCTCCGACGCCCGGGGCGTGGCCGCGAGCGACGCCCTGCCCACCGGGCTCACCGCCGGGTCGGTCTCCGCCTCGCAGGGCAGCTGCGTGGTCGCGACCGTCAGCTGCGACCTCGGGACGCTGCCGAACGGCGGCACGGCGACGGTGACGATCGGCTCCACCGTCCCGTCCGGGTCGGCCGCGGACCTCACCGACGTGGGCCGGGTCTCGGCCACGACCGCCGATCCGGACCACGGCAACAACAGCGCGACCTACACCTCGACGGCTGCGGCCCAGGCCAACGTGGGGATCACCAAGACCGCCTCGCCGGCCACCGTGGTGGCCGGACAGGACGTCAGCTACACCCTGGTGGTCACCGACCACGGCCCGTCGGACGCCCAGGACGTCGCGGTCACCGACCCGCTGGCTCCCGGGCTGACCCTGGTCTCGGCGACCGGCACCGGCGGCGTCAGCTGCGGCCCGACCGCCCCGGTCCACTGCACCGTGGGCACCCTGCCGAACGGCGCGTCGCGGACGATCACCGTGGTCGCCCGGGTCGCCGCCGACACGACGGCCGCGACGGTCAGCAACACGGCCACGGTCACCACCACGACCGACGACCCGACCGGCTCCAACCACAGGGCCACCTCGACCACGCCGGTCGCCACCCAGGCCGACCTGGGGATCACCAAGACCGGCACGCCGGACCCGGTCACCGCCGGACAGACCGTCAGCTACCGGCTCCGGGCCACCAACCACGGTCCTTCCGACGCCCAGCACGTCACCGTCTTCGACCCGCTGCCGGAGGGGACGGACTTCCTCTCCGCGACCGTCTCCAACGGCGGCAGCTGCGAGGCCTCCGGCGGCAACGTCAACTGCGACCTCGGCACCGTCCCCGACGGCGGCTCGGTCCAGATCACGGTCGAGGTCCGGGTCCGCGCCTCCACCCCCGCCGGGACGCTGACCAACACCGCCCGGGTGAACACCGCGACCCAGGACCCGAACGCCGCCAACGACGAGGCCGCGGCGACCACCACGGTCACCACCGACGCCGCGCTCTCGATCGCCAAGACCGTGTCCCCCGACCCGGTCGTCGCCGGACAGCGCGCCGTCTACACGGTCACCGTCGGCAACGCCGGACCGTCCGACGCCACCGACCTGACCGTCACCGACCCGCTCCCGGCGGACGCGGTGTTCGACAGTGCGCAGCCCTCGATCGGCACCTGCGAGACCAAGGACACCGTCGCGACCAAGGCGAACGTGCTGACCTGCCGGGCCGACCGGCTGCCGGCCCAGGGCACGATGACCGTCCGGATCACCGTCGACGTCGCCGCCTCGGCCACCGGGACGCTGCACAACGAGGCCGAGGCGGCCTCGCCGACCCCGGGCCCCGACACCAGGACCACCACCCTGGACACCCCGGTGAGCACCCTGGCGACGCTGCTGGTCACCAAGACCGTCGAGCCGGAACCGCTGGTGGCGGGCTCGTCCGCGACCTACCGGATGGTGCTGACCAACCAGGGCCCTTCCACCGCCCGGGACGTCGTCCTCACCGACACCCTGCCCGCGGACGCCCAGGTCATCTCGGTGACCCAGGACCAGGGCAGCTGCGACACCACGGCCGTGCCGCTGGTGTGCCGACTCGGCGAGGTGAGCCCGAGCGAGTCGATCGCCGTGGTGGCGATCGTCCGGATCGCGCCGACCTCCACGGCGACGTCGGTGACCAACCGGGTGCGGGCGGTCTCCCCGACCGCCCCGGTTCCGGCGACGGCGGCGGCCACCTCGACCGTGGTCCGGCAGGCCGACCTGGCCGTCACCAAGACCTCGCCGGTGACCGCCGCCCACGCGGGCACCGAGGTCGGCTACGTGCTGACCGTGCGTCAGAACGGACCCTCGACGGTCGGGGAGGTGGCGGTGACCGATCCGCTGCCCGCGGGGACGACGCTGGTGTCGGCCACTCCGTCGACCGGCAGCTGCACCCCCGGCGCCACCGTCAGCTGCGCGCTGGGCACGATGGCGCCCGGGGACATCGCCACCGTCGCCCTGGTCGTCGCCATCGCGCCTGACAGCAGCCCCGGGCAGATCAGCAACACCGCGACGGTGTCCACCGGCGACGCCGGCGTCACCGACCCGGACCCGTCGAACAACAGCAGCGAGGTCACCCTGCCGGTGGACGCGGTCGCCGACCTCGGCATCACCAAGACCGTCGGCCCCGCCGCCCTCGCCCCCGGCGAGCCGCTCAGCTACACGCTCACGGTGACCAACGCGGGACCGTCCACCGCGCTGGGAGCCGTCCTGGACGACGCGCTGCCGATCGGCCTGGGCCCGGCGACGGTCACCCCGGGCCGTCCCGGGTGCACGGACGCCAACACCCTGTTCGACCTCAAGGGCGGCCGACTGCTGTCCGCGACCTCCAGCCAGGCGATCCACTGCGACCTCGGCGCCCTGGCGCCCGGCGCGAGCCGCACCGTCACGGTGACGGCGCGGGTCGACTCCGGCTTCCGCGACCAGCGGATCGCCAACACCGCGTTCGCCCACTCGCTGGTGCTCGACCCGCACTTGGCCGACAACGAGTCGACCGCGACCGCCGAGCTGCACCCGCGGGCGCGGCTGACCCTGGTCAAGACCGTCACGCCGTCCCCGGCGACCGCGGGCGAGACCGCGGTCTGGCTGCTGACGGTCACCAACTCCGGCCCCTCGGACGCCTATGACGCGGTGGTGACGGACACCCTCCCGGCCGGGACGACGTTGCTCGACAGCGGCTCGGCGCCCTGCGCGACGGCGGGCGCCAAGGTGACCTGCCAGGTCGGCCGGATCGCCGCCGACGGCACCGCGGTCGTCCCGCTCACCACGAGGATCGCCCGCACGGCGACGGGCACGCTGACCAACACCGCCACCGTCACCGCCCCGGCCGCGGACCCGGCCGACCCCGGCGCGACCGGAACGGCGGTGGTGCGACTGCTGCCGCCGAAGCCGCTGCCGACCCCCACGCCGACGCCGACGCCCACCCCGACCCGTAGCTCGGCGCCGACCCCGGGGCCGAAGCCGCTGCCGGACACCGGGGCCGTCGTCCTGCCCTACCTGTGGGGGGCCGTCGCGGCCTGCCTGCTCGGCATCGGGGCGTTCACGGTGACCCGGCCCCGCAAGGGCCGCCGGGGGTGAGCGGGGGGCCGCCGGGGGTGGCCGGGGTGACCGGGTGAGCGGGGTGGCCGGGGTGAGCCGACCGCAGGCTCAGGGGCGGTCCGGCTCCTCCTCCTTCAGCAGGTCGTACTCCGCGAGCAGCGCTCCGATCTGGGTCTCCTCCAGCCGGTGCAGCACCCGCCTGCGGAGGAACTCCGGCCCGGGGAGGCTCAGTTCGGCGCCGTCGCGGAGTCGGCTGGCGGCGGCGAGCAGCGCCCGCAGGTCGTAGGTGGAGGCATGCACCTCGGGGACTCCGCGTTCGACCCCGAGGAGCCGGTAGGCCGCACCGGCCAGGGAGGCCAGCCCGGCCCCGACGAACCAGGCCGTCTTCCGGTCGGCGCCGGCGGGCTTGCGCGGGCGCGCGAACGCCTCGTAGTTCCCGTTGCTGTAGTACACGCGCCCACTCCCTTGGGTCAGTGCCGGTGCTGGTCGATCAGTGCCGGTGCATGGTCTGCAGGGCTTCGAGCAGGACCTTGGGGTCGTGGCCGCCCTTGTAGACCGGCGGGGGCTGCTTGTCGAGGTGCAGCAGCTCCGCCACGGCGGCCCACGCGGTGCGGACCGAGTACTCGACGGTGAACACGACGTCATCGGGGACCTCGGCGTACTGGCCGATGAAGGCGAGGTTGGTGGAGCCCTCCGGCACGACCTGGGGGCGGTCACCCGCCTTGCGGACCAGGAACTGGCTGGTGATGTAGGGCATGATCGCGGGCCGGACGATCGAGGACTCGACGATCTGCTCGGCCTGGGCGAAGCGCAGGTGCCCCATCACCTCGGTCAGGATCTCCCGGCCGGTGCACTGCGACATCGGCTTGGCGACGTGGTCGCCCGCCTTGTCCGGGAACAGGGCGTAGCCCCACCAGACGTAGGTGCCGGCGGGCTGCTCGTGGAAGTGCGGCTGGTGGTTGAGGACGATGGTCAGCAGCCACTGCGAGTCCTTGAACGTGATCAGGCCGCCCTTGCCGGCCTGGCTGCCGGAGAACTCCTCCATCAGCTTGAAGAAGGTCGGGTCCTGGGTGGTGACGGTGAACGAGCCCCAGGTGGAGTCCTTGACCGAGGTGGTGAACACGGCCGGGTCGCCCAGACCGGGCCGCTTGGCGGCCAGGGTCTGCCACAGCGCCCACGAGGCGTCGGGCGCGGAGGTGTCCAGGACGGCGGGGGCGTCGGTGCTGCCGAGGGTGGAGTTGGCGGTCATCGAGCCGTTGGTGACGAAGACCAGGTCCCCGGCGGCGACCGGGAGGTCCTGGCGGACACCGTCGCGGGTGCAGGCGACGGAGGTCACGGTGACGCCGTCGGCCGGGGCCAGCTCCAGGTCGGTGACCGTGGTGTTCCGCTGGAAGGCGACCCCTTGGCCCTCCAGCCAGGCCGTCAGCGGGCGCACGATCGAGTCGTACTGGTTGAAGCGGGTGCGGTAGATGCCCGACATGGTGTCAAAGGTCCTGAACAGGTGGACGAACCGGTTCAGGTAGCGGCGGAACTCGATCGCGGAGTGCCAGGGCTCGAACGCGAAGGTCGTGCACCACATGTACCAGAAGTTCGTGGTGAAGAAGTCCTCGGTGAAGCAGTCCGAGATGCGCTTGCCGTCCAGGTGCTTCTCCGGGGTGCCCACGCAGGTGACCAGGTCCAGGCGGTTCCGCTCGGAGAAGCCCATCGAGTGCGCGTCGACCGGGCTGCCGGAGGCGTCGACCAGGCGGGCCTTGTCGTTCCAGGCGAAGTCCTCGTGGAACGCGAAGGTGTCCGCGGTCACCGACTTCGCCGGGTCGTCGAGGGAGGGGATGGAGTCCAGCAGGTCGTAGGTGCACTCGAAGTGCAGCTCGAACATCCGTCCGCCGCGCATGGTGTACCCGTCCTGCGGCGAGCCCGCGGCGTCCAGGCTGCCCCCGACCCGGTCCTGTGCCTCCAGGATGGTGATGTCCGACCCGGCGAACCCGCCGTCCCGGATCAGCAGCGCCGCCGCCGACAACGACGCGATCCCCGCACCCACCAGATAGGCCTTCGCCACAGCACAGCTCCCGTTCGCTTGAGGGGCCGCACCGTCCGCCGTCCCCGACAGCCCCGTGCCGGGAGGCCGCGCGCAGTCACCCACCCCCCAGCTCACCACCGCGCCCACCGCTTGGCGTCTCGAGTGCTCCATTGGACTGACCCCACACCAGGCGGGGCCGCTGATCACCTTCACCGGGTGCGGCGGCTGCCACCCCAGCGCGTCGCGCCCAGGGGTGGGGGTCTGTGCTGCTCTCAGGGCGTGTATTCGTAGCCGATGACGAAGCGGGGAGGCAGCACCCACTCCCCGTACTCGACCACGCCGTTGTCGTCACTCCAGCGATGGGCGCCGGCGAGGATCGCGGAGCCGACCGGGATGCCGAGTCCGGCCGCCTCGCGTGCGTCAGCGGCCCGGCCGTGCATGTCATCGCGCGCATGCGTGATCTGGCGGCCGGTTGCTTCAAGGACCCGCGCGGTGAGTCCGGCGTTCTTGCCGGGTGCCGTTGAGAGCAGGTCCGGAACCAGGGCGGCGAACTGGGCCGGGTACCACGTGACAGCGAAGCACGTCCGAGTGGTGCCCCGTCCGGAGATCCACTCACGACGTACCACCTGGTCCCCGGTGTCCAGGTCGAACAGTTCCGCCACGTAGAGGGGAGGCAGGACCAATCCGGCGGCGGTCACGCGGCTTGTCTCCCCCTCCGCAAGGATGCTCTTGACCCGCTGGACCCTGGCGAGCCTGTCGCGGCTGCTGAGGCCCACGCGGGGCTCGTCCGAAACGAACGTGCCGCGTGGTGTGGTCCTGATGAATCCCTCGACCTGCAGGGCCTGAAGGGCGCGCGAGACGGTAGCGGCGGCCACCTGCCACGACCCGCTGATCTCACGGTTCGTGGGGAGCTTCGTGCCGGGCTCCAGCTCCCCGGACAGGATGCGCTGCCGGAAGTGGTCCGCGATGACCGTGAAGGTCTTCGAGCTGGCCATGTGCCGTGCTCCTTCGCACTGGTGACGTTCCGTCAAAGAGCAAACTAGTGCACTGGCAACCGTAGCGGGGTGCTTCCGCACTGGCGCACACGGATGCCGGGGAACTCAACCTGATGGTCACCGGCTCCGGCGTCCGGCTGCTCGACTGGGCCCTGTCGTGTCCGGGGCCCGACTGGACGGACGCAGCCCTGTGGGTCCCCCGGCTGATCGCGGCCGGACACACTCCCGAGCACGCGGACCGCACGGCCCGTCGCATCCCCGTCTATCGCGACGCCGACCCCGACCGCCTGGCGGTCTTCGCCCGGACCGTTCACGCGTTCTGGTCGCACCGCACGCGCGAGGAGCCGCTGCCCCACCGGGTCAGGTTGACCGAAGCCGCCGGGCGTTGGGCCCGGACTCGGAGGTGATCAACAGTGTGGAGCGGGGGTCAGCACCGGCGCTGGAGGAACCGCAGGCTGGTGGCGACCATCTCCCGCAGGTCGGCGCCCGCGAAGCAGTGGTCGGCTCCCTCGACGAGGACGAGCTCGCACTCGGCTCCGGCGTCCTTGAGCGCGCCGGCGAGGCGGACGCTCTGCTGGTGCGGGATGGTCAGATCGCGGGTCCCGTGCATCAGCAGGACCGGGGAAGCCGCCGCCGAGACGTGGTGGAGCGGACTGGCGAGCGCCGCCTGTTCGGGTGCGTCGGGCAGCGCGGCCCCGATGAGCCGGGAGGCCGAGGACCCGGGGTGGTCGTGGTCGATCACGGAGTCCGGATGCGCCTGCCGCTGCAGGGCGGGAAGGTCGGTGGGCGGGTACCAGGCCACCGCCGCACAGACCGCGCTGTCGGTTCCGGTCGAGGTCAGGGCCAGCATGGCGGCCAAGTGGCCGCCTGCCGACTCGCCCCAGGCCGCGATCCTGGCCGGATCGACGCCCAGTTCCGCGGCGTGCTGCCGCAACCAGCGTACGGCCGCCGCGACGTCGTCCCGCTGGGCCGGCCAGCGGGCCTCCCCGCTGAACCGGTACTGCACGGTGGCGACCGCGAATCCGCAGCCGAGCGCCGCGCCGACGGGGTCCGCGACGCCGAGCCAGGACTCGCCGACCCGCGGCGAGCCGAAGCGCCACCCGCCCCCGTGGATCCACACCAGCAGCGGGACCGGGCCGGGGGCGTCGGCGGGGACGCTCAGATCCAGCAGCAGCGGCCGGTAGCCCTCGATCTCGGCGAAGCAGAGGTCCCGGTGGACCGTCCGGTCACGTCCGGCCGCGGTCACTCCTGGTACCGGTAGCGCTGGATCTTCCCGGCCCGGGACCGGCTGAACTGGGCGATGAACTCGACGGTGGCCGGCACCTTGTGCGCGGCCAGGATCTCGGCGCAGTGCTGCCGCAGCTCCGCCGCGGCCGGCGGTCGGCCGAGGTCCTCGGGCACCACCAGGGCGTGCACGGTGTGGCCGAGGAGGTGGTGCGTCCTGCCCACCACCAGGACCTCTTTCACCTGCGGGTGCGTCAGCAGGCAGTGCTCGGTCTCACGGGCGCTGACATTGGCGCCCCCGACGATGATGACGTCGTCGACCCGGTCGGTGAGGAACAGGAATCCGTCCTGGTCCAGGTAGCCGAGGTCGCCGACGCTGAAGAACCCGCCCGGCTGGGAGCGCAGGTGGGCGGTCTCGGCCGCGGTCAGCCGCCGGGTCGCCCCGGTGCGCATGAACACCTCGCCCACCTCGCCCGGGGGAAGCCGCCGTCCGGCCTCGCCGACGACCCGGACCTGGGTCATGAACGGGCGTCCGACGGTGCCGGGCCTGGCCAGCCAGTCCGTACCGGAGTTGACGACCGCGCCGACCATCTGGGTGGAGCCGTAGAGCTCGAACACCCGCTCGCCGCCGAGGCGGGAGATCCAGGCCTGCTTCACGTCCTTGGGGCAGGCCGCGGCTGTGTGCATCAGGCCGGTGAGCCGGGCGCCGAAGGCGTCCGCCAGGTCGTCGGAGGAGTCGATGACCGCCATCTGATGGGGCGTGGTCTGGCACCAGGTCGGGGGGAAGCGCAGGCAGGCGTCACGCAGCGCCGCCGCGGTGAATCGGTCGACGACCACGAGGTGGTTGCCCGCCAGCAGTCCGGTCATCGCCGAGGTGAAGGGCGCGGCGTGGCACAGCGGACCCATCACCAGCTGGGTGGAGTCGGGCTGCCAGCCCATCGCCTGCAGCAGTATCCGCTGGCTGGAGAGCTGCGCGATCGGCCGGCCGGCCACCGGGATCAGCCGCGGCAGGCCGGTGCTGCCACCGGACGGCAGGTACCAGGCCTCGGCGGGCTCGTCCACCGGGTCCTCGGCGGTGTAGGCGGCGGTGGGGGCGTCGGCAGGCTGGGCCGACCCGGTCAGGTCGGCCGGAGTCAGGTCGGCCGGGGCGAGGTCGGGGAACTCGTGGACGTCCTCCTGCCGCTCGTCCACCCCGGTGAACAGGGTGGCGAGTTCGGTGGGGGTGGAGTGCGGCGGCACGATCAGCGGGGTCCGGCCGGCGTTCCAGGAGGCCAGGACCGCGATGAAGAACTGGGCACTGTTGGGGAGCGACACCAGGGTCTTGCCGCCGGTCGTCCCCGCGGTCAGCTCCCTGGTGGCCCGGTCGATGTGCCGCCCCAGCTCGGCCCGGGTCAGACTGAGCCAGTCCCCGCTGGAGGAGCGGGCCGACAGGACCAGTTCGTCGGGCGAGTCGGCCGCCAGCCGGGCCAACTGCCGGACGACCGAGGGGGAGAGCACCGGGGCCTCGCGCTGCCGGGTCACCGGGCGGCCCCGTCTCCGGAGCTGTCCCCGGCGGAGGCCAGCAGGGCGCGGATGGTCCCCGCCTGGTACAGGTCCGAGGCCAGGGTGCCCAGACCGCACTCCTCCTCGGTGCGATGGATGATCTCCACCGCGGCGAAGGAGTCGCCGCCCAGGTCGACGAAGTCGTCCTCGACGCCGACCTCGGGCACGTCGAGCACCTCCGCCCAGATCGCGGCGAGGCCGCGTTCGAGGTCCGTGGCCGGGGCGACATGGGTGTGCGCGGACCCGCCGCGCAGGCCGTCCTGGAGCCAGGCGGGATCGATGCCGCCCTCGGCGTCCCGTGGGATGCCGTCGACCACCAGGACCACGTCGGGGAGTTGGTCCGTCTCCCGCCGCAGGGTCATCCGGAATTCCAGGGCGGGGGTGTGCCGGGCCGTGACCAGCAGCACGGTCTGCCCGGTCGGCGGGCTCAGGACCAGGGCCGCCTCGGTCGTCAGGAGCTTCTCGCGGAGGATCCGTGACGTCTCGTCAGCGATGGTGAGTTCTTTGAGCATCGGCGTTCATACCTCCTGGCGGGCAGGTGTCTCGGTGGTCAGGGAGTGGTGGACGGCTTCCAGGTTGGGGGCCACGAAGACGTCAGCGATGGGGAGTTCGCATCCCCAGCGTGCTTCGACCGCCGCCGTCAGCTCCAGTGCGGTCAGTGAGTTCCCGCCCAGGGTGAAGAAGTCGCTCTCGGGCGCGGGGGCGGCGGTGTGCAGCAACTCGCCGCACAGGTCCAGGAATTCCGTCAGCGTGGGTGCTCCGGCAGCGGGCATGGGTGGGTCCGTCGTCACAGGGGGGTCCTCTCGCTCGACAGCGCAAGCTCAGGCATCGCGGGGTGGTGGGCGCGGCAGTGAGCAGTCGGCGGCTCTGCTGCGGCGGAAGGCGTGACCGCGGTGGGCGGTCGATCGCGACCTGGAGTCTGCACCACCGCGTCAGCCGCTGGCAAGGGGCTCAGGGGAACGCAAGCGGGACCGCGGGCTTCGGAGTGCCCAGTGATCGAAACTTTCGGCGGGGATATCCGGATTCATACAGACAAGGCCAGGTGGAACGCGGAACAGGCCAGGAATAGTGCTTGACATTTACCCGGAGCGGTCATGAGTATCTAGCCGTGCAGTGACGAACTTGCAAGAAAAAGTCAATATTATGCAAGAAAATGTTAGGAGTACTCGTGGCACGTCCGCATCTGCTGACGGTCGCCTTCGCGGCCGGCGCAGAGCGGGAGGCACCGTTGACCTGGGGGCAGACAGCCATCTGGGATGTCCTGCGGTGGCTCCCCGAAGGCGGTTCCGGGCTCAACCAACTGCTGCGGGTCACCGCACCGCCGGACACCGGCACGAACCGGGTCCGGGCCGTGCTGCAGACCCTGATGGAGCGTCATGAGGTGCTGCGTTCGGCGTTCCTGGCGCGCGACGGCAGTCTGCTGCAGCAGGTCAGAGCCTGTGGGGTACTGACGGCCGAGGTATACGAGATCCCGCCGGGGGCGGGGCGGGCCCCGACGGCCCGCGTCGCGGAGGCGCTACGGAGCCGGCCGTTCGTCCTGGACACCGAACTACCGGTCCGCGCCGCCGTGTTCACCAGGGACAACCAGGTCACCGAGATCGTCCTGGCGGTGAGCCACATGGCACTCGACGGGTGGAGCCTGAACCTGGTCCAGCGCGAACTGACGGCGCTGCTGCAGGCCGGAGCCACCGCCCCGACCCTGCCGGACGCGCAGCAGCCGGTCGAGCGGGCCGCCTGGGAGTCCTCGGCGGCCGGGCTCGACCGGCAGCGCAGGAGCCTGGCGTTCTGGGAGCGCCACCTGCGCGAGGTGCCGGCCGAGATGCTCGGCGGCGAGGGCGGCGCACCGGTCCTGGAGTGGTCCCGGCTGGACTCGGTCCGGCTGGCCCGAGCCCTGTGGTCGCTCAACTTCCGGTACCGGATCAAGCCCTCGACCACTCTGCTGGCCGCCTCGGCACTGCTGCTGAGCGCCTACCAGGGAACACCGGAGGCAGCGCTGCGCCTGATCGTGGCCACCCGGTTCCGGTCCGAGGCGCGGCACACCGTCGGCGCGCTCAACCAGAACGCCCTGCTGCGGCTCCCGGTCGGCGGCGGGATGTTCTCGGAACTGCTGCGGCGCGCGGCGGACGCCGAGTTCGCCGCCTACCAGCACAGCGAGTACCACCCAAGGCTGCTGGACCGGTTGAGCGCGGACATCGGCCGGGACCGGGGCATCCCGGTGGACGGCTACCACTTCTTCAACGACGTCCGCTACACCGCCCGAGCCGGGCGGCCCCAGGCGGAAACCGGCGGCGGCACGGCACTGCCGGCGCTGGCCGGCCGGATCACCACACCGACTGAGCAGATCCAGGCCAAGGGCGCCCGTACCTTCCTCTACCTGCACGAACTGACCCCGCACGCGGTGCTGACCATGGGCATGGACCGCCGCTTCGGCGCGGGCCTGACCTCGGCCCGCTTCCTCACCGACCTCGAAGCACTGGTCACCCGGGTCGCCGAGAGCGACTGCCCGGTCGACGACCTGTGGAGCTCCCACGCCGCGGGCACCGCGGCGCGACGCGGCTGACCCCGCACGCCCTTCCCCACCCCACCCCACCCCACTCCACTTCCACCCGGAGGCGAACCACCCATGACCGATTCCACCGCAGTCGAGCCCGGCGCCCCCGACACCTGGTGGCGCACCGCCGCGATCTACCAGGTGTTCGTCCGCAGCTTCGCGGACGGCGACGGCGACGGCAACGGCGACCTCCCCGGCCTGCGGTCACGGCTGCCCTATCTGCGCGACCTGGGCGTGGACGCCCTCTGGATCACCCCGTTCTACCCTTCCCCGATGGTCGACAGCGGCTTCGACGTCTCGGAGTACTGCGACGTCAACCCGATGTTCGGCCGGCTCGCCGACCTGGACGCGGTGACCGAGGAAGCCCACCGGCTCGGCCTGCGGGTCATCGTGGACCTGGTTCCCAACCACACCTCGGACCAGCACCCGTGGTTCGTCGGGGCCCTGGGCGCCGAGCCGGGCTCCGCGGACCGGGACCGCTACCACTTCCGCCCCGGATCCGGCGTGGACGGTGAACTGCCGCCCAACGACTGGGAGTCGGTGTTCGGCGGCCCGGCCTGGACCCGCACCGCAGGCCAGGACGGCACGCCGGGGGAGTGGTACCTGCACCTGTTCGCCCCGCAGCAGCCCGACCTCAACTGGGAGAACCCGCAGGTTCGCGCGGACTTCGACGCCATCATCCGGTTCTGGCTCGACCGCGGGGTGGACGGCCTGCGGATCGCCGACGCCCACGGCATGGCCAAGGACACCTCCTACGCCGACCTCGACCGCAAGGCGCAGAGCGGCCTGCTGGGCAGCGAGCCGGTCCCCTACTTCGACCAGGACGACGTGCACGGGATCCTCCGCGGTTGGCGCACTGTCCTCGACAGCTACCCGACCCCCAGGATCGCGATCGGCGAGGCGGTCACGCCGACCGAGGAGCGCCTCGCGCGGTACGTCCGGCCGGACGAGCTGCACCAGACCATGAACTTCCGCTACCTGTCCACCCCCTGGTCCGCGGCCGAACTGCGCGCCGCGGTCGGTGACACCCTGGCGGCCAACGACGCGGTCGGCGGCGTCAGTTCGTGGATGCTCTCCAGCCCGGACACCCAGCGCGTGGTCACCCGGCTGGGCGACGGCGAGGCCGGTCTGCTGCGCGCCCGCTCCGCCGCCCTGCTGACCCTGGCCCTGCCCGGGTCCGTCTACATCTACCAGGGTGAGGAGCTCGGCCTGCCGGAGGTCCTGGACCTGCCCGAGGAACTGCTGCGGGACCCGGTGTGGGAGCGTTCGGGCCACACCGAGCGCGGACGCGACGGCGCCCGCATCCCGCTGCCCTGGCACGGCGACCGCGCCCCCTTCGGCTTCAACACGGTGGGGGAGGACAACGGCTGGCTGCCCACGCCGGAGAGCTGGCGCAGCCTCAGCGTCGAGCAGCAGGAGGCCAGGTCCGACTCGACGCTGGCCCTGTACCGCGCCGCGCTCCGGCTGCGCCGCGAGCACAAGGCCCTGGTGGACGGCGACCTGAGCTGGGACCAGGCCGAGGAGGGGGTGCTGGTGCTGCGCCGCTCCCCGAACTTCCTGTGCATCGTGAACACGACCGACGAGGCCGTGCCGATCGACCCGCCGCGAACCCTGCTGCTGGCCAGCGGCCCGCTGCCGGTCACGCCGGGGGACGGCACGGTCCATCTGCCGGGGAACACCGCCGGCTGGTGGCTCACCGACTGACCGCACACGCAAGGACGCATCCGCAACCCTGGCCCTACCAACCACGAGAAGCGAGACGTTCCTCCATGCTCCAGCACGCGACGCACACCATCTCCGGGGACGGACTGTGGTTGACCACCGAGGACGGCCGCAGGCTCCTCGACGCCGCTTCCGGAACCTTCAACCTGCCCCTGGGCTACGCCCACCCGCATGTGGTCCAGGCGGTCCAGGAGCAGGCCGGCCGACTCAGCCATGCCCCCTCCGGGTTCACCAGGAACGCCTCGGAACGGCTCGGCGGCAGACTGCTCGCCCACGCACCCGCCGGGATATCCCGCAGTTGGATCAGGGACGCGACCGGATCCACGGCCAACGAGTGCGCGGTGAAGATCGCCCAGAAGGCGACCGGGCGGCGACAGGTCATCAGCTTCTTCCTGTCCCACCACGGCCAGACCCTGGCGACGACGGCCATGTCCGGCAACGCCTTCCGGCGCGGCTCCTTCCCGGCGGCCGCGACCGCCGCCGAGGCCCTGGTGGTACCGGGCGCCTACTGCCACCGGTGCTTCTACGCCAAGAGCCACCCGAACTGCGCGGTGCTCTGCGCGACCCGGATCGAGGAGTTCCTGGAGTACGCGAGCAGTGGATCGGTGGCCGCCCTGATCGTGGAGCCGATCCAGGGCAACGGCGGAAACGCGGTCCCACCGCCGGAGTTCTTCCATGAGATCCGGCGCATCTGTGACCGGCACGGCATCGTCCTGATCGCCGACGAGGTACAGACGGCCCTCGGGCGGACCGGCCACATGTTCGCCAGCGAGGCCCTCGGGCTGCGGCCCGACGTGATCACCCTCGCCAAGGGTCTGGGCGGGATCGGACTGCCCATCGGCGCCGTCCTGATGCGTGAGGAGCTCGACGTACTTGAGCCCCACGAGCACTCGTTCACCGGCGGCGCCAGCATCCTCGGCCTGACCGCGGCCAACGCGGCCCTGGACGTCCTGGAGGAACCGGGCTTCCTGGAACAGGTGCGGATCAACGGCGCCCTGCTCGGCGAGGCGCTGAAGAAGCTCGCCGCGGAGCACCCGTGCGTCAGCGACGTACGCGGCATGGGCTACATGTGGGGGCTGGAGCTCTCGCACCCCGACGGAAGCCGGGACATCCCGCTGACCCACCGGGTGATCGAGGTCGCGGAACGGGAGTTCGGCCTGGTGCTGCGGGGTTCGCGCTACGGGCGCGGCAACGTGGTCAAGGTCCGCCCCGCACTGATCGCCACCCAGGACGACCTCGCCGAGATCGTCACCCGGCTCGGCGCCGCCCTCGCCGCGGCGACCGGCGCCGGGGACGGGGTGGCGGCATGAAGGCGCTGACCTACCAGGGCCCCTGGGACCTCAGGATCACCGACGTGCCCGATCCCGCCGAGCCCCGGCGCGACGACGTCGTGGTCAAGGTGCACCGGGTGGGCATCTGCGGGACCGACCTGGGCATCGCCACCGGCCGCTACGACGCCGAGCCCGGCGTGGTGATGGGGCACGAGGCGGTCGGCGAGGTCGTCGCCACCGGCCCCGACGTCCAGGACCTGCGGCCGGGCACCCTGGTCGCAGTCAACCCGACGTACTTCTGCGGCGCCTGCCACCTGTGCGCGACCGGCCGTCCCAACCACTGCCGGCGCAAGCTCGGAACCGAGGCCGGGGTCTCCGCGGACGGGCTGTTCGCCGAGTACTTCAGCACCACCCGCCGCTTCGTCCACCCGGTCACCGGCGGCCCCGGCTCCCGGAACACGGTCCTCAGCGAACCGCTGGCCTGTGTGCTGACCGGCGTCGGACGGTTGTCCCTCAGCGCGCAGATGCACGCCGCGGTCCTGGGCGCCGGCCCGATGGGCGTGCTGTACGCGGCCAGACTGGCCCAGTACGGGCTGCGGGTCACCCTGGTCGAGCAGTCCGCCGCGCGGGCCGACCGGGTCCGCGCGGTCGGCGGCCGGGACTGGTCGCTGGTGCGGACCCTGGAGCAGGTCCCCGGCGCCGAGGACGGCCGTCTCGACGTCGTCGTCGACACCACAGGACACCTGCTGGAGCCGGCCGTCGCCCGGCTGAGCCCCGGCGGACAACTGCTCCTGGTGGGCCTGAGCGGAGGGACGGCGACCGTCGAACCCGCCTCGATCGCCGACAACAGCCTGCAGATCCTCGGCTCCATCGACTCCCTCGGCACCTTCGCCGACGCGGTGGACCTGCTGGAGACGGGCACCCTGCCCCTGAACGGGACGGTCACCGCCGAGGTGCCCATGGCGGACTTCGCCACCGCGTTCGCCCTTCTCGGCGTCGACCTCCGCTCGCGCCGACGCACGGAACCCAGTGACCACCTCAAGGTGTGCCTGCAGCCAGGAAAGGCCGAATAGATGTCTCAGCTCCCACCGGAATCCGATGTCGTGGTCCTCGGATTCAACACCCTGGACCTGGTCTTCTCGGGTCCCGACGCGATCCGGCCGGACCAGAAGATCCACTCCACCGGACTGCTGCAGATCGCCGGCGGCCAGGGCGCCAACGCCGCGGTGGACCTGGCCGGCCTGGGCCTCGCGGTCCAGTACGCCGGGATGTTCGGCGACGACGCCTGGGGCGGCCTCAGCGCCGCCTCGCTGACCGACGCGGGCATCGGCACCGCCGCCTCCCGCACCGTCGCCGACTGCCCCAACCATGTGGCGGTCGTCGTCGTGGACACCACCCACGACACCCGGTCCATCGTGATGTGCAAGGACCCCCGGCTGACCGCCCCGGCCGACCTCGTCGACGAGCGGCTGCTGCGCACGACCAGGGCCCTGTACACCGACGGCCACGAGTTCGAGCTGTCCGTCGCGGCGGCGGCCCTCGCCGCCTCCCTGGGCGTCCCGGTCTTCTCCGACCTGGAATCGCTGCGGCCGGACACCGACCGGCTGCTCCGGCACGTCGGCGAACTGGTCGCGCCCCTGGCCGTGCTGGCCGAGCTGACCGGTGCGACCGACGAGGCCGAGATCCTCGCCGGAGTGCGGAAGCTGGGCCCGGCGGTGGTCGTGGCCACCAAGGGCGGCGAGGGGTGCAGCACCCTGGACGAGCAGGGCCGGCTGGTGGTCCTGCCCGCGGTGCCGACCGAGGTGGTGGACTCGACCGGCGCGGGCGACGCCTTCCACGCGGGCTACCTCGCGGCGCGGCTCCGGGGCGCGGGGATCGTCGAAGCGGCGGAGCTCGGCAACCGGGCGGGCGCCCTCAAGTGCCGCTTCCCCGGCCCCCGAGTCCCCCCGGAGGCGATGGCCGCCCTCCGGACAGACCCGGCCGCGGCCGGATGACCTCCGCGGACACGGCACCGGGTCCGCTCCTGCCACAGGCCGTCCTGGTGGACTGCGACGGCCTGCTGGCGGACACCGAGCCGGCCTGGGGCCGGGCGACCAGTCGGCTCCTGGCCGCCTTCGGCATCGGCGTCGACGACGCCGCGCTGACCGAGCAGCTCACCGGGGTCTCGCTGGCGGAGACCGTACTCCACCTGTCCCGGCTGGTCGGGGCCGGTTCACCGGGCCCGGAGGAACTGGAGCGGCGCCTGCTCGACCTGTTCCGGCAGGACCTGGCGGAGCACGGCGCCACTGCGATGCCCGGCGCCCGGGAGCTGCTGCGGCGGCTCGCCCCGACGACACCGGTCGCCGTGGTCTCCAACAGCCCCCGGGCACTGGTCGGCGACATCCTGCGGCACACCGGGCTGCTGCCGTACGTGCGGGTGGTCGTCGGGGCGCACGGCAGTTGCCGGCCCAAGCCCGCTCCCGACCCGTATCTGACCGGGTGTTCGCTGCTGGGGGTCGCCCCCGAGCACTGTCTCGCCCTGGAGGACTCGCCGACCGGCGCCCGGGCGGCGGTGGCGGCCGGACTGCGGGTCACCGTGGTGCCCCCGCCCGGCGTCCACCCGGCGGAGTACCCGCCCGGCGTGGTCCACCTGGCCACCCTCCTCGACGCCGACGCCGCTTGGCAGGCGGAACTGACCACCCGTCATCCGATCGGCTGACCCTCCCCAGAAGACGGGACCCATGCAGACGAAGACCCCGGCCACCGGGTCGGCGCCCAGCGCCGACCCGGTGCCCGTCGCCGACACCCAGCGATCGATCCTGGGATTCCTCAGCCGACCGGAGCGCAACGGCGACCCCTACGTCCTCCCGCTGCTGCTCGACCTCGAAGGCCCGCTGGACCAGGAGCGCTTCGCGGCGGCCTGCGCCGCCCTGGCCGACCGGCACGAGGCGCTGCGCACCGGATTCACCGCCGCGTCCCCCGCCTCGGACGGCACGGTGGTCCAGACCGTCCGACCGCATGCCGCCATCGACTACCGTGTCCGGTCGCTCACCGGGGACGGTGCCGCCGCGGCGGCCGCCGAGCTCGTCCGGGCCGAGCTGAGTGCGGGATTCGCCCACCGGGGCGAGGCCCTGTTCCGGGTGCGGCTGTACCGGACCGGCGCCGACCGCCACCTCGCGCTGCTGCTCTTCCACCACCTCACCTTCGACGGCTGGTCGGCCGGCTGCGTGCTGCGCGACCTGGACGCGCTCTACCGCGGCCAGGACCCTTCGCCGGAACAACGGCCGGGCCAGTACCGGGACTTCATCCACTGGCAGGCGGCGGAGAGCGAGCCGCAGCGGCTGCGGCCCTCGCTGGAGTTCTGGGGTGAGCGCCTGGACGGGTTCCGCCCGGACGGCGCCATCGCCTCGGCCGCGCTGCGGCCCGGCGGGGACTACACGGCGGGCGAGACACCGGTCGCCGTGCCCGCGCGGCTCCAGGACGCCGTCACCGCGGCCGGCCGCACCACCGGAACCACCGCCTACCTGCTGCACACCGCGGCCTGGGCGCTGGCACTGGTGGACGTCTTCGGTGCGCAGTCCTTCATCCTCGCCAGCCCGATGGCCCTGCGCCATCGGCCGGGCTGGGCGGACCTGGTCGGCGACCTGACGAACATGCTGGTCATGCCGCTCGCCGCAGACCCGGGCGACGGCATGCGCGACCTGGTCCCGGCACTGCAGGCCGCCCACTATCCGGCGCTCGCGCACATGAACGTGCACTACCAGCGGGTCCTGACGGCGCTGGGCCGAGGCACCGAGTACCACGCGCGGATCGGCTACCACTCCCAGCCCGACCCGCCCCCGGCCCTCGGCGGACTGCGCGTGCGCCGGATCGCACCGGCCGGAGAGGCGGCCACCAGGCGCCTGGTGTCCCTGGAGCTGAACGCCGCGAGGCCGGACCCCAGCGGGGTGATCGTCTACCGCCGCTCCCTGGTGACGGCCCAGCAGAGCCTCGCGCTACGGGCCGCTTACCTGCACCGCCTGAGCCAGTACCTGCCCTGACCCGGTATCCGACCCGACCACTACCTCCGACATCCGACAGGAGAGCCCCATGCCCGAACCACAGGACGACGTCCTGGTCCAGGCCGCCGGTCTGACCAAGGTCCACCGCGCGGGCGGCCTGCGCGCCGTGGACGGCATCGACTTCGAGCTGCGCCGGGGCGTGGCCTTCGGCTTCCTCGGCCCCAACGGGGCCGGCAAGTCGACCACCATGCGCATGATCGGCTGCGTCTCGACGCCCTCGGCCGGCCGGCTGCGGATCCTCGGGCTGGACCCGGCCACCCAGGGCGAGCTGATCCGGGCCAGGATCGGCGTCGTCCCGCAGGAGGACTCGCTCGACGTCGATCTGACGGTCCGGGAGAACCTGCTGGTCTACGGCCGGTACTTCGGACTGTCGCGCCGTGAGTCCCGTGAGCGCGCGGGGGAACTGCTCGGCTTCGCCCAACTGGAGGACCGGGCGGACGCCAAGGTCGAGACCCTCTCCGGCGGAATGAAGCGCAGGCTGACCATCGCCCGCTCACTCATCAACAACCCGGAGATCCTGCTGCTCGACGAGCCGACCACCGGCCTCGACCCGCAGGCGCGGCACGTGCTCTGGGACCGCCTGTTCCGGCTCAAGCAGCAGGGCGTCACCCTCATCCTGACCACGCACTACATGGACGAGGCGGAGCAGCTCTGCGACCGCCTGGTGGTGATGGACAAGGGACGGATCGCCGCCGAGGGCTCGCCGCGCGAGCTGATCGACGGCCACTCCAGCCGCGAGGTGGTCGAACTCAGGTTCGCCGTCGGCGAGCAGGAGGTCATGGCGGAGAAGCTCAGGGACGCCGCCGAGCGCGTCGAGGTGCTCCCGGACCGGGTGCTGCTCTACACCGCTGACGGCGAGTCGGCGCTTGCCGCCGTCCAGCAGCTGGGGATCGCCCCGCTCACCACACTCACCCGCAGGTCGACGCTGGAGGACGTGTTCCTGCGGCTCACCGGCCGGACCCTGGTCGACTGACGTCGGCCGAAGGAGCAGCAGCACTCATGTCCTCGTCACTCGCCCTTCGGGAATACTCGTACTGGATGGCCCACTACCGCCGCACCTGGCGCGGGACCGTCGTCGTCAGCGTCGCCAACCCCCTGTTCTTCCTGGCCGCGATGGGCGCGGGGCTGGGCAGGCTGGTCGACCACCAGCACAGTCCGTACCTGCACGGCGTCGGCTACCTCGCCTTCTTCGCCCCGGGACTGCTGGCCGCGGCCACCATGCAGACAGCGGTGCTGGAAGCCGGCCGACCCGTGCACACCTCCGCGCGGAAGCGCGGGAACTACCGGGCCGCCGCGGCGACCCCGCTCCGCCCCGCCGACATCTTCAGCGGCCACCTGCTCTTCATGGCCTTCCGGATCACCGTCAGCGCCACGGCGTTCGTGCTGGTGCTGCAGCTGTTCCCGGCGACCCGCTCGGTGCAGGCACTGCTGCTCGTCCCCGCCGCGCTGCTGACCGGGCTGGCCTTCGCCGCCCCGCTGGCGGCGTGGGCCATCACCGTGGAGCGGACCGCCGCCCTCAACTCCTTCTTCCGGTTCGTGGCGATGCCGCTGTACATGTTCTCCGGCACCTTCTTCTCGATCGGCCAACTGCCCTCCTGGCTGCGGCCGCTCGCCTACGCGAGTCCGCTGTGGCAGGGCGTCGACCTGTGCCGGACCCTCGCCCTGTCGACCGCCACCTGGGCCGGCAGCGCCCTGCACATCGCCTACCTCGCGGCGCTGACCTGCGGCGGCGTCATCGCCGCCCGCCGTACCTACCACCGCCACCTGCACAGCTGAGGACCCACGAGCAGCACACGAGCAGCAAAGGACGACCGGACCCACATGGCCACTCTCCTGTCAGCGGCGCCCCCCGCCCCCCGCCGCGGTCGCAGTCGCGCCCTGCTCCTGGTGGAGCGCAACCTGATGATCTACCGGCACACCTGGTCGGTGTTCGTCGCCGAGATCTTCGAGCCGGTGCTCTACCTGCTCACCATCGGCCTGGGCGTGGGCCAACTCGTCGGCCACATACCGGGACTCGGCACCCGGAACGCCGACTACACCGCGTTCGTCGCGCCCGCGCTGCTGGCGACCGCCGCCATGAACAGCGCGATGAACGAGACCACGTTCAACCTGTTCTACAAACTGAAGTTCGACCGGGTCTACGACTCGATCCTCACCACGCCCATGAACATCCGCGACGTGGTGACCGGCGAGGTCTACTGGGCCGTGCTGCGCGGAGTCACCGCGTGCGTGGGGTTCCTCGCCGTGGTCAGCTGCTTCGGCGCGGTGCGCACGCCCTGGGTGCTGCTGGTCGTCCCCGGCGCCGCGGTGATCGCCTTCTCCTTCGCCGCCGTCGGCCTCGCGGTGACGACCTACCTGCGCACCTCGCACGACTTCCAGCTGATCCAGCTGGTCATGCTGCCGATGTTCCTCTTCGCCACGACCTTCTACCCGCTCGGCGTCTACCCGCGCCCCGTGCAGATCGCGGTCGAGTGCCTGCCCCTGTACCAGGCGATCGAGCTGCTGCGCGGACCGGCGCTCGGCGAGATCACCCCGGGGCTGCTGCTGGCGGTCGGCTACCTGCTGCTGCTCGGCCTGGCCGGCCGGGCCGTGGCGATCCGCCGCCTGTCCCGGTCGCTCCTCCACTGAAGAAAGAAGCACCCGTCGTGACAAGCACCAACTGGTGGCGCAGCGCCGTCATCTACCAGGTCTACATCCGCTCCTTCGCGGACGGCAACGGGGACGGCGTCGGCGATCTGGCCGGCGTCCGGGCCAAGCTGCCCTACCTGTCGGAGCTGGGCGTAGACGCGCTCTGGTTCAACCCCTGGTACGCCTCGCCGATGGCGGACGCCGGCTACGACGTCGCCGACTACCGCCGGATCGACCCGCTCTTCGGGACCCTGCCCCAGGCACGGGAGCTGATTGGCGACGCGCACCGGCGAGGCCTGCGCATCATCGTCGACGTCGTCCCGAACCACGTCTCCGAGCAGCACGCCTGGTTCCAGGAGGCGTTGCAGTCGCCGCCGGGATCCGAGGCCCGGGAGCTGTTCTGGTTCCGCCCCGGCCGCGGCGCCGACGGCGAACTGCCGCCCAACGACTGGAACTCCGAGTTCGGGGGCGGGGCGTGGACCCGGACCACCGACCCGGACGGCACCCCCGGCGAGTGGTACCTGCACCTGTTCGCCGCCGAGCAGCCCGACCTCAACTGGACCAACCCCAAGGTCGTCGAGGAGTACCAGTCCGTCCTGCGGTTCTGGTTCGACCTCGGGGTCGACGGGGTGCGGATCGACTCGGCGACCATGCCGGCGAAGGACCCGCTGCTGCCGGACCTCGGACCCGAAGGCTCCCGGCCGTCGTCGGCACAGCGGCCGCACCCCTTCATCGACCGGGACGAGGTCCACGAGATCTACCGCGGCTGGCGGGCGCTGGCCGACAGCTACCCCGAGCCGAAGGCGCTGATCGGGGAGCTCTGGCTGGATTCCCCGGAACGCCTGGCCGCGTACCTGCGCCAGGACGAACTGCACACCGCCTTCAACTTCGACTACCTCAACTGCCCCTGGGACGCGGCCCGGCTGCGCTCGGTCATCGACACCACCCTCCGCACCCACGCGCCGGTGGACGCCCCGGCCACCTGGGTGCTGTCGAACCACGACGTGACCCGCCATGTGACCCGCTACGGCCGGGCCGAGAGCGCCCAGGGCCGGAGCCCGCAGCAGCAGGGCGCACCCAGCGACCGCGGGCTCGGCACCCGGCGGGCCAGGGCCGCGCTCCTGCTCAACCTGGCCCTGCCCGGCTCCTGCTACCTCTACCAGGGCGAGGAGCTCGGCCTGCCGGAGGTCTACGACATCCCCGACAGTGCCAGGCAGGACCCGTACTTCCACCGCACCGGCGGCGCGGACACCGGCCGGGACGGCTGCCGGGTCCCGCTGCCCTGGAGCGGGACCGAGGCCCCCTACGGTTTCAGCCCCCGCGGCGCCGGTGCGGAACCGTGGCTGCCGCAGCCGCCGGTCTGGGCCGAACTCTCGGCGGCCGCGCAGAGCGGTGACGCCGGGTCAGTGCTCGCCCTCTACCGCAGGGCGCTGCGGCTACGCCGGGACGAACCCGCCCTCGGCGACGGAACCATGGCCTGGCTCGACACACCCCAGCAGGTACTCGCCTTCTCCCGGGACGACGGCTTCGTCTGCGTCGTGAACCTGGACAGCCGCCCCGCGGACCTGCCCGCGCACCGCGAGGTCCTGCTGACCAGCGGCCCCCTCGACGAGGGCCGCCTCCCGACCGACACGGCGGTATGGCTGCGCCGCTGACCGGTCGGCCCGCGGTCGCAGGTTGGGCAGAACGCGCGCAGTCAGCGACGAAGAAAGTGCGGGAACGGGCGCACTTGCCGAGGTACCCCGGCGTCGGCGTCGTGCTGCAGCGGCACACCACTTTCCTGCTGGAGCGGGGCTACGAGCCGATCGGTCCTTTTCTATTCCGACACTCAGGTTTTGAAATCGTGCGAGATCCACAGAAATGATGGAGCGTCAGCATCGTTCGGCTTGCCTCCTGGCGCTCTTGACGCGTTCGCTCCCAGGCGTGACGGTTGGAGCACGCCCGTGCAACTCCGAGTCTTGGGAGACAGCCCGTGTCAGTAGAGTTCATCGGGATTGATCCCGATACCGGCAAGTCGGGCTCGCCTACGGTGTGGGTCGAGGACGAGGAGCTGGAGATCATCGTTCAGAGCGACGCCGCCGAGACCGTGTGGGAGCGCGGGATTGAGCACGGCAAGTACAGCGTCTGATCCCTCAACCCTCCTGCGAGTCGGACCGTCACCATCTATGTCTTCGTCCCCTTCGTCCAGCGCGCGGGCCGCGCGGGTCGCGCTCGCTTCGCGCCTGTCAGATCTCCGCAAGGATGCGGGGCTGACTGGCCGTGAGCTGGCACTTGCGTGCGGCTGGCACCCATCCAAGGTGTCTCGCATTCAGGCTGCCAAAGTCCCGGTAGCGGATGCCGACTTGCGTGCCTGGTGCGCAGCGACTGGAGCGGGCGATCAGGTTGCTGACCTGATCGCGGCATCCCGCGCAGTCGAGTCGATGTACTGGGAGTGGAGGCGGCAGCATCAAAGGGGAATGCGTGCTGCCCAGGAGGACGGGTTCACGACGCTGGAGAGGTCTCAGCGCTGTCGGGTGTATGTGTCCAACGTTGTCCCAGGGTTCTTCCAGACAGCCGAGTACGCCACCGCTCTCATGCGTTCCATCACAGAGTTCCAGGGCACCCCTGACGACGTGGCAGAAGCAGTTGAGGCACGGGTCGCCCGGAGCCGCTTCCTGTACGAGGGGAACCATCGCTTCGCGGTCCTGGTCGAGGAATGGGTGCTCCGGGCGCGTATCGGCAGCGCTGAGACGATGGCGGGTCAGCTCGGTCACCTGCTTGCGGTTATGCCACTTCCCTCGGTGTCCCTCGGCGTGATCCCGATGACTGTGAACCGAGGACTGTGGCCGCTCGAAGCGTTCTACCTGTTCGATGAGAAACACGTCTCCGTTGAGACGCTCACCGCAGAGGTGAACGTGAGCCGGCCCAGTGAAGTGGCCGACTACATCCGGGCGTTCGGCGAGTTGCAGAAGCTCGCCGTGTACGGAGTGAAGGCCCGAGCACTCATCACGTCGGCGATAGATGCCCTGGGGTGACGGGGCGAGCAACCTCGTGCAACTTCCTCGCGGTCCGAATCGGCAGGTCCCTACTGTCTGAGAGTCGGTGGTGGGTAGGCAGGAAGGGGATTCGACGTGGGGACGACTCGGGCCGAACGGGGAGCGCACGCGGCGTCGCTCGCGTTGATCGAAGCTCTCGGCTCCCTCGGGATCGAGATCGCCTCGGTCCGAGCCGCCGTAGGGCGAAGCGATGAAGGCGTGCGGCTCGGCACTCTCGCGACCGCTGATGTGTGGGAGTTGGTGGGCATCCTCACCGCCGAGTGCTCCCGCCGGTCCGCTGCTGCCGCAGTGCGGGTCGCTCTGGCGGAAGTTGGGATGACGGAGGCCGGGTGATGGCACAGGAGAGCCGTACGCCGGCTGCTATGACGGTCCCTAAGCTCTGTGCGGACTGTCGATACTGGCGAGAGCAGGAGACAGCGGCTCATGTGTGTGGGGACTTCAGTCGACGCTCCGACGTCCGCGTTCTCTGGCGTCGGCACATCGCTGCTGAGCATGCCTCAGCCCCACCGCAGGTAGAGATTCAGGGTGAGGGTGTCGCGGTCCGGGAAGCCCGCTCCGCCGCCACCGGCTGACGCCTCAAGCCCATTTGGCCAGGGCCATGATGGAAGTCCTACGCATTTACCAGGCGTACACGAAAAGATCGGCCACGTTATTCGTGGTGGCCTGCGCAAGGGTGATGGATTCGGCGAAGAACGTTTCCTTTGAGTGTGGTGATCTTGTTCTGATCGGCTGGGAAGAAGTCCCAGCTCAGAGGCCATGACCGGAATCGAACCGGCGTAAACCGCTTTGCAGGCGGTCCCCTCAACCACTCGGGCACACGGCCGTGACGGGGAGGAACGGTGATGCTGGGTCAGACAGCGACGGAAGGGTGACACGTCGTGCGACAGCTGGGGCGACAGTCGACCGGACAGGCGCCGCGACGGGGGGTGCGCTGCATGCTGTGCACTGCCTTCCCGTTCATCGTCGGCTCCTGGTCGTTTGTTCCGGTCCTGCGCTTCTGCAATTGACTCTACGGTATTCGCCCCCCTATTCGTCAACACCCTCATGGGAATTCCGTCCCGGCTCCGCGGCGAGGAGCCGCCCTCTCAAGGCGACCTCCAGTTCGAAGCGGGCGTCCGGGTCGCTGAGCGCCGGGCCGAAGAGTTGCTGGACCCGGTGCAGTCGCTGACGGGCCGTCTGCGGGTGGATGCCCAGTCGGGTGGCGACCTCCGGCGCGGTTCCTCGGTTGGTCTGCAGCCAGGCCAGCAGGGTCGCACCGAGGCGCTCGCTCTGTTTCGGCGTGAGCGGGGACAGCGGGGACAGGCGTCGTGCGGCCATCAGGCGGACCAGCGGGGGGTCGCCGAGGAGCAGGAGTTCGGCGAGGCGGTCGTCGACGGTGCGGGGGGCGGGGCGGGCCACAGTCGCAGTGCCGGGATTGGGGCCGGGGCCGGGGCGGTCGGGGCCGGCGCTGGTGCCGGGGTTGGTGCGTTGGGTGGTGGCGTGGGCGGCGCGGGCCCAGCGGAGGGAGTCGGCGGCCAGCTCCAGCGGGACGGTCGGACCGACCACCGCTCCGCGGTCGGCGAGGGTGGTTCGGAGGTGGGGGTCCGTCAGTAGGCGGGCCGGGTCCGGGAGGAGGAGGAAGGGGGCGGGGCCGTCGGGCTCGGAGAGGATCCCTCCAGGGAGGCTGCGGAGGCCGGTACCGGTCGGGTTGGCGCCGGGCCCGAGGCCGAGCTCGAGGTTGGGGCTGAGGCCGGAGCCGGTTCCGGTGCCGAGGCCCACGCCCCCGATGCCCGCGCCGTTGCCGACTGCGCGGCCCGTCCCCGCGCCGTTGCCGCCTGTGCCCGTGCCCGTCCGCGTACCGCCCGCGCCGTTGCCGGCGCCGCTGCCCGCCGGGCTCAGGGCGACGCAGGCGACCCACGCGGGCAAGGGCCAGTCCGCGTCGGCTGCGGCCTGGGCTACCGCGGGACCCGGCGCCGCGGTGACGATCAGGTCGAGCAGGGCTCGCCTCCGGCGGACGAAGGCACCGGGCTCGTCGGTCTTGGCCTCGTTGTAGCCGCGGACCGACGCGGACGCCATCTCGTCGATGTGGGTGAAGATCGCCTCCGCGACCACGACCAGCAGATCCGGCCCGAGGCCGACCCGTCGGGCCACCCGGGCGTAGCGCCGCCAGGCGACCCGCGCCCCGGTGCGGAACGCCGCCTGCAACGCGTCCAGGCTGCGGCCCTCCGCGGCCTCGCCCCGGCCCAGCGCCCGGTAGACCCGCAGCCGCTCGTCCCGGCTCGGCGCGGAGCCGTCCACCAGGTCGGTGAACTCGGCCAGCGCGGTCTCCACGCCGTACCTGATTCCCGTGCCGAAATTCCCGGACAGCGGTCGGGAGAATTCGGGTACCTGTTTCCTGATCTCACTGATGATCTCGGCGGCGAGGGTCGTCTGCTCTTTCCTCAGTTCGACCGCGAAACTGCGCGGCAGGGCGGTCCACGGCCTGTCCACAACCTCATGCCCCTCGGATCAGGGATCCGCCACCCTGTGAGCGGAGCCGCCCGACGTGAGTATGCGGCCATGTTACTGACGAGTCAATAGATCTGACATGGCTGTCTGTGACCTCGCAGGGGTGGGCGGGAGCGGCGGTCCCGGGTCGGCGGCACCGGCCCGGCGAGCCCCCGCGCCGTTCCCGCGGCGCTGCCGCGGCGCCGTTCCCGCTAGGTCTGATGACAGGTCGGCCGGAGTGGGCGGAGGGAATCATGGCATCCGGTCGAGTACTTTACGGAACCGGCTGCGAAATGCATTGACGGGATTGGACGGCGCTTCTAGCGTCCACGACCTGTCAGCGGTCCGCTATTCCATCCGATTATAGGCAGGACCGTATCCGCAATTCCGAGACAGGGACGGTTTTCGGCATGGCCACAGAAAAGGCACAGAGAGAGAAGACGCGGCGCGGGACCCGGCTGCTCACCGCTGCCGCGGCGGTCGCCCTGGGACTCGCGGTGGCCGGCACCCAGCCTGCCGCGGCGGCGACCCACTACCCGGTCAACTACGACTTCGCGACCGGCGCCGTGGCCGGCGCGCTCACCCCGACCAAGGCGCCGCTCGGTGCCAACGACTGGTCCTGCAAGCCCAGCGCGGCCCACCCCGAGGCGGTGGTGCTGGTCAACGGCACCTTCGGCAACATGTCCGACAACTGGGCCGCGGCCTCCCCGCTGCTCGCCAACAACGGGTACTGCGTCTTCGCCTTCAACTACGGCGGCAGCTCGCCGAACGCGATCTTCCAGGGCACCGGCGAGATCGGCGCCAGCGCCGCGCAGCTCGCCACGTTCGTGGACCAGGTGCTGGCCGCCACCGGGACGTCCAAGGTGGACCTGCTCGGCCACTCGCAGGGCGGCATGATGCCGCGTTACTACATCAAGAACCTCGGCGGCGCGGCCAAGGTGGACAAGCTGGTGGCGCTGGCCCCGAGCAACAACGGGACCACGCTGGACGGGATCACCCAGCTGGGCCAGGCGCTGCAGCTGCTGATCCCGGTGAACGGCCTGCTGAACGGGCCCTGCGCGGCCTGTGTCGAGCAGGAGGTCGGATCGCCGTTCCTGACCGCGCTGAACGCGGGCGGCGAGACCTCGCCGAGCGTGACCTACACCGTCATCGAGTCGGTGGACGACGAGGTGGTCACCCCGTACACCAACGCCTTCCTGCCGGCGGCGCCCAACGTCACCGACATCACGCTCCAGCACCAGTGCCTGCTCGACTCCACCGACCACCTGGAGATCGCCGCCGACCCGATCGCGCTCACCGACGTACTGAATGCGCTGGACCCGGCGCATCCGCGGAGCGTTCCCTGCGAGGTGGTGCTGCCGATCACCGGTCCGCTGTTCTGACCGGTGGCGGCAGGAGGTGTGCCTAGGTCCGGAGGCTGAGTCGTCGTCCGCCTCCGGACAGGGGTCAACCTATTGGATGACCCTTACAATCACTTCGGTGACCACCCGCACGCGTTCCTCCGCCCCCGACCGCGACAACGATCGCGACCACGACCGGGACCCCGCCCGCTCCGCCGAGACCGGCGGGGTGATGAGCGGGCGTTACCGCGCGCTCACCCTCGGCATCGTCTCCTGCGTGCTGCTGGTCGCGTTCGAGGCCACCGCGGTCAACACCGCCATGCCGGTCGCCGCCCGCGACCTGGACGGACTCGGGCTGTACGCCTTCGCCTTCAGCGGCTACTTCACCGCGAGCCTGCTGGCGATGGTGGTCTCGGGGGAGTGGAGCGACAAACGCGGACCGCTGGGACCGCTCACCGCGGGCATCGGCACCTTCGGCGTCGGCCTGGTCATCGCCGGCACCGCGCAGCACATGTGGGGCTTCGTCGCCGGACGCGCGGTCCAGGGCCTGGGCGGCGGGCTGCTGATCGTGGCCCTGTACGTGGTGGTCGGCCGGGCCTACCCGGAGCGGCTGCGGCCCTCGGTGTTCGCGGCGTTCTCCTCGGCCTGGGTGCTGCCGTCGATCGTCGGCCCGGTGATCTCCGGGACGGTCACCCAGCAGCTGGGCTGGCGCTGGGTGTTCCTCTCCATCCCGGTACTGATCGTGCTGCCGGTCGCGCTGATGCTGCCTCAGCTGCGCCGGTTGCAGGCCGCGGGTGCCCAGGACGCCCCCGACGCCCCCGACGCCGTCCACGCCGCGGCCCCCGGCACCGCGGCCGACGGCACCGCGGCCGACGGCACCGCCACCGACGGCACCGCCGCCACCCCCGGAAGCACCCCCGCCGCCCCGGCCACCGACGGCACCGCCGCCCCCGCCCCCCGCGCCTGGGAGCTGAACCGCCGTCGCATCCTGCTGGCACTCGCCCTCGCCGTCGGCGCCGGGCTGCTGCAGTACGCCGGGCAGCTGCTCGACCTCTACTCCCTGCTCCCCGCCGCGGCGGGGCTGCTGCTGCTCGTCCCCGCCGTCACCCGGCTGCTCCCGCGCGGGACCTTCCGCGCGGCCCGCGGGCTGCCCACGGTGATCCTGCTGCGCGGGATCGCGGCCGGGGCGTTCTTCGCCGCCGAGGCGTTCATCCCGCTGATGCTGGTCACCCAGCGCCACCTCTCGCCGACCCTGGCCGGCGCCTCGCTCACCAGCGGCGGCCTCAGCTGGGCCCTGGGCTCCTGGATCCAGGGACGCTCCTGGGCCGACCGGCACCGCTCGCTGCTGATCCGCTCCGGCCTGCTGATGTCCGCGCTGGCCATCGCCGGAGCCGGTCTTGTGCTGTTCCCGGCCGTCCCCGCGTACGTGGTCGCGCTGTTCTGGACGGTCGGCGGAATGGGCATGGGGCTGACCATCGCCAGCCTCGGGGTGCTGATGCTGAGCCTCTCCGCGGCCGACGACACCGGCGAGAACTCGGCGTCGCTCCAGGTCAGCGACGCGCTCGGGAACGTGCTGCTGACCGGCACCGCAGGGGTGCTGTTCTCGCTGGTCGGGACGGACACGCGCGGCGGCTTCGCGGCGATCTTCGCCACCATGGCCGCCGTCGCCCTCGTCGGCGCCGCCGTCTGTTCGCGGACCCGACCCCGCCGGTAGCGCCGATGACACCGGGCCGACGCACTGCCCCGGTAGGCTTGGCGGGTTGTCCGACGACCGGGCGCCGAGCCGGGCGCCGAGCGGTGTGCGGGTGACGTTCCTGCTGCCGACCCGTGCCGGAGACCGTGAGTACCGCAACCGCATCCCACCAGCCGTCAGCCCACCAGCCGCCGTCGCACCAGCCGACACCGCACCACTCGTCGCTGTCGCCCGCCTTCCCCGGCCGGGCCCCCTGGGGTACCGCCGGGGCGCTGCGCGCCTGGCAGCAGGCGGCGATGGAGCGCTACGTCGAGCAGCAGCCGCGGGACTTCCTCGCGGTGGCGACCCCCGGCGCGGGCAAGACCACCTTCGCGCTGACGCTGGCGTCGTACCTGCTGCACCAGCACGTGGTGCAGCAGATCACCGTGGTCGCGCCGACCGAGCACCTGAAGAAGCAGTGGGCCGAGGCGGCGGCGCGGATAGGGATCCGGCTGGATCCGGGCTACAGCAGCGGGCCGCTGTCCAAGGACTACCAGGGCATCGTGATCACCTACGCCGGGGTCGGGGTGAACCCGATGCTGCACCGGAACCGGGTGGAGCAGCGGAAGACCCTGGTGATCCTGGACGAGATCCACCACGCGGGCGACTCCAAGTCCTGGGGCGAGGCCTGCGCCGAGGCGTTCGAGCCGGCCACCCGGCGGCTGGCGCTGACCGGGACCCCGTTCCGCTCGGACACCAACCCGATCCCCTTCGTCGGCTACGAGGCCGGGAACGACGGGATCAGGAAGAGCGTTGCCGACTTCACCTACGGCTACGGGCACGCGCTGGAGGACCACGTGGTCCGTCCGGTGATCTTCCTCTCCTACAGCGGCAACATGCGCTGGCGCACCAAGGCCGGGGACGAGGTCGCCGCGCGGCTCGGCGAGCCGATGACCAAGGACGCCATCGCCCAGGCTTGGCGCACTGCGCTGGCCCCGCAGGGCGAGTGGATGCCGAATGTGCTGAGGGCCGCCGACAAGCGGCTGACCGAGGTCCGCAAGGGCATCCCGGACGCGGGCGGCCTGGTCATCGCCACCGACCAGAACGTGGCCCGCGCCTACGCCAAGATGATCCGGGAGATCACCGGCGAGAAGGTCACCCTGGTCCTCTCCGACGAGGCCGAGGCCTCGCAGCGGATCACCGACTTCTCCGAGGGCAGCCAGCGCTGGATGGTCGCGGTGCGGATGGTGTCCGAGGGCGTGGACGTGCCCCGGCTCGCCGTCGGCGTCTACGCCACCTCGATCTCCACCCCGCTGTTCTTCGCGCAGGCGGTGGGCCGCTTCGTCCGGGCCAGGAAGCGCGGCGAGACCGCGTCGGTGTTCCTGCCGTCCGTGCCGACGCTGCTGACCTTCGCCAATGAGATGGAGTTGCAGCGCGACCACGTCCTGGACCGGAAGAAGGGCAAGGAGGACGGCCTCTACGACGAGGAGGACGCGCTGCTCGCCGACGCCGAGAAGACCAAGGACGAGGCCGACGGCGGCATGGACGAGCTGCCGTGGGAGGCGCTGGAGTCGGACGCGGTGTTCGACCGGGTGCTCTACGACGGCAAGGAGTTCGGCATGCAGGCGCACGCCGGCTCCGAGGAGGAAGAGGAGTACCTCGGCATCCCGGGCCTGCTGGAGCCGGACCAGGTGCAGATACTGCTGCAACGGCGGCAGACCCGGCAGATCCAGCGCAGCAAGGCCAAACCGGCCGAGCAGGCCGACCTGATCGAGCTGCCCGCCGAGAAGCGTCCGGTGGTCACCCACAAGCAGTTGCAGGAGCTCCGGAAGGAGCTGAACGGTCTGGTCGGCGCCTGGCACCACCGGACCGGCCAGCCGCACGGCACCATCCACAACGAGCTGCGGCGGGTCTGCGGCGGTCCGCTGACGGCGCAGGCGACGGCGGGACAGCTGCAGGCGCGGATCGGGAAGATCCAGGAGTGGGCCACGAAGATCACCTAGAGATCCCGGCGAGGGTCACATAGTGATCGCGGTCGGCGGACTCCCCGGCCGATTGTCCGCTCTTGCCCCGATCCGGTCGGTCGGTTTCAAGGAATCCTGACCGAATTCTGGACAAGCCCTTCCGCAGAGCGGTGCTTCGTCACTAGCGTCCTCCCTCAACGCATCCGGCGGAAGGGGAGCCAGAGCTGTGACCGCCGAGACTTCGCAGACCCTCGACCGTGGGATCAGGGTGCTGAAACTCCTGGCCGACTCGGAACGCGGGCTCACCGTCACCGAGTTGGCGGGGCGCCTGGAGGTCAACCGGACCGTGGTCTACCGCCTGCTGGCCACGCTGGAGCAGCACAGCCTGGTCCGCCGGGACATCGGCGGCCGGGCCCGGGTCGGCCTGGGCGTGCTGCGGCTGGCGCACCGGGTGCACCCGCTGCTGCGCGAGGCCGCGCTGCCCGCGCTGCGGAACCTTGCCGAGGACCTGGGCGCGACCGCCCACCTGACCCTGGTGGACGGCCACGAGGCGCTGGTGGTGGCGGTGATCGAGCCCAGCTGGACCGACTTCCACGTCGCCTACCGCACCGGCCTGCGGCACGGCCTGGACGAGAACGCCGCGGGCCGCGCGATCCTGGCCGCCCGCGCGCTGCCGTACGGGGCCAGACCCGAGCCGCCGTTCGCGGCCACCGGTCCGGCCGCGGCGCACGGCTCCGGGCACGGGGGCGACGGCCTGAACGGTGGCGTGGACGGCGACGTGAACGGCGGTCTGCACCGCGGCCCCGAGGAGCGCTCGGGGGCCTGCGGGGCCGCGGCGGCGCTGCTGGGGCTGAGCGGGATCGAGGGCTGCGTGGGCGTGGTGATGCTCGGCGGGATGGTTCCGGAGCGGGTCGGCCCGCGGGTGGTCGAGGCGGCGACCGAGGTCGCCGAGGCGCTGCGCTGACGGCCCCGCGCCGACGGCCGCGCGGAGCGCTGCGCAGACCGCTGCGTCGAGCGCTCCGCCGTGCGCTCCGCCGTCCGGGTCCAGCGAGCCGATGAGGCCGGTCGGCGGGCGGTGTGTTTTGATGCGCGGTGTGCCGTTCTCTCTGTCTGCGTCCCGCCTGTCGCGCCGCGCCGTCGTCCTGACGGTCTGCACCGTCGTGGTGCTGGCCCTGCTCGGGGTGGCCGGCTTCGCGCCGCTGCCGTTCACGATCATGTACCCGGGGATCACCGCGAACACCCTCGGCAGCTACCCCGACACCCCGGTGCAGCCGGGCCAGTCGGACGGCAAGCCGGTCCCGGTGATCACCGTCACCGGGCACCCGGTCCGGCAGACCGTGGGCCAGCTGCGGATGACCACGATCTCGGCGACCAGCCCGCAGGACTCGGTCAGCCTGCTGGACGCGCTCAGGGCCTGGCCCGCCAAGGACGAGGCGGTGGTCCCGCACAGCGCGGTCTACCCGGCCGGGCAGAACGTCCAGCAGGTGCAGCAGACCAACCAGCAGGAGATGACCGACTCGCAGTCGGCCGCGTCCGCCGCCGCGCTGGGCTTCCTGCACCTGGACCCGGCGCAGGTGAAGGTCACCATCAGCCTCGCCGACGTCGGCGGCCCCAGCGCCGGGCTGATGTTCACCCTGGGCATCATCGACGAGCTGGCCGGGAACGGCAGCGGCAAGGCCGGTGCGGCCGGGGACCTGACCAATGGCGCGATCATCGCCGGGACCGGGGAGATCGACTCCTCCGGGCTGGTGTCCGAGGTCGGTGGGGTCGCGCTGAAGACCAAGGCGGCGGCGGCCTCCAGGGCAACGGTGTTCCTGCTGCCGCGGGCCGAGTGCGGCGACGGCAAGGCCGGGCTCCCGGCCGGGCTGCGGCTGGTCCCGGTGGAGAACCTGACCCAGGCGGTGCAGGCGCTGAACGCGCTGCAGAGCGGGACCGGCACCGTCCCCAGCTGCTGACCGGAGCCCCCGGCGGCTGCCACCGGGGTACCCGACGGCTGCGGCCGGAGCCCCGGCGCTGCTACTTGGGCACCACGAAGTGCTGGTCGATCAGCCACTGCCGGGCCACCGCGCGCGGGTCCTCGCCCTGCACGTCGACCTTGCCGTTGAGATCCTGGGCGACGGTGTTGTCCAGCTTCGCCGAGACCGGGTCCAGCAGCCCCGGGATCGCCGGGTGCTCCCGCACCGCCTTGGTGTACAGCTCCGGGGCTGCGTCGTAGTTGGGGAAGAAGCGCTTGTCGTCGTCCAGCACCGAGAGCTTCAGCGCCGGGATCCGGCCGTCGGTGCTGTAGACGTCGCCGAGCAGGCAGGACTTCCCGGCGGCGACGGTGGTGTAGACGATCCCGGCGTCCATGGTCCGCAGGTTGGACTTGGGGATCTGCATCCCGTACGCCTTCTCCATCCCGGTCAGCCCGTCGTCGCGGACACCGAACTCGTTGTCGACGCACAGGGTGACCGCGGACGGGTTCGACTTCGACAGCGCGGCGACGTCGGAGAGGTTCTTCAGGTGGTACTTGGCGACCGCGGCGGCGTTCCCGGCCAGGGCGTAGGTGTCGTTCAAGCGGGACTGCGGCAGCCAGGTCAGCCCGTTCTTGACGTCGGCGTCGCGGACGGCCTGCCACTGCCGCTGCGGGTCGGGGATCGGCTTGGTGTTGCCCAGGTAGGTGATCCAGGCCGTCCCGGTGTACTCGTACATCCCGTCGGCGGTGCCGGAGACGATGGCCTGGCGGGCGCCGATGGAGCCGGAGATGTTGGTCCGGTCGATCACGGTGGCCCCGGCGGCGGTCCAGACCAGGCCCATCATCTCGGCCAGGATCACGTTCTCGGTGAAGTTCTTGGAGGCGATGGTCAGCGTGACGCCCTTCAGCGGCAGCCCCTGCCCGAGGGTGCCGGGGCCGACGTCGGAGGGGATCACCGTGCCGCTGTGCAGCCCGCAGCCGGCCAGCGGGACGGTCGTCAGCAGCGTCGCCGCGGCCAGCGCGGCCCGGCGGACCGGACGGCGTCGGGCCGGCCGCTCCGCGCTCCGGGCCGGCCCTGCGGTACGCACCGCCGTGAGCACGGGCGTCACCACCGTGCCGCCTCCCGTGCCGTCAGCCGCGCGTCCTGTGCCGCCGCCCGTGCCGACCGCGGTCACTGCCGGACCTCCAGTCCGCGCGGGCTCAGCTCCAGCTCGGCCAGGGACGCCAGCCAGTCCACCAGCAGCGCCAGACACACCGTCAGGATCGCGCCGACGATCAGCACCCGGGTGCGCTGGGTGGTGATCCCCGCGGTGATCAGGTTGCCCAGCCCGCCGCCCCCGGCGAACGCGGCCAGGGTGCCGGTGCCGACATTGAGGATCAGCGCGGTGCGCACCCCGGCCAGGATCAGCGGCACCGCCAGCGGCAGTTCGACCCGGCGCAGCACCCCCAGCGGGGACATGCCGATGCCCCGGGCCGCGTCCAGCAGGGTGGGATCGATGGCGCGCAGCCCCGCCATGGTATTGCTGAGCACCGGCAGCACCGCGTAGGCGACCATGCCGATCAGCGCGGTGCGGGCGCCGATGCCCAGCCAGATGGTGAGCAGCGCCAGCAGCCCGATCGCCGGGGTGGCCTGGCCGAGGTTGGCCAGCGCGACCGCGAACGGCACGCCGCGGCGGGCGAACCGCCGGGTCAGCAGGATGCCCGCGGGCAGCGCGATCACCAGGACGAAGAAGGTGGACTCCGCCGTCAGCACCACCTGCTGCCAGACATAGAGCCGGACCTGGCCGCCGTCCAGCGAGGTGCGCTCGATCGAGTCCAGGTCGGCGTGGGTGATCCAGAGGTAGGTGCCGAGCAGCAGCGCCGCCAGCACCAGCGGGGTGACCAGCAGCTTCCGCAGGGTGATCCGGCTGGTCCAGCGGCGCCGGCCGGTGGCCGGAGCGGGCCCGGGTTCGAGCCCGGACGAGGGGGAGGACGGGGGGACCGGCGCGGGCGCCTCGGTGCTGGTGCTCACTGGTGCTCGCCTCCGCCGCCGCCGGCATAGCCTTCCAACTCCTCGTCGACCCGGGAGTGCTGCTCCTCGCGGTGCTCCAGGGCGGTCAGCCGGTCCGCCTCCAGCAGCTCGTGCACCGAGTTGAGCAGGGTCTCCATGTCGACCACGCCGACGTACTCGCCGCGCCGGCCGGTGACCGCGACCCGGCCGCCGCTGTCGGTGAGCACCGCCTCCAGCGCGTCGCGCAGGGTGGCGTCGCGGCTGACGGTGTGGTTCACCAGCGCCCCGGCGCGGGCCAGTGAGCCGCGGGCACGCATCAGGTCGCCGCGGCGCAGCCACTTGTACGGGCGTCCGCGCCGGTCCAGCAGCAGGATCTCGTTGGCCCCGCCGCTGCGGAACCGGTCGAACAGGTCCTGCAGCGGCTCGTCCACGGTCACCGAGGGGAAGTCGGCGGTGCCGACGTCGCGGACCCGGGTCAGGTTGAGCCGTTTGAGCGCCGCGCCCGCGCCGACGAAGCCGGAGACGAAGTCGTCGGCCGGGTTGGTGAGGATCGCCTCGGGGGTGTCGAACTGGGCGATGTGGGACTGCTCGCGCAGCACCGCGATCCGGTCGCCGAGCTTGATCGCCTCGTCGAAGTCGTGGGTGACGAAGACGATGGTCTTGTGCAGTTCGTGCTGCAGCCGGATCAGCTCGTCCTGGAGGTGGTCCCTGGTGATCGGGTCGACCGCGCCGAACGGCTCGTCCATCAGCAGCACCGGCGGGTCGGCGGCCAGCGCGCGGGCCACGCCGACGCGCTGCTGCTGGCCGCCGGAGAGCAGCCGCGGGTAGCGGTCGTGGAACTCGCGGGCGTCCAGGCCGACCAGGTCGAGCATCTCCTCGACCCGCTCCCTGATCCGCTGCTTGCCCCAGCCGAGCATCCGCGGCACCTGGGCGATGTTCTCGGCGACGGTGAGGTGCGGGAACAGGCCGGAGGACTGGATCGCGTAGCCGATCCGGCGGCGCAGCCGGACCGGGTCGATGTCGGTGACGTCCTCGCCGTCGATCCGGATCCGGCCCGAGCTGGGCTCGATCAGCCGGTTGATCATCCGCAGGGTGGTGCTCTTGCCGCAGCCGGACGGGCCGACCAGGATCACCGTCTCCCCGGCGGCGATCTCCATGCTGACCGCGTCCACCGAGGGCGCGGGGTTGCCCGGGTAGCGCTTGGTCAGGTTCTCCAGCTCGATGGTGGCGCCGGTGACCGGGGCGCTGTTGGTGATCGGCGGCGGCTGGAAGGCGGTGGACGGGTTGGCTGAGTCAGGCACGGATACCCGCCGATACGGTCAGGCGCCCCAGCAGGACCAGGGCGGCGTCGAACAGGAGGGCGAGCACCACGATGCCGAGCGTTCCGGCGAGCACCTCGTTGAGCGCGTTGGCGCTGCCGAGGCTGGCGATGCCGGAGAAGATCTCGTTGCCGAGGCCGGGCCCGGAGGCGTAGGCGGCGATGGCCAGGATGCCCATGCTCATCTGGGTGGAGACCCGGACCCCGGCCAGGATGGTCGGCCAGGCGATCGGCAGCTCCACCTTCGCCAGCCGGGCGATCCCGGTCATCCCGATCCCGCGGGCGGCGTCCACCAGGGCCGGGTCCACCCCGCGCAGCCCGACGATGGAGTTCCGCACGATCGGCAGCAGCGCGTACAGCACCAGCGCGGTGACGGTGGGCGGGACGCCGAGGCCGAGCACCGGGATCAGCAGCCCGAGCAGCGCGTACGAGGGGATGGTCAGCACGGTGCCGGTGGCGAGGGTGGCCAGCCGTCCGGCCCGGTCGCTGCGGTAGGTCAGCGCGCCGATGGCGACGCCCAGCAGCACCGCCACCACCATGCACTGGAACACCGCGCTGGCGTGCTGGTAGGTGTCGCTCAGCAGCTGCTGCTGGCGGCTGCTGACGTAGTCCCAGAAACTCACCGGTGGTCAGCACTCCCTGGTCGTCGGGTGGTTCAGTCCCCGGCGGCCTGCCGTACCAGGGGGAGGACCCGGAACGGGACCGGGTTCTCCAGGGCGATGGCGGTGGAAGCCCGCACAATCCCATCAAAACCCACAACCCGGTCGATCACCCGCTGGAGGTCGGCGTTGGAGCGGGCCACGATCCGGCAGAGCATGTCGCCCTGCCCGGTGATGGTGTGCAGCTCCAGCACCTCGGGGACGGAGGCCAGGTGGGCCCGTACGTCGCTGCCCTGGCCCTGGGAGATCTCCAGGGTGGCGAAGGCCGTCACCGGGTAGCCGAGCCCGGCCGGATCGAGCTGCGGGGCGAAGCCGCGGATCACCCCGTTGGCCCGCAGCCGGTCGAGTCGGGCCTGCACCGTCCCGCGGGCGACGCCGAGCCGGCGCGAGCACTCCAGCACCCCGGGGCGCGGGTCCTCGGCCAGCAGCACCAGCAGGGACGAGTCGAGCGGGTCGATGCCGGACACGGGGCCTCCGAGGGTGTACAGATTGTCCAGTCATCATCGCCGCTGACTGGTCCTGCTGTACAGCATGTGCAGCGATTCGCGGCACAGTTGCGCAGCCGCCGGATCGGCGCGACGGTACCCGCACCACCACTACTTCGCTCTCGGAGGCCGTCATGGGTGACCTGTTCCCGGTCAAGGGCATGGACGCGATCGTCTTCGCCGTCGGCAACGCCAAGCAGGCCGCGCACTACTACTCCACCGCGTTCGGGATGCGCCTGGTCGCCTACTCGGGCCCGGAGACCGGCGAGCGGGAGACCGCCTCCTACGTGCTGGAGTCCGGCGGCGCCCGGTTCGTGTTCAGCTCGGTGGTCAAGGCCGCCACCGAGCACGGCGTCTTCCTGGCCCAGCACGTCGCCGCGCACGGCGACGGCGTGGTCGACCTGGCCATCGAGGTCCCGGACGTGCACGCCGGCTACGCCTACGCGGTGGAGCACGGCGCGACCGGCCTGGTCGAGCCGTACGAGCTGAAGGACGAGCACGGCACGGTGGTGCTGGCGGCCATCGCCACCTACGGCGAGACCCGGCACACCCTGGTCGACCGCAGCGGCTACGACGGCCCCTACCTGCCCGGCTACGCGGCCAGGACGCCGCTGGTGGAGCCGCCGGCCCGGCGCTTCTTCCAGGCGGTGGACCACTGCGTCGGCAACGTCGAGCTGGGCAAGATGGACACCTGGGTGTCCTTCTACAACCAGGTCATGGGCTTCACCAACATGAAGGAGTTCGTCGGCGACGACATCGCCACCGAGTACTCGGCGCTGATGTCCAAGGTCGTCGCGGACGGCAGCCGCAAGGTCAAGTTCCCGCTGAACGAGCCGGCCGCGGCGAAGAAGAAGTCGCAGATCGACGAGTACCTGGAGTTCTACGGCGGCCCCGGGGTCCAGCACCTGGCGCTGGCCACCAACGACATCGCCGCCACGGTCCGGGCGATGCGGGCGGCCGGGGTGGAGTTCCTGGACACCCCGGACTCCTACTACGACACCCTGGGCGAGTGGGTCGGCGAGACCCGGGTCCCGCTGGACGAGCTGCGCGAGCTGAAGATCCTGGCCGACCGGGACGAGGACGGCTACCTGCTGCAGATCTTCACCAAGCCGGTCCAGGACCGGCCCACGGTGTTCTTCGAACTGATCGAGCGTCACGGCTCGATGGGCTTCGGCAAGGGCAACTTCAAGGCCCTGTTCGAGGCCATCGAGCGGGAGCAGGAGCGCCGCGGCAACCTCTGACCGGACGGCACCCGCCGCCGCGCGCAGCGGATGCGATGACGGCATGTCAGATCTAGCCTGAGGAAATGATCACTCGTCGCCTTCTCGCCCTCGCGGCGGTTCCCGTGCTCGTCGCCCTCCTGGCAGGCGCCTCCCAGGGGGGCGGCGCCACGCCCGGCGCGGCCGGCGCCGGGGACCCGTACTTCCCGCAGTCGGGGGACGGCGGCTACCACGTCGTCCACTACGGGCTCAGCCTCGGCTACACGCCCGCGACCGGGAAGCTGGCCGGGACCGCGGTGCTGACCTCGACCGCGACCCAGGACCTCAGCGCCTTCGACCTGGACCTGTCCGGACTGACCGTCAGTGCGGTGGTGGTGGACGGCAGCGCGGCGCACTTCACCCAGAGCGGGGTGAAGCTGCTGGTCACCCCGGCGGCGGCGATCGACAGCGGGAGCAGCTTCCGGACCACGGTGACCTACGCCGGCAAGCCCGCGCCGGTCACCGACCCGGACGGCTCCGCCGACGGCTGGATCACCCAGCCGGACGGCTCGTCCTTCGTCGCCGGGGAGCCGCAGGGCGCGATGACCTGGTTCCCGGCCAACGGCCACCCGCTGGACAAGTCGGCCTACGACATCGCCGTCGCGGTCCCGCACGGCTGGACCGCGGTCTGCAACGGACGCCTGGTCAGCCAGCGGGACGAGGGCAGCAGCACGGTCTTCGCCTGGCGCGAGAGCCGCCCGACCGCGGCTGCCCTGGTCACCGCGAGCGTCGGGAAATTCCAGGTCAGCCAGGACTGGACCGCCTCCGGGCTGCCGGTCTACAACGCCGTGGACCCGCGCGAGGCGGCGGCTGCCGCGCCGGTGCTGGCCCAGCTGCCCGAGGTGGTCACCTGGGAGAGCCGGATGTTCGGCCGCTACCCGTTCGACTCGGCCGGGGCGATCGTCGAGCACGCCCCCTCGGTCGGCTTCGCGCTGGAGACCGAGTCCCGGCCGATCTACGACCGGGCGCCGGACATCGACACCCTGGTCCACGAGACCGCGCACCAGTGGTTCGGCGACTCGGTCAGCCTGACCAGTTGGAAGGACATCTGGCTGAACGAGGGCTTCGCCACCTACGCCGAGTGGCTCTGGGACGCCCAGCACGGCGGCCCCACCACCGCCGCGCGGTTCGCCGCCGCCTACGCCCTCCCGGCGTCCGCCGACCTCTGGTCCCACCCCGCCGCCGACCCGGGCGGCGCGGCGCGGCTGTTCGGCACCCCGGGCTACGAGCGCGGCGCGATGGTGCTGGAGAAGCTCCGCGAGACGGTCGGCGACCCGGTCTTCTTCTCCGTCCTGCGGACCTGGGCCACCGATCACCGCTACGGTCACGGCGACACCGCCCAGTTCGTCGCGCTCAGCCGGAAACTGGCGCCCGGCAGCGCCAAAGCACTGGACGCGCTGTTCGCGACATGGCTGTATGGCCAGGGCAAGCCCGCACAGCCGTAGCCCACGTGTTCGAGAGGTGCGTACCGCCATGAGCGACCTGGCCGACCTGCTGAGGGAAGGGCTGCCCGAGGCGGCCGTCGTCACCGATCCCGACGTCACGGCCGCCTATCGGCAGGACATGGCCGGGTTCTGCGCCAGCGGGGCCCCGGCGGTACTGGTCTTCCCGGACACGGTCGAGCAGGTGCGGCACGTGCTGCGCTGCGCCACCGCGCTGCGGGTGCCGGTGGTGCCGCAGGGCGCGCGGACCGGCCTGTCCGGGGCGGCCAACGCCGTGGACGGGTGCATCCTGCTGTCGCTGGTGCGGATGAACCGGATCCTGGAGATCGACCCGGTGAACCGGACCGCCGTGGTCGAGCCGGGCGTGGTCAACGCCGCGCTGTCGCGCGCGGCCGGGGAGCACGGCCTCTGCTACCCGCCGGACCCGTCCAGCTGGGAGAGCTGCACCATCGGCGGCAACATCGGCACCGCCTCCGGCGGGCTCTGCTGCGTCAAGTACGGCACCACCAGCGAGTACGTGCTCGGCCTCGACGTGGTGCTGGCGGACGGCCAGCTGCTGCGGACCGGGCGGCGCACCGCCAAGGGGGTGGCCGGCTACGACCTGACCCGGCTGCTGGTCGGCTCCGAGGGCACCCTGGGTGTGGTGGTCGGTGCGACCCTGGCGCTGCGGCCCACCCCGCCGCCGCAACTGGCCCTGGCCGCGGAGTTCCCCAGCACCGACGCGGCCTGCGCGGCGGTCTGCGCGGTGATGGAGGCCGGGTTCACCCCCTCGCTGATGGAGCTGATGGACACGGTCTCGGTCCGGGCCGTCAACGCGATGGCGCAGATGGGCCTGCCGGACTCCACCGCGGCGCTGCTGCTGATCGCCTTCGACAGCCTGGACCCGGTCGCCGACCTGGCCGCAGCGGGGGAGCTGTGCACCGCCGCCGGGGCCACCGAGGTGGTCCCGGCCGCCGACAGCGCCGAGTCCGAACTGCTGCTGCAGGCCCGGCGGCTGTCGCTGACCGCGATGGACCGGCTGGGCACCACCATGGTCGACGACGTCGCCGTCCCGCGGACCGCGCTGGCCGCGATGATCAACGGCACCGCCGAGATCGCCGAGCGCTTCGACCTCACCATCGGCGTGGTCGCCCACGCCGGGGACGGCAACACCCACCCGGTGGTGGTCTTCGACGCCGACGACCCGGAGGAGTCGGCCCGCGCCCGGGAGTCCTTCGACGCGATCATGGCCCTGGGCCTGGCCCTGGGCGGCACCATCACCGGGGAGCACGGCGTCGGCCTGCTCAAGCGCGACTGGCTGGCCGAGGAGTTGGGCCCGGTCGGCCTGGAGCTGCAGCGCCGGGTCAAGGCCGCGTTCGACCCGATGGGCCTGCTCAACCCGGGCAAGGTGCTGTAGTAGTTTGCTCACCGACACTCGCACGGATGTGCGGTGGGGAGAGTGGGGGACACCGTGCTGAAGAGGACTGCCCGAATCCTGGCGGCGGGGACGGCGCTGCTCGGCGTCCTCGCCGGGACGCTGACCGGGGCCACTACCGCCTCGGCCTCCAGCGTGACCGGGAGCCGTTGCCCCAACGGCGACTTCTGCCTCTTCTCCGGTGCCGGCGGCACCGGGACGGTGTCGATCTACCACAGCAGCCAGAGCGACTTCGGCACGGCCGGCACCAAGGCCAGGTCCTGGGCCAACCGGACCACCTCGTACGCCACCATCTTCCCCGGGACCGGGTACTCGGCCCCGGCGGGCAGTAAGTACGGGTCGGACAGCAATCCGCCGGCCGAGGGAGCGGACGAGTTCGCCTGGGGCGACACCTCGGTCGTCACCGGGATGACCGGTCACGTCGGGTCGGTGCGGCTCGCGCCGACCGGGCACGAGGCCGACACCGGCCAGCAGTACATCGACTGGTACTCGCCGCAGGTGTCCTCGACCCCCACCCCGCACAGCTTCGGCTCCTTCCTGGGCGACGGCCAGAGCGAACTGCTGATGCGCTCGGTCGAGGGGAACCTGTGGCGGCTCGACGTCGACGGCTCGGTGAAGAACCTGGGCACCGGCTGGAACGGCATGACCGCGCTGGTCCGGCACGGCGACTTCAACGGCGACGGCCGCGAGGACGTCATCGCCCGGGACGCCAAGGGCAACCTGTGGCTCTACCCCGGCAACGCCCAGGGCACCCTGAGCTCCCGTCACCCGCTGGGGGTGCAGTGGAACGGGATGACCGCGCTGGTCGGCATCGGCGACCTGACCGGGGACGGCCGCAACGACCTGGTGGCCAGGGACGCCAAGGGCAACCTCTGGATCTACCCCGGCAACGCGCAGGGCACCCTGAGCTCCCGTCACGCGCTGGGCACCGGCTGGAACGGGATGACCTCGCTGGTCGGCGCCGGCGACCTGAACGGCGACGGCAGGCCGGACCTGGCCGCCAGGGACAGCAAGGGCAACCTGTGGCTGTACCCGGGCACCGCCACCGGCGTGCTCGGCGCACGGCACCTGATCATCAGCGGGGTGCCCCAGTCCGCCCGGTTCTTCGCGGTCGGCGACGTGGACGGGGACGGCCGCAACGACCTCTACTCGGTGACCGCCCCGGTCCTCAGCCTGTTCTCCGGGACCGGCAAGGGCACGCTGACCCACAGCAGGACGGCCTGGAACCAGTACATGGCGATCGACCCGCGCGAGCTGTACTTCTGACCGGCCGTCGGCTCAGGTCTGGACCGTCGGCGGGTGGCCGTTCCAGGTGACGTAGAAGACCGAGTCGGTGCCGTCGTCCTTCTCGAAGTCGACCCGCAGCCAGGTCGGCTGGGACCAGGTGTGGACCGACCAGCCCGGGTCGGGGGTGGCGGTGACCAGGTGGGCCGAGGTCGCGCCCATCGCCACCACGATCAGCCCGCCGGGCCGGGTGAAGCTCTGCACCGCCTCGGACGGCGAGGCGGGCGGCGCGGCGGGGGCGGCCGGGCCCGACGGCTGCGCATGCGCGGTGCGGGCGGCGGTCGGCCCGGCGTCAGGGGTGGGCGAGGCCGAGGGCGTCTGCGCCGGAGTGCCGATGGAGGTCGGCGGCGGGGGCGGGGGCACCGTGGCGGGCACGGTCACCGCGACCACCAGGGTCTGCGGCTGACCGGCCGAGTCGTCCGCCAGGACGCTGTGCACGCCGAACCAGGACACCGAGACCGCTGCCGCGGTCGCCGCTGCCCACGCCCCTGCCCGGACCAGACCCATGCGCACGGGAACAGTATGTACGACAGCCCCTCCCAGAAGATCATCCGAATGGGTTACCTTCAGGTTCATGGCAACAGTCCTGGTGGTCGAGGACGACCCGTTCGTCCGGTCCGCTCTCATCCGGCACCTCTCCGGGGCGGGGCACGCGGTCCGCAGCGTCGGCACCGCGTTCGAAGCGCTGCGCGAGGTCGCGCAGGTCGGCTGTGACGTGGTGATCCTCGACCTGGGACTGCCGGACCTGGACGGCGGCGAGGCGCTGAAGATGATCCGCGGCCTGACAGACGTCCCGGTGATCATCTCCACCGCCCGGGACGACGAGGCCGAGATCATCAGGCTGCTCAACGCCGGAGCCGACGACTACCTGGTCAAGCCCTTCTCCGGGGAGCACCTCAGCGCCCGGATGGCGGCCGTGCTGCGCCGCTCCGCCGCCGCGCCCGGCACCGGGCAGCACCTCCAGGTCGGCGGGATCAGGATCGACCTGCAGCGCCGCCAGGTGGTCCTGGACGGCACCGAGCTGGACCTCACCCGGCGCGAGTTCGACCTGCTGGCGTTCCTGGCCGCGCGGCCCGGCGTGGTGGTCTCCCGGCGGGAGCTGCTGGCCGAGGTCTGGCGGCAGCCCTACGGCACCGACCAGACCATCGACGTGCACCTGTCCTGGCTGCGCCGCAAGCTCGGCGAGACCGCCTCCAAGCCGCGCTACCTGCACACCGTGCGCGGGGTGGGTGTCCGGCTGGACCCGCCGGTGGAGCCCGCGCTGTGAGATGGGCCCTGGTGAAGGTCTCGGTCGCGGTCACCACCATGGTCGCGCTCGCCTTCCTGATCCCGCTCGGCCTGATGGTCCGGGAGACCGCCCGCGACCGCGCCTTCACCGCCGCCGAGCGGCAGGCCGGCGGACTCGGCCCGGCGCTCGCCATCACCACCAACCAGGACTCGCTGCAACGCGCCCTGGCCAGCACCCAGGCCTGGTCGCAGGGTCGGATCGCAGTGCACGTGCCGATCAACGGCGGCCCGTTCCTGACCACCATCGGCCCCTCCCGGGCCACCGACACCGAGGTCCGCACGGTCGAGCTGAAGGGCGGCGCGGCCAGCGCCACCGTCCCCGGCGGCTACGCCTACCTCTCGCCGGTCGCGGTCGGCAGCGGCGGGATCGCCGTGGTCGAGGTGTTCGTCCCGGACTCGGCGCTGAGCCAGGGGGTGCGCACGGCCTGGCTGGTGCTGACCGGGGTGGCGCTGGCGCTGGTGCTGATCTCGGTGCTGGTCGCCGACCGGCTCGGCACCCGGATCGTCGGCTCGGCCCGCCGCCTGGCCGCGGGGGCCCGCGCCCTCGGCGCGGGCGACCTCGCGGTGCGGGTCCCGCAGGCCGACGACTCGCCGCCGGAGCTGCGCGAGGCCGCCGCCGCGTTCAACGCCATGGCCGACCGGGTGACCCAGCTGGTCACCGCCGAGCGGGAACTCGCCGCCGACCTGTCGCACCGGCTGCGCACCCCGCTCACCGTGCTGCGGCTCAACGCGGCCTCGCTGGGCACCGGCGTCGCCGCCGACCAGACCCGGCACGCGGTGGACCAGCTGGAACGCGAGGTCGACCGGATCATCCGCACCGCCCGCGACCGCAGCCGCTCGCTGGCCGGTCCCGGCGGCGGCATCGGCCCCGGCCAGAGCCCCGGGCCCGACGGCGACGCGGTGCCGGAACCGCTGTCCTGCGACGCCGCCGAGGTGATCCGGGAGCGGGTCGACTTCTGGTCCCCGCTGGCCGAGGACGAACGGCGCGACTGGCGGCTCGCCGGGGCCGAGGAGCCCGCCCCGGTCACCGTCCCGGCGGCCGAACTGGGCGCCGCGTTGGACTCGCTGCTCGGCAACGTCTTCCGGCACACCCCGGAGGGCACCGCCTTCGCGGTGGACGTGCACCGGGAGCGCGACGCGCTCTACATCCTGGTCTCCGACGCCGGGCCTGGCATCCCCGACGCGGACTCCGCGCTGCGCCGGGGCCACGGCCACGGCGGCCCCGGCTCCACCGGCCTCGGCCTGGACATCGCCCGCCGGGTCGCCGAGTCCACCGGCGGCGGCGTCACCATCGGCCGCTCGATGCTGGGCGGCACCGAGGTCCGGATCATGCTCAGGGCCGCCGTCCCGGCCCGCCCCCCGGAGCAGGAGTCCCGCACCCGCCGCCGCGGCGCCCGGATGCGGGTCAGGGTGGTCCGCTAACCGCCAGGAGCGGGGTGCGGGCCGGAGCCCGGACCAGCCGCAAGCCGGGCCCGGACCGGAGCAACGCGTTCCGCGGGTTCCTTAACGGCGGCCTAAGGGGGTTCTACCTCTGTCTGAGCAGGCCTTCCACGGCGGTGACCGGCCGGTAGCGTCGGCGGCGGCCGGGTCGACGGGCCGGGGAGTGACTCTTCGTCAGGAGGGCGTCCCCTCCGTGCCCTCCCCCACGCGACCCGGCCCCCATGCTCGGCAGTCCGCACCGGAGGTAACCCTGATGACGTCCCATTCCCGCGCCCGTGCCAACGGCGGAACCCGTCGCCGACGCTCCCGCCGCGGAACGGTGATCGGGGCCTCGGCGGTCGCCGCGGCCCTGGTCGGCGGCACGGTGGTGGCCCTCGCGGCGAGCGCCAGCGCGGCCACGGTCGGCGCGGTGTACTCCACCACCAGCGACTGGGGCAACGGCTACAGCGGGCAGTACGACGTCAGCAACGCCGGCGGCTCCACCGTCAGCGGCTGGAAGCTGGCCTTCGACCTCCCGGCCGGGGCGACCATCAGCTCGCTCTGGAACGCCACCTACACCGCCAGCGGCGGCCACATCACGGTCACCCCGGCGAACTGGGACAGCACCCTGACGGCCGGTCAGCACGCGGTGGTCGGCTTCGTGGTCTCCGGCTCGGGCGCGCCCACCGGCTGCACCGTCAACGGCGCCGACTGCTCCACCGGCGCCGCCCCGACGCCCAGCGGGCAGCCGACCGGCTCCGCCTCCGCCGCGCCCACCACGTCGGCCGCGCCGACCGCGTCCCCGACCAAGTCGACCACGCCGACCCCCACCGCCGGCAGCAGCGCCCCGAGCAGCGGCAGCACCGCGACCGGCGGCTTCTCCCCGTACGTGGACACCTCCCTCTACCCCGCGTTCGACACCCTGGCCGCGGCCAAGGCCGGCGGCGCCAAGAACTACAACCTCGCCTTCATCACCGCGGGCGCGGCCTGCACCCCGGAGTGGGGCGGCGTCAGCCCGCTGGACAGCACCGGCGTCCCCGGCCAGATCGCGGCGCTGCGCGCGGCCGGCGGCGACGTCCGGGTGTCCTTCGGCGGTGCCAACGGGACCGAGCTGGCGGAGTCCTGCACCTCCGTCAGCTCGCTGGCCGCGGCCTACCAGAAGGTCATCGACGCCTACGGGCTGACCAAGGTGGACTTCGACATCGAGGGCGGCGCGACCACCGACACCGCCGGGATCACCCGCCGCGACCAGGCGATAGCCCAGCTCCAGTCCGCGGCCAAGGCCAAGGGGAAGACCCTGGAGGTCTCCTTCACCCTCCCGGTGCTGCCCTCCGGCCTGGTCCAGTCCGGCACCGACCTGCTGCAGAACGCCAAGTCCAACGGCGTCTCGGTGGCCGCGGTCAACATCATGGCGATGGACTACGGTGACGGCGCCGCCCCCAGCCCCAGCGGCCGGATGGGCACCTACGCGATCGACGCGGCCACCGCCACCCAGGCCCAGGTCAAGAGCATCTTCGGCTACTCGGACGCGGACGCCTGGAAGCACGTGGCGGTCACCCCGATGATCGGCGTCAACGACACCGCCAGCGAGGTCTTCACCGTCGCCGACGCCAAGCAGCTGGCGACCTTCGCCGGAACCAAGCACCTGGCCTGGCTGTCGATGTGGTCCGCGACCCGGGACAAGCAGTGCGCGGGCGGCGCGCAGGCCTGGGCCGACGCCAGCTGCAGCAGCATCGCCCAGTCCACGTACGACTTCGCCAAGGCGTTCGGTACCTACAACGGGTGAATCCGACGCACTGTTTCTGACGGCCCGATCGGGCCGTGACGGGCAGACCCCGGCTGGTTGCCGGGGTCTGCCCGGCTTTTGCCGCCCCGGGAGTCGGCGCGGTTCCGGGGTCCTTCCGTGCAAGTCTGGTGAGCCGGTCACCCACCGGTCAGCTGGAGGAGCGCTGCGTGACAAGTCTCGGATGGGACGCCGAGGACGCCGCGGGCACGACCGCCCGCGGAACCGGTCCGCGGACCGGCCCCGCCGCCGCGGTCGCCGACCTGCGGCTGCTGCTGCGGGAGGCCCCGCGCCGGCCCACCCTGCTGGCGCTGGCCGTGTGCGTCGGCTCTCTGCTGCTGTACGGGCTGGTCCGGCACCTGGTCGGGGTGTCGATGGTGGACATGGTGGTCTACCGGGCCGAGGGCGCCGCGGTCGCCCACCACGGCGACCTCTACGGCATCACGGTGACCCAGTGGCACCTCACCGCCACCTACCCGCCGTTCGCCGCGATGCTGTTCACCCCGACCGCGCTGCTGCCGGTCGGGCCGCTGCGGGTGCTGGTGTCCAGCGGCAACCTGCTGCTGCTCGGCGGGCTGGCCGCGCTCGGGGCCGAGCTGGTCGGCTGGCCGCGGCGGGGGCTGCGCCCGGCCCTGGTGCTGCTGGCGGTCGGCCTCGGCGTCTGGCTCGAACCGGTGTTCACCACGCTGCGCTACGGCCAGATCAACCTGCTGCTGGACTGCCTGGTGCTCTACGACCTCAACCGCCCGGACGGCAGCCGCGGCAAGGGCGTCGGCATCGGCCTCGCCACCGCGATCAAACTGACGCCGGGTCTGTTCGCCGTCTACCTGCTGCTCAGCGGCCGGAGCCGGGCGGCGGTCACGGCGGGGGCCACCTGCGTGGCGACCATGCTGCTGGGCGCGGTGGCGATGCCCGACGCGTCCCGGGCCTTCTGGACCGACTACGTGTTCGACACCAGCCGGGTCGGCAAGGTCTACATCGTCGACAACCAGTCGCTGCGCGGGCTGATCGAACGCCTGCTGCACACCCCGTCCCCCGGGCCGGTCGCGCTGCTGGCCACCGGCCTGACCGCGGTCGCCGGGCTGGCCGTCGCGGTCGCCCTGCACCGGGACCCGGCCGGGTTCCCACGGGCCCGCGCCTGGTCGGTGCTGTGCGTCGCGGTGACCGGCCTGCTGGTCTCGCCGATCAGCTGGACCCACCACTGGGTCTGGTGCGTCCCGCTGCTGCTCCTGCTCGCCGCGGAGGCCGCGCGGGAGCGGACCGGCGCGCGCTCGGCCGGCGTCCCCGCGCGACGGGGCCCGCGGCGGTGGGGCCTGCGGCGGCCTTGGCGGGCGGTGTTCCTGGCGACCGGCACCGCCTTCTGCTCGTACGCGATGTGGCTGGTGCCGCACCACGACCTCACCAACCTGCACATCGCGCTGCCGCTGCAGCCGTTCGCGGGGATCTACCCGCTGGTCGGGCTGGCCTTCCTGGGCCTCGCCGCCGAGCGGCTGCGCCGCTACCGCGGACGGCGGCGCCGGGCAGAGCGCGCCCGGAGCTGGCCGCTGCAACGGGCCTCATTGTCCGGCCAGGAGCGTGGCCAACTCCCCGTCCACGTCCAGGCCGGCGTCCTCGCGGCCCGGCGGGACCCGGCGGAGTGAGCGCTCCAGCCAGGCGGCGACGGTGCCGGCCGGGGCCTCCAACAGGGCGTCCCCGGCGGGTGAGCTGAGGGCCAGGCAGATGACGTTCCGTCCGCCGACCCGGGTCGGCCAGATCCGCACATCGCCCTGACCACAGGCCCTGAACACCCCCTCCACCAGCAGCTCCCGGGCGAACACCCAGGTCACCGGGGTGTCCTGGCCCAGGTGGAAGGTGATGTGCACGGCGTACGGGTCCTCGACCCGGTAGCTGAACCGGGCCGGGACCGGGACGCTGTGCTCGGGGGAGAGGATCAGGCTGACCCGCAGCTCCTGCTGGATCTCATTGCCGCTGTCCTCGGGGGTGGGGTCTTCGGGGTTCATGGGTCGGGCCCTTCCTGCTCCGCTGCCGGCGGCGGTGTGCCGGCCGGTGGTGTGTGCCGCTGTGTGAAGAGAGAGCGGGCCGGGGGCGGACTCTTACAGCACTTCCGCACGAGTTCCGTGGGACTTCGGGCAGTTTGCGGGGCAAGTCGCCCGCGAAGGGTGACTGTCGTACTACGCTTTGTCACTGTCCGACGACGTCCGATGACGTTTCGACGACACGGCGTGCACGTTTTCCGCCCGGCCACGCAGACGAAGCAGGTCTTGAATCGATGACGGCTGTCCCGCCCGCCGCGGACCCCGGGGCCGGCGCCCCGGTGGCCGGCTACTACCCCGACCCCTCGATCCCCGGCTACGTCCGCTACTGGGACGGCATGGGCTGGACCCCCGGGACGAGCCGCCCGGCGCCTGCCGCGGGCGAGCGGCTGGAGCCGCCGCGGGCCGCCGCGGTACGGGGCGGCGCCCCGTCGATGCGGTTCGTGCCTCCGCCGGTGCCGCAGCGGCTGCTGCCGCCGATCGAGGCGGAGCCGGAGCAGACCGGCCCGATCTTCCTGGACGAGACCGGCCCGCTCCCCGAACCGAGGTTCGAGCCCGCGGGTGACTCGATGACGCGGGAGGCCATGCCCGGCAACGGATCTGACGCCGGGTCCGACAGCGGCTCCGGTGTCCTGCCCGAGCCCCGGGTCGAGCGCTACCGCGCGGCGCTGCTGGCCGCGGCAGCGGTGGAGACCGGTGGCGAGGGGCCGCCGGAGGGCGGCAGCGGCAGCCGGTGGGTCGCGGACGCGGCGCAGCAGCGGGGCCTGCTGGAAACGGGACTCGCCCCACGCCTGGTCTCCTGGGGCAGGCCCGACGCCTACGACGACAGCCAGCAGGCCCTCAAACCCCGCACCGGCCAGCCCCCAGTCCAGCCCGCGCCGTCCCGAGGCCAGACCCCGACCGGGGTCGAGTCGCCCCGAGCCCAGGCCCAGGCCCAAGCCCCGGCCGGAGTTGACCCGTCCCGGGCCCAGACCCCGGCCGGGGTCGAGTCGCCCCAGGCCCAAGCCCCGGTCGGAGTTGACCCGTCCCGGGCCCAAGCCCCGGCCGGGGTCGAACCGTCCATGGTCCAGGCCCAGGCCGCGCGGTCCCGGGCCCAGGCCCCGGCTGGGATTGACGCGTCCCGAGCCCAGGCCCCGGCCCAGGTCGAGCAGTGGCTCCAACTCCAGCCGTCGCCCCCCACCGAGCACCAGCCGCCCCGGTCCCAGCCCCACCAACTCGACCAGCCCGGCCAGCCCGCCTGGCAGCAGCGCCCGCCAGCGTCGAGCCAGCCCCCGGCCCCCGCCGAGTCGCTCCGCACCCCTGCTGACCCGTTCCGCACCCCCGCCGAGTCGCTCCGCACCCCTACCAGCCCGTTTCAGGCCCCTGCCGATCCGTTCCGTGCCCCCGCCGAGCCCCGGCAGGGACCCACCTCACCCGCCCCCGCCTCACCCGCCCCCGCCTCCGCCGTACCGGCCCCCGCCCAGGCCTCCCCGTCGGCCCCCGCCCACACCTCCCCGTCCGGGCCGACCCGGGCCCGAACGCCCCGGCCCGCAGCGGCAACCTCCACGCCTACGGCAACCCCCGCGGCAGCGGCCTCCACGCCCACGGCAACCCCCGCCCCCCGCCGCGTCGTGCGAAGCCACTCCCCGCGGCCCGCGCTGCTCGGGCGGCGGCTCGTTGCCCGGGTGTTCGACCTGCTGATGGTCGGCGGCATCGTCGCCGTCCTCGGCACTCCGGTGATCCAGCGCGCGGCGACCCACCTCCAGGCCAAGATCGACGCCGCCACCCTCCTGCCCGAGCGCACCAGGGTCTGGCTGATCGACCCGCAGACCCTGACCGACCTCGGACTGCTGGTGCTGATCCTGCTCGCGGTGGGCCTGTTCTACGAGGCGCTGCCGACTGCACTCTGGGGGCGCACCCTCGGCAAAGCGGCGTTCGGTCTGCGCGTGCTGGACCGCAGGTCCAAGCAGCGGCCGGGCCTTGGCGGCGCGCTGGCCCGCTGGCTGTCGTACCAGCTCCTGCTGCTCCTCGCGGTGGGCGTGCTGGACCTGATGTGGTGCATGGTGGACCGCCCCTGGCGCCAGTGCTGGCACGACAAGATCGGCCGCACCTTCGTCGTCTCCGCCCGGTCGCTGCCGCCTGCCCCCAAGCGCTGACCGAATCCTCACCCCGCCTCACCCGTTCGGCCGCTGACAGAGCGTCGGTCCACCCACTGACGCCCAGTCAGATGATCTACTCGCTCCATGACGACGACACCCGAGCCGCCCGGCGAGCCGACCCCGCCCTCGTTCGAGAAGCCCGCCGCAGGCGGCAGCGGCGGCGGATCGCCGTACGACAACCCACCCCAGTACCCCACCGCCCCGCCGGTGAACCAGGACCCCTACGGCACCCCGCCACCCCCGTACGGCGGCCTGCCTCCCTACGGCGCAGGCGCGGGGACAGCCGCAGGAACAGCCGCAGGCCCAGGCGCCGCCGACATGCCCCCGCTGGGCGGCCTCGGCGAGCGCTTCGTGGCCCGGGTGATCGACTGGGTGATCCTGCTGGTCGTCGGCGGTGCGATCGCCTCGATCGTGGTGCTGGGCAGCAACATCGACAACTACTACATCGTCACCGTGACAGTGCTGTTCGCCGGTCTGATCGGGCTGGTCTACGAGGCGCTGATGCTGAACCGCGCGGGCGGCCAGACCGTCGGCAAGAAGGTGATGCGGATCCGGGTCGCGATGCTGGCCGACGGTTCGGCGCCGACCGGGGCGGCCTCCTGGATGCGGGCGGGGGTGTTCTGGGTGCCCGCCATCCTCAGCGGCTTCTGCCTGCCCGCACTGTTCTCGCTGGTGGACATCCTGTGGTGCACCTGGGACCGGCCCTACCGGCAGTGCCTGCACGACAAGGCGGCCAGGACCGTGGTGGTCAGGGCCACCTGACGGCAACGCGGAGGGGGCGCGACCCGACCGGGTCGCGCCCCCTCCGCGTCTCGCCGTCGACTGCTGCCGGCGGACCTACCGGCGGGCGCGCTCGCGGACCGGGATCGACTCGACGGTCGGGGCGCCCTGCGCGGGGTGGTTGGCGGCGACCAGCCGGCTCCGGCGGGGAGCGTCGCGGCGGGCTGGTGCGGTGATCGCCAGCGCGGCGGCGATCGTGCCCAGTGTCAGCCCGAGGATCACCAGCAGCGATATGGCCAGCAGGCCGTGGGCGCCGGACAGGGCGAGCAGGGCTACCGTGGCGCAGACGACCGCGAGGGTGCCATAGCAGATCTGGGCGGGGGTCAGACGTGGCATGGCTGTTCCGTCCTTGGCTTCGGGGGCTGGCGGAGCCGGGGGATCGACGCCGCCCAGGGGGCCTGTTGCTTCCGTGCTGCATCTGCCATGTACCCGGCCCGAGGACCAGTGACCCCAGCCTAACCTTGGTCGGCGGGGCACGGGGGGCGCACGGGCTCATCAGCAGGGGGGAAGGTTTCCCTGGCACATGCCAGAAGCGCGCCTTCTGCGCCCCGCGCGCCCCCTGCCTTGAACTCTGCCCCAACAGCCCCGGCTGTTAACCGAGTTGGCACAGGCGCAGACCAGTTCCGGTCGAGCGTCTCAGCGCCCGAGCACCACCGGGGTTCCAGCCAGCGCCACGCCCGCGTCGTGCAGCTGCTTCAGCGCCGCCTCGGTCGACTCCTTGCCCACGCCCGCGGTGAGGTCCAGCAGCACCCGGGTGTCGAACCCGGCCGCGGCGGCGTCCAGCGCGGTGGCCCGGACGCAGTGGTCGGTGGCGATGCCGACCACGTCCACCTCGGTCACCCCGCGCTCGCGCAGCCACTCCGCCAGCGAGACGCCGTTCTCGTCGGCGCCCTCGAAGCCGCTGTAGGCGGCGGAGTAGGCGCCCTTGTCGAACACCGCCTCGATCGCGCCGGAGGTGACGGTCGGGGCGAAGTTGGGGTGGAAGCCGACGCCCTCGGTGCCCGCGACGCAGTGCACCGGCCAGCTGGTGGCGTAGTCGGGGGTGGCCGAGAAGTGGCTGCCCGGGTCGATGTGGCAGTCCCTGGTCGCCACCACGTGCGCGTAGCCGGGGGTGCTCTCGGCGACCAGGTCGGTGATCGACGCGGCGACCTCCGCCCCGCCGGCCACGGCCAGGCTGCCGCCCTCGCAGAAGTCGTTCTGCACGTCGACGACGATCAGTGCGCGGTGCATGACTCTCCTCGGAGGGGGCTGTGCTGCGGGGCTGTGGGAATAGAGACTAGGGAGCGCGGTCCGATCCCGCGAGGGGAAGACGCGGGGAAGGCGCGGCCGGTCCGGTTCCGGTTCCCCGGCGGCCGGGTCAGCCGGTCGGGTACTCGGTCGGGATGACCGGGTCGCCCTTGGACAACTGGGTGGCGGACATCGGCAGTTGCTCGCGCGAGCGGAGGTGCCTGGCGCGGGCGTCGGCCAGCGGCTCGCGGCCGACCGTCCGTCCGGCCAGGACCAGCGGGATCTGCAGCTGTCGGTCGGCCAGCTCGGGCGGGACCGTTCCGGTGCCGACCACCTCGGCCTCGGCCACCCCGTCGGCGTCCAGGCGGCGCGCGCTCCACTTGCGTCCGCCGCGGCTGGACTTCGCTCCGGCGGAACGTTTCTCCACCGGGATCAGCGGCGAGTCGGGGTCGTCCGAGGTGCTCCGGGCGACCAGCTTGTAGACCATCGCGCAGGTGGGCTGCCCGCTGCCGGTGACCAGCGAGGTGCCGACCCCGTAGCCGTCCACCGGGGCGGTGCCGAGCGCGGCGATGGCGTACTCGTCCAGGTCGCTGGTGACGGTGATCCGGGTCTTCTCCGCGCCCAGCTCGTCCAGCTGGCGGCGGACCCGGTGGGCCAGCATCAGCAGGTCGCCGGAGTCGATCCGGACCGCGCCCAGCTCGGTCCCGGCCACCTCGATCGCGGTGCGGACGGCCTCGCCCAGGTCGTAGGTGTCGATCAGCAGGGTGGTGCCGCGGCCCATCGACTCGATCTGCGCGGTGAAGGCGTCCCGCTCGCTGTCGTGCAGCAGGGTGAAGGCGTGCGCGCTGGTCCCGGCGGTGGGGATGCCGTAGCGGAACCCGGCCTGCAGGTCCGAGGTGGCGGCGAAGCCGGCCACGTACGCGGCGCGCGAGGCGGAGACGGCCGCCTGCTCGTGCGCCCGGCGCGCGCCCATCTCGATCAGCGGACGGCCGCCGGCCGCGGCGGACATCCGCGAGGCCGCGGCGGCGATCGCCGAGTCGTAGTTGAGGATCGACAGGATCACCGTCTCCAGGATCACCGCCTCGGCGAAGCTGCCCTCGACCACCATCACCGGCGATCCGGGGAAGTAGCACTCGCCCTCGCCGTAGCCGCGGATGTCGCCGCCGAAGCGGTAGTCGGCCAGCCAGGCCAGCGTGCTGTCGTCGACGATCTGCTGGTCGGAGAGCCAGTCGAGCTGCGGCGCGGTGAAGCGGAAGGCCTCGACCGCGTCCAGCACCCGGCCGGTGCCGGCCACCACGCCGTACCGGCGGCCCTCGGGCAGGCGGCGGGTGAAGACCTCGAAGACGGAGCGGCGGCGGGCGGCTCCGCTGCGCAGCGCGGCCTGGAGCATGGTCAGCTCGTAGCGGTCGGTGAGCAGCGCGGTGGAGGCCGCGTCGGCGGCGGCGTCCGCGGGGGTGGGAACAGCGTCCATGAGGATGATGCTACCGCCTATCTCGTCACTTTGACGATTTCTCGGCCCCGGATCGCTTCGGCATCACACGGATGGCAGCATGGAAGGGTCGCGACGGCCACGCACAGAGCCGCGCGGGCGAACCCCGAACAGGAGCCACACCGTGAGCGTCGCGCCGGTCGAGATCGAGCGCACCGAGGGGGAGACGTCGCCGTTCGAGGAGACGTCCCCGGACACCCCCTGGGTGACCATCGTCCACAACGACCCGGTCAACCTGATGAGCTACGTCGAGTACGTCTTCCAGTCCTACTTCGGCTACTCCAAGGACAAGGCCAAGAAGCTGATGCTGGACGTGCACCACAAGGGCCGCGCGTCGGTCTCGGCCGGCACCCGCGAGGAGATGGAGCGGGACGTCCAGGCCATGCACGGCTACGGCCTGTGGGCCACCCTGCAGCACGACAAGTGACGTAGGCTCAAGCCCGCTTCCCCTGCCCCCGCCTCCTGCTGACTCGTCGAAAGGCGCCACGGACCCCCTCATGGCCGGACTGTTCAAACCCGCCCGCCACGGTGGCGCCGCACTCACCCTCGACCCGGTCGAGGCGTCCATCCTGCGCAGCCTCGCCGTCCAGATGCTGGAACTCCTCGGCCCCGAGGACGAGCCGGCCGAGGACGAGGACCCGCTGGCCCGGCTGTTCGCAGAGGGCCCGACCAAGGCCCCGGACGACCCGGCCCTGGCCCGGCTGTTCCCGGACGCCTACGGCGAGGGCGAGGACGCGGCGGAGTTCTCGGCCGAGTTCCGCCGCTTCACCGAGAACGACCTGCGCACCCGCAAGCGGGACGACGCCCTGGCGCTGGTCCGCAGCATCGACGGCGCGGGCAGCGACCGCAAGGGCAGGACCGAGCTGAAGCTCGACAAGGACGGCTGCGCGCGCTGGCTGGGCGCACTGAACGACCTGCGGCTGACCCTCGGCACCCGGTTGGAGGTCAGCGACGACCCGGAGGAGGCCGAGGGCCTCTACCGGCTGCCGGAGGAGGACCCGCGCAAGCCGCTGATGATGGCCTACCTGTGGCTCGGCGGGCTGCAGGAGACGCTGATCGAGGCGATCACCCGCTGACCGGCCCGCTCGGCCGCTGGGCCGCTGACTATCCTGGCGCCATGCTGACCATCACCCGCGCCCTGCACGACGCGATCGTCGACCACGCCCGCGCCGACCACCCGGACGAGGCCTGCGGCGTCGTCGCCGGGCCCGCCGGGACCGGCCGTCCCGAGCGCTTCGTCCCGATGCTGAACGCCGCCAGGTCGCCCACCTTCTACGAGTTCGACTCGGGCGACCTGCTGAAGCTCTACCGGGAGATGGACGACCGGGACGAGGAGCCGGTGGTGGTCTACCACTCGCACACCGCGACCGAGGCCTACCCATCCCGTACCGACGTCTCCTACGCCTCCGAGCCGGGGGCGCACTACGTGCTGGTCTCGACCGCGGAGAGCGGGGCCGAGGCAGGTCCGTTCCAGTTCCGCTCGTTCCGCATCGTGGACGGCGAGATCACAGAGGAAGACGTCGAGGTGGTCGACAGCTACGCCTGAGACCGCGCCGGCCGGGGGCGGCGGCACGGCCGCGGGGAAGGGCCGGGTCCGCGGTCCCAGCATCCGGTACCGGGCCATCCGCAGAGTGAGACCCCCATCCCCTTCCGGGGTCGGGAATCTATACGATGAGCGCATGCGTTCCCTCGATGTGAGCACTCCCGCCCCAGGCATCCGCCTCGTGGCGCGGCTGCACGTCGACCTGTGCCGCCTCGCCAGCGCGATCTGTCGCGCCAGCTGAGCCCCGCGCATTCCCGCCGCCTGCCCTGCCGGACCCGGTACCACCTGCTCGGAACGGGCCCCCGGCCGCCCACGCCCTCTCCCACCACTCCCCAGGAGCGCAGCCATGGCCATCGAGGTCCGCATCCCCACCATCCTCCGCACCTACACCGACGGCGCCAAGGCCGTCGAAGGCAGCGGCGACACCCTGAACGCCCTCTTCGACGACCTCGACGCCCGGCACCCCGGCATCCGCGCCCGGCTGGTCGACGCGGGCGAGCTGCGCCGCTTCGTCAACGTCTACCTCAACGACGAGGACGTCCGCTTCCTCGACGGCATCAACACCGCGCTCGGCGAGAACGACAACGTCACCATCCTCCCCGCGGTGGCCGGCGGTTCGGTCTGATGCGGTACGACACCCCCCTCGACGCCGTCGGCAACACCCCCCTCGTCGGCCTGCCGCGGCTGTCCGCAGGCATCCCCGGCAACGAGGAGGGTGTCGTACGCCTCTGGGCCAAGCTGGAGGACCGCAACCCGACCGGTTCGATCAAGGACCGTCCGGCGCTGCACATGATCGAGCTGGCCGAGGCGGAGGGCCGGCTCACCCCCGGCTGCACCGTGCTCGAACCCACCAGCGGCAACACCGGCATCTCGCTGGCGATGGCGGCCAAGCTCAAGGGCTACCGCATGGTTTGCGTGATGCCGGAGAACACCAGCGAGGAACGCCGCGAACTGCTGCGGATGTGGGGCGCCGAGGTCATCCCCTCCCCGGCCGCGGGGGGCTCCAACACCGCCGTCCGGGTCGCCAAGGAGCTCGCCGCCGAGCACCCGGACTGGGTGATGCTCTACCAGTACGGCAATCCCGGCAACGCGGGCGCGCACTACGCCGGGACCGGCCCGGAGATCCTGGCCGACCTGCCCGGCATCACCCACTTCGTGGCCGGGCTCGGCACCACCGGGACGCTGATGGGCGTCGGCCGCTACCTGCGCGAGAAGGCCCCCGGGGTGACCATCGTCGCCGCCGAGCCCCGCTACGACGACCTGGTCTACGGGCTGCGCAACCTGGACGAGGGCTTCGTCCCCGAGCTGTACGACGCCTCGGTGCTGACCACCCGCTTCTCGGTCGGCTCGGCCGACGCCGTCCGCGGCACCCGGGACCTGCTGCAGCAGGAGGGCATCTTCGCCGGCGTCTCCACCGGCGCGGTGCTGCACGCCGCCCGCGGGATCGGCCGCAAGGCCGCGGCGGCGGGCGAGCGGGCGGACATCGCCTTCGTGGTCGCCGACGGCGGCTGGAAGTACCTCTCCACCGGGATCTACACGGCGGCGACGACGGAGGAGGCGGTCGAGGCGCTCCAGGGCCAGCTCTGGGCCTGAGCCCCGGACCGGATCCCAGATCGGATCAGACCGGATCGGATCGTTCGCGACATACCGGCCCCCACCTGTGTGACACGGGTGGGGGCTGATCATTTATCCGTTCCCTGATCCGAAACTGTCACAGAACGACGACAGCGGTCGATCAGCGCGCACCTTCCTCGTTGGGCCGGAAAAGGTTGACCTGACCCAAAGCCGGAGGAGGAGCCACGATGAGTCCACGCGACACGGAACTCTGGTCCTATACCGAGATCGCAGCCCATATCGGCGTCAAGGCGGCCACGGTGAAGTCCTATCGCCGGCACGGCGTGCTGCCCGAGCCGGACGTCGTCACCATCCTCGGCCAGCCCCGCTGGTACGCGTCCACGATCCGGGCCTGGACCGCCCGCCGCCCGCACAACCGGGACCGCTGAACCGGCGCCGCCGCCGGACCCGACGGGGTGTGCGGAGCAGCCGCCACGGCTGCTCCGCACACCCCGTCACTCCGCTTCCGGCAGCCCGCTTTCCGTCGCGCCTGCCGGAAAACCACCGCCTTCCGGCAGTGCGCCCAGGGCCGCGTCCCTGGCCTCGACCAGCGCCGTGGCATACGCGTCCAGGGTCACCCGCGCCTCGTCCGCCATCCGCTCCAGCTCCGGGGCGACCAGGTTGTCCGCCTCGACCCGGGCCAGCAGCTCGCGCAGCTCCTCGCCGTCCGCCTCCAGCCGTTCCAGCACCGCCATCTCCGTGTACAGCGCGTCCAGCCGGACCACCTTGGCGGCGTACCGCTCCAGCAGCGCGACCTGCTCCTCGATCCCGCGCAGCGCGGTGGTCAGCATCGCCCGGTGCCGGACGACGACCTCGGCCGCGCGGCTCCCGCGCGGTGGGTCGACCGGGAGCCGCTCGGCGAGCGCGCTGTAGCGCCGCAGGTTCTCGGCGACAGTCCAGACCTGCTCGGGCAGTGACACCGCGTTGCGCTGCCGGTCCAGCAGGTCCTGCCGGTGGGCCCGGGAGCGCAGCACGGTGTCGGCCGCGGCCTGGGCCCTGGCGACCATCGGCCGGGCCTCGGGCCGCAGCCGTCCGGGCAGGACGTAGTGCCCCTCGGCCGCGGCCAGGGTCCGCTGCCGCCGGGCCTCGCCGAGCCGGGGGCGGCGGTCCCAGAGGTACCCGGCGGTGAACGAGGCCAGGAAGCAGCCGCAGACCAGCCCGGCCACGGAGGCGGCCACGCCGAGGAACCAGTGCCCGAACACGCTCTGCGCGACCACGGTGCAGCCGAAGACGATCACCAGGCTGCCGAGCACCGAACCGGTCAGCGAGCCGAGCCAGCCCTCCTCCATCCCGCGGCGGCTGGGGGCGCCGTGCGCCTCGCGGGCCCGTACCAGCTGCCGGGCCGGGGGTGGCAGCCCGGGATCGAAGACCACGCGGGGGCGGACCGCGCGGCTGCGGCGCCGGCTCGGTTCGGAGGAGGAGTCACCGAAGTCGTGGGAGTCACGGGAGTCGCGGGGTGCGGACGCAGAACTCATGGACCGGCCTTCCTACGGAGGCGCCGCCCGGGGTGCCCGGGGACGGCGCGCTGCGACGGTTCCGACGGTGCCAACGGCCGGGCTCACTGAGTGATCGTCAACCCGTCCTGCTTTCAGGTGGTTTACGTCCCTCCCACGATAGGCGGCGACCGGCCCCGCGGACAGGGCTTCCCCGGGACCTGCGCCGGACCCGCGCGGGCTCCGTCCGATCTCCGTCCGACCCGCGCCCGACCCCGGTCAGACCTCGATCCGACCCCTGCCGGACCCCGGGTCGACCCGTTGAAAACCGCGTTCGCCGAACGTGTGGTTGACCGTCTCACCCGTTCGGGTGGCGGACATCACGGGTGCGGTGACACTTACCGGTGACTTCGACCACAACCGGCCCCGCGGACAGCTGCGAAGTCTTTGTACCGCCTTACCCTCGACTTCCAACAGGCAGTGCACCGCTCTGCCGGACGCAGTACCAGCGGCACGAACCGGCGGAGGACGCGGGATGGAACTGACTGTGGTGGGGAGCTCGGGGAGCTTCCCTTCAGCCGACTCGCCCTGCTCCTGCTACCTGGTCGAGGCCGAAGGATTCCGGCTGGTGATCGACCTCGGCAACGGCGCGCTCGGCGCGCTGCAGCGCTACATCGGCCTCTACGACGTCGACGCCATCCTGCTCAGCCATCTGCACGCGGACCACTGCGTCGACATGTGCGCCTACTACGTCGCCAGGAACTACCGGGTCGAGGGCTGCCCCGACCCGCTCCCGGTCTACGGCCCGCACGGCACGGCCGAGCGGCTGGCCCGCGCCTACGACATGGACGAGCACCCGGGGATGAAGCAGGTCTTCGACTTCCGGACGCTGCACGACAGCAGCTTCGAGGTCGGACCGTTCACGGTCACCGCGGTCCGGGTCGCCCACCCGGTCGAGGCCTACGCCTTCCGGGTGGAGCAGGGCGGCCGGTCCTTCGTCTACACCGGCGACACCGGCCCCTGCCAGGAACTGGTCACCCTGGCGGCCGGCACCGACCTGCTGCTCAGCGAGGCCGCGTTCACCGACGGCAAGGAGGACATCCCGGACCTGCACCTCAACGGCCGGGAAGCGGGCGAGCACGCGGCCAGAGCGGGCGCGGGGCGGCTGGTGCTCACCCACATCCCGCCGTGGACGGACGCCGAACGCAACCGCGCGGACGCCGCCGCGGCATACGGCCGCCCGGTCGAGCTGGCTCGACCGGGCGACGTGTACAGCTTCTGAGCTTCTTCTGGTCCGCGTACCGCGGCGGCTACTTCACGTTCTCGATCTCCAGCTCGTCGTCGTCCTCGCGCCCGGGGGTCTTGAGGTTGAACTTGGTGATCACGAAGCGGAAGACCGTGTAGTAGATCACCGCGAAGACCAGGCCGATCGGAATGATCAGCCAGGGTTTGGTGGCCAGACTCCAGTTGATGCCGTAGTCGATCAGGCCGGCCGAGAAGCTGAAGCCGTCATGGACGCCCAGGCCCCAGGTCACCGCCATGGAGACACCGGTGAGCACCGCGTGGATGACATAGAGCACCGGCGCGATGTAGAGGAACGAATACTCGATCGGCTCGGTCACCCCGGTGACGAAGGAGGTCAGGCCGACCGAGACCATCAGGCCCATCACCTCCTTGCGGCGGTGGGGCTTGGCGCAGTGCGCGATGGCGAGCGCGGCGGCCGGCAGCGCGAACATCATGATCGGGAAGAAGCCCGAGGTGAACTGACCGGCCGTCGGGTCGCCCGCGAGGAAGCGGTTGATGTCGCCGTGCACGACCGTGCCGTCCGGCTTGGTGTAGTCGCCGAACTGGAACCAGAAGAAGACGTTCAGGAACTGGTGCAGGCCGACCACCAGCAGCGCGCGGTTGGCCACACCGAAGATGCCGGAGCCGTAGGCGCCCATGCCGGTGATGCCGCTGGCGAAGCTGTCCAGGCCGCGTCCGATCGGCGGCCAGATCCACAGGCAGAGCACGGCGAAGACCAGCGCGACGCCGGCCATGACGATCGGCACCAGCCGGCGGCCGTTGAAGAAGCCGAGCCAGTCCACCAGCTTCACCCGGTGCAGCCGCTGCCAGAAGTAGGCCGACATCAGCCCGATGATGATCCCGCCGAAGACCCCGGGGTTCTGGATGGTCGGCGCGGCGATGGCGCTGAACGGGCCCGCCTTGGGGCCGGTCGCACAGACCCCGCTGTTCAGCACGGCCGGGGCGGTGCACTTGGCGAAGGCCTTGAGGACGTTGTAGTAGACCAGGAAGCCGGCCACCGCGGCCAGGGCGGTCGACCCGTCGGACTTCTTCGCCATGCCGATCGCCACACCTACCGCGAACAGCAGCGGCAGGCCGAGCGATCCGTCCAGCAGCGCGCCGCCCGCGCCGCCGAAGACCTTGACCAGGTTCTCCGGGAAGCCCCAGCTGGTGTGGATGTCGTCCTGGCCGAGGCGGTTCAGGATGCCCGCGGCCGGGAGGACCGCGATCGGGAGCTGGAGGCTGCGTCCCATCTTCTGTAGTCCGCCGACCAGGCCCTGCCACCATGGCGCCTGGGGGGCGACGGCATTCGCCGAGCTCATGCACTCTCCTCGTCGGGCTCGCAGACTTCGCACGCGCACCACATCGGGTGCGCATGTCCGGGCAGACCGGGGTCGCCCCCGACGCCGGTTTGGTCCGACCCCGAAAGTGGTGTAGACCATTTGTGCGCGAGCTCGCCCGAAACGGGACGTGAGTCCCTGTGGTCATCCTGGTCGTCAGCGGTGATCTTCGCGCGCGAAGTTGGGCCAACCGTGAGTTACGGTGTGAATGCGGACCAAAAGGGCGTTCCGTGCCGGAGCTTGCCCCGTAGGCCGACGCATACGGCGAGTAGGGCCGAGAACAGGAGAAAGACTCATGGCCACGAAGGCTGAGAAGATCGTCGCGGGGCTCGGTGGCATCGACAACATCGAAGAGGTCGAGGGCTGCATCACCCGGCTGCGCACCGAGGTCAAGGACCCCTCCCTCATCGACGAGGCCGCGCTGAAGGCCGCGGGCGCCCACGGCGTGGTGAAGATGGGCACCGCGATCCAGGTCGTGATCGGCACGGACGCCGACCCGATCGCCGCCGACATCGAGGACATGATGTAACGCTCCGTCACCCTGAACCGCCCTCGCGAGGGGCAGCACCGACGGCTCGCGCCGTCCGGACGGCCGCACGGCCGCACGGGGCGCGGGCCGTCGGCGCGTTCGCCGGGCCGCGGCGGGGGCGTGCGCAGGAGGCGAGCGCGAGGGTCGGCGCGCGGGTCGAGCGCGGGGCCGCGGCGGGGCGGCTGCCGCGTGCGGGCGGACCCGTTCGGCGGATAGGGTCGGAAGCATGACACGCAACGACGGCCGCAGCCTCGACCAGCTCCGCCCCATCACCATCGAGCGGGGCTGGAGCAAGCACGCCGAGGGGTCGGTCCTGGTCTCGTTCGGCGACACCAAGGTGCTCTGCACCGCGAGCGTCACGGAGGGCGTGCCGCGTTGGCGCCGGGGCAGCGGCGAGGGCTGGGTGACCGGCGAGTACTCGATGCTGCCGCGCGCCACCAACACCCGGAACGACCGCGAGTCGGTCCGCGGCAAGATCGGCGGCCGGACGCACGAGATCAGTCGGCTGATCGGCCGTTCGCTGCGCGGAGTGGTGGACACCCGGGCGCTGTCCGAGAACACCATCGCGATCGACTGCGACGTGCTCCAGGCGGACGGCGGCACCCGCACCGCGGCGATCACCGGCGCGTACGTCGCCCTGGTGGACGCGGTGCGCTGGGCCCAGGAGAAGAAGATCACCCGGGCCAAGGCCGACCCGATCGTCGGCGCGGTCAGCGCGGTGAGCGTGGGGATCGTCGGCGGGATGCCGATGACCGACCTCTGCTACGAGGAGGACGTCCGCGCCGAGACCGACATGAACATCGTCTGCACCGGCGACGGCAGGTTCGTCGAGGTCCAGGGAACGGCGGAGGGCGCGCCGTTCGACCGAGACCTGCTGAACCAGCTGCTCGACCTCGGCCAGCTGGCCTGTGCGGAGCTGGACGAGATCCAGCGCAAGGTCCTGGAGGGATGAGCGGTATGACGGCGCAACCGCAGGCGCAGCGGCTGGTCCTGGCCACCCGGAACGCGGGCAAAGTGGTCGAGCTGCACGCGATCCTCGGTGCGGCCGGACTCGGGGTGGAGCTGGTCGGCGCCGACGCGTACCCGGAGATTCCGGACGTCGCCGAGACCGGGGTGACCTTCGCCGAGAACGCGCTGCTGAAGGCCCACGCGCTGGCGCAGGCCACCGGGCTCCCGGCGGTGGCGGACGACTCCGGCCTCTGCGTGGACGTGCTCGGGGGCGCGCCGGGCATCTTCTCGGCCCGCTGGGCCGGCACGCACGGTGACGACAAGGCGAACCTGGAGCTGCTGCTGGCGCAGATCGGCGACATCGCCCCGCCCAACCGCGGCGCGCACTTCGCCTGCGCGGCGGCCCTCGCCCTCCCGGACGGAACCGAACGGGTGGTCACCGGCCGCCTGCTGGGCACCCTCCGCTATGAGCCGGTCGGCAGCGGCGGCTTCGGTTACGACCCGATCCTGCAGCCGGACGGCTACCAGGTCACCTGTGCCGAGCTGTCCGCGGACGAGAAGAACGCCATCAGCCACCGCGGCCAGGCCTTCCGCGCCCTGGTCCCCGCGGTGCGCGAGCTGCTGCCCCGGGTCGGCTGACGCCCCGTCGGCTGCCTGCCCCGGCGCTTGCCCGCCGCATCGCCCAGCGCACGAAGAGGCCCGCCCCGGGTACGTCCGGGGCGGGCCTCGCTGTACGGCGGAAGGGATTCGAACCCTCACGATTCATAGGAATCACTGGCACCTAAAGCCAGCGTGGCTGCCATTTCACCACCGCCGCAGGTGTGCACAACTGTAGCTCCGTCCCGGGTGGCGGTGCCACGGGCCCGGCTGGTCCGGCGTGCTCGGGGAGGGCTCTCTCGGCGAGATGGTCGAGACCAATAGGACTAGGCCAGTTCCGAGGTGAGTGGCTTTGAGCTGGGTGTCTTGTAAACCTTAAGGAAACTTAAGTGACCAATCGACAAAGGGGGTCTTGACGGCGGGGGTTGGTCCAGGCCAATTTATGCATCAACAAACGGTGGTTACCGGGGAGTCGTGTGGGGGCTCCGGCTCGGCCGCCGTAGCGGTCCCGCAGGTTCAGTGACGGATTGTTGTTGCGGAGGCAGACGATGCAGAGCAGGCCCACACCCAAGCGGGCGAAGAGAGTGCTGGTCGGGGCGTGTTGCGGTGCCCTGGTGGGCGCAGGCGCGCTGGTCGCGACCGGCGGCTCGGCCCAGGCGGACACCACCCAGCTGCTGGCCAACCCCGGCTTCGAGACCGGGAGCCTGAGCGGCTGGAGCTGCTCCACCGCGGACACGGTGGTCACCAGCCCGGTCTCCTCGGGCTCGTACGCGCTCTCCGGGACCCCGGCCGGATCGGACTTCGCGCAGTGCGCGCAGACCGTGTCGGTCCAGCCGAACTCGACCTACACGCTGACCGGCAAGGTCGAGGGCAGCTACGTCTACCTCGGCGCCACCGGCACCGGGGTGACCGCGAGCAACTGGACGCCCAGCGCCACCACCTGGCAGACCCTGTCCACCAGCTTCACCACCGGGGCGACCACCACCTCGGTGCAGGTGTACGTGCACGGGTGGTACGGCCAGCCGGCGTTCAGTGCTGACGACCTGTCACTGGTCGGCCCGGCCGGCGGCGGGGCGACCTCCAGCCCGAGCGCCAGTGCCAGCCCGACGACCAGCACCAGCCCGAGCGCCAGTGCCAGCCCGACCGCCAGCGCCAGCCCCACCGGGACGGCCACCCCGCCGCCCGCGGACACCGGTTTCCGGCACCCGGTCTACATGATGCCGCTGGACAACTCGCCGCAGGCGATCTCCGACATCATTGCCAACTCCGGTGAGAACGAGTTCCTCTTCGCCTTCGTGCTGGACTCCGGCGGCTGCACCCCGGCCTGGGACGGCAACGCCTCCAGCCCGGTCTCCTCGGACACCGCCGTCCTCGCCGACGTCAACGCGGCCCGCGCGGCGGGCGGCGACGTCTCGGTCTCCTTCGGCGGCTACAACGGCACCGAACTGGGCAGCACCTGCGGCAGCTCCTCCGCCCTGGCCGCGGCGTACCAGAAGGTGATCGACAAGTACAAGCTCAACCGGATCGACCTGGACTGGGAGAACGGCAGCCTGGACGCCAACATGGCGGTCCGCTGGGGCGCCATCAAGCAGTTGGAGTCGGCCAACCCCAACCTCAAGGTGACCCTGACCATCCCGATGACCACGGTCGGGCTGCCGGACACCGGGCGGGACGAGATCCAGCAGGCCATCAACAACGGCGCGCGGATCGACCGGGTCAACATCATGGACTTCGACTTCGGGCTGACCTCCGGCAGCGAGACCACCGCCGCCGAGAGCGTCGCCAGCGCCGTGGTCGCACAGCTGCAGAAGCTCTACGGCTGGGACGCGCCCACCGCCTGGGCGCACCTGAGCGTGCAGCTGATGAACGGTCACACCGACCAGGGCAGCGAGCTGTTCACCCAGTCCACCTTCACCGACCTGCTGGGCTTCGTCCAGGCGAACCACGCCGCGGCCTTCTCCTACTGGGACGTCAACCGGGACCGCGCCTGCGACCCGAGCGTCGTCCACAACTGGGCCGACGGGGCCTGCAGCAGCGTCACCCAGAACCCGTACGACTTCACGAAGATCATCACCAAGTTCACCGGCTGACGCAGCAACGGCAGGCGGCACTCGGTAAACCGCCGGCGGCAGGCAGTCTGCTTGCCGCTGGCGGCGAGCAGCCCTGTCGGCGACAGCCACCCCCACTGTCCACCCGCGTCGGGCCGCGTCATGCACCCCCACGGCTTCGGCCGCATGTCGTGCTCACACACCCGGCGCGGGTGTCCACCAGCAGTACTCGGCACCACGCACACCCCTACCCCCTCCAGGAGCACATCCATGCCTGAACGCGTCCCGACTACCCCTCCCGGCACCGGGCGGCGGATGAAGCGCGGAACCGCGCTCGCCACCGCGACGGTGCTGATAGCCGGGTCCGCCGCGCTCGCCGCCACCGTCACCGGGGCCAGCGCCGCGTCCACGAACCTTCTGACCAACGGCGACTTCGAGAGCGGCAGCCTCAGCGGCTGGACCTGCTCGACGCTGGACAGCGTGGTCGGCTCCCCGGTGCACGGCGGCACGCACGCCCTGCTCGGCGCCACCTCGGCCTCGGACACCGCGCAGTGCGCGGAGACCGTGACCGTGCTGCCCAACACCACGTACAGCCTGTCCGGCTACGTCGAGGGCGCGTACGTCTACCTGGGCGCCACCGGCACCGGCGTGACGGCGAGCAACTGGACGCCCAGTGCCACCAGTTGGCAGCAGCTGTCGACCTCGTTCACCACCGGCGCGAGCACCACCTCGGTGCAGGTGTACGTGCACGGCTGGTACGGGCAGGGCTCCTACAACGCGGACGACATCACCCTGACCGGCCCCGGCGGCGGCAGCACCACCAGCCCGTCGGCGTCGGCGAGCACCTCCGCCAGCGCGTCGGCGTCCGCGTCGGCCTCAGCCAGCGCGAGTGCCAGCGCCAGCGCTTCGCCGAGCCAGTCGGCGTCGGCCAGCGCCTCGGCCTCCGCGTCCACCTCGCCGTCGGCCACCGCCACCGCGACCGGCACCAGCGGGACCGGCACCGGGCCCACCGGCGACGGCCTGACCAGCACCCCGACCGGGGTCACCGCCAAGGTCACCAACACCGCGGTGACCCTGTCCTGGGCTGCGTCCACGGACAACTCGCAGACCGGCGACACCCCCGGCTACTACGTCTACTCGGGCTCCAACCTGGTCGCGACCTCGATGGGCACCTCGGTGACCGTCAGCTCGCTGCTGCCGAACACCGCCTACACGTTCACCGTCCAGAGCTACGACAAGGACGGCCACTCCTCGGCGCAGTCCGCGGCGGTCTCGGCGACCACGGCGGGCGCGGCGACCGGCGCGATGAAGTCGGCGTACTTCGACCAGTGGTCGATCTACGGCAACGCGTACTACCCGAAGAACGTGGGCACCTCCGGCGCGGCGGCGAACATGAAGGTGCTGACCTACGCCTTCGAGAACGTCGACCCGTCCTCGCACACCTGCTTCGAGGCGATCAAGGCCAGCGACTCGACCAACGAGTCGGACCCCAACGCCGGTGACGGCGCGGGCGACGCGTTCGCGGACTACCAGAAGTCCTACACCTCGGACATCAGCGTCGACGGCACGTCGGACTCCTGGTCGCAGCCGGTCAAGGGCAACTTCAACCAGCTGCGCGAGCTGAAGGCCAAGTACCCGAACCTGCGCCTGACCCTCTCCATCGGCGGCTGGACCTACTCCAAGTACTTCTCGGACGCGGCCGCCACCGACGCCTCCCGCAAGGCGTTCGTCTCCTCCTGCATCAACATGTTCATCAAGGGCAACCTGCCGAGCGTCGGCGGCGACGCCTCCGGCGGCAACAACTCGATCGCCGGCCTCTTCGACGGCATCGACATCGACTGGGAGTACCCGGCCTCGACCGGCGGCCACACCGGCAACCACACCTCGGCCGCCGACACCGCCAACTACAGCGCCCTGCTCGCGGAGTTCCGCAGCGAGCTGGACGCGTACGGCAGCAGCATCGGCAAGCACTACCTGCTGACCGCGGCCCTGCCGAGCGGCCAGGACAAGATCGCGCTGATCCAGCCCGCGCAGATCGCCAAGTCCCTGGACTACGGCGACATCATGACCTACGACATGCACGGCGCCTGGGACGCGACCGGTCCCACCAACTTCCAGGACCCGCTGCACAACACCGCTTCCGACCCGAGCACGGCGATCGCGCCCGGAACCGAGAAGTACACCATCGACAACACCATCGCCGCCTACACCACCGGCGACGCGGCCTACGGGATCACCGGCGGCTTCCCGGCCAGCAAGATCGTGCTCGGGGTGCCGTTCTACTTCCGCGGCTGGACCGGGGTCCCGGCCGGCAGCAACTACGGCCTGTACCAGTCGGCGACCGGGGCCAGCCCGGCGCAGACCTACACCCAGCAGGCGGGCATCGCCGACTGGAAGGAGCTGGCGGCCAAGGGCCTGACCACGGGATCCACCGTGCACTGGGACGCGACCACGCAGAGCTCCTGGATCTACGACGGCACCAACTTCTACACCGGTGACACCCCGCAGGCGATCACCGCGCGCGGCGCCTACGCCACGTCGAAGGGCCTGGGCGGCATCTTCGCCTTCTCCTTCGAGGGCGACGACTCCTCCGGCACGCTGATCAACGCGATGAACAGCTCCATGCAGTAGGCAGGAGCCGAGAAGGAGGGGCGCACACCGTCACGGTGTGCGCCCCTTCGGCGTCGTCCGCCCTGTCCCGGGGCGCTGTCCCGGGGGCTCAGACCGCCAGGTCGCGAAGCAGCTTGGCGACGTGCCCGGTCGCCTTGACGTTGTAGAGCGCCCGCTCGACCTTGCCCTGCTCGTCCACGACCACGGTGGAGCGGATCACGCCGACGACGGTCTTGCCGTACAGGCTCTTCTCGCCGAAGGCGCCGTAGGCCTTCAGTACCTCCTTCTCGGGGTCCGCCAGGAGGGTGACCTTCAGGTGCTCCTTCTCGCGGAACTTTCCGAGCTTCTCCGGCTTGTCCGGGGAGATGCCGACCACGTCGTAGCCGGCCCCGGCGAGCAGCTCCAGGTTGTCGGTGAAGTCGCAGGCCTGCTTGGTGCAGCCGGGGGTCAGCGCGGCGGGGTAGAAGTAGACGATGACCTTGCGGCCCCGGTGATCCGCGAGCGAGACCGGCTTGCCGTCCGCGTCGGGGAGGGTGAACGCCGGGGCGGCGTCTCCTGGCTGCAGCTTCGTCTGCGCATCCGTCATGGGGTGGGCTCCTGTGCGTCTGGTTGGCGGTCGTGCCGGACTCGAACCTACTCCTGAGGGCGGCCGGAACCGCCGGGGTGCCGTTGCGCGCGGCGCGGGGGGACCTGACAAACTGTCCGGTAGGCGCAGCCGGGAGTAAGCAGCAGTGGTCGGCGGCAGCGGAGAAGCAGCGACGGAAGGTGGGCTCGTGGGCGAGGTCGTCGGTACGAGGGGCAAGGGCGACGGCCCGGACAGGCGTACCGCCGCGCAGATCGAGGCGGACATCGTCCGTACCCGGCAGCAGCTCGCGGCGACCCTGGACGAGCTGGCGGTGGCGGTGCACCCGTCCACGATCGTCGGCAAGGCGAAGGCCGAGGCCGCGGCGACGGTCGACCGCACGGTGGGCCGGGCGTTCACCACGGCGAGCCGCGGGGTCGAGCAGGCCCGAGCACAGTTCGTGGACGAGAAGGGCAACGCCCGCAAGGAGCGGATCATCCCGGTGGCGGCGGTCGCCGCGGCGGTGCTGGTCGGCGTCGTCCTGCTGCGCAGCCGCCGCAACCGCCGGAGGTAGGCGGGGCGGGGCGAGCACCGGGCTGCCCTCCCCACCCACCGGCCCGCGACCCGTCCTGCCCCCGTCCCGGTGTACGGTCCTGGGGTGAGTGAATCGTCTGTGACCAAGCCCGGCTCCTTCGGCGAGAAGCTGCCGATCCGGATGCTGCACGACCGGGTACTGGTCCGCACCGACGGCCCCGAGGGCGACCGCCGCTCGACCGGCGGCATCCTGATCCCGGCCACAGCGGAGCTGAGCAAGCGCTGCGCCTGGGCCGAGGTGGTGGCCGTGGGCCAGAACGTCCGCGCCATCGAGCCCGGCGACCGCGTCCTCTACGACCCCGAGGACCGCGCCGAGGTCGAGGTCCGCGGCCAGCTCTACATCCTCCTCCGCGAGCGCGACGTCCACGCCGTAGCCGCCGAACGCGTCGGCGACATCGAGGGCTCGACCGGCCTCTACCTCTGACCCGTATCCGGACCCGTCTCCCGCCGCTCCAACCCTGCTTGGCCAGTCGGTAGGGGCCGACTCGCTTTGGTCGGTCGGCAGGCCGGTGCGGGTGCACTCTGTCGCGTGGAAGCTGCTGAAGCGCATGGTCGAGATGCCGCTCAGGGCGTCGTAGGCGATCAGGGGCTCGATGCGGCCGGGCTGCCATCCGGTCTCCTCCTCGATCTCGCGCCGAATGGCCTGGGCCGGCTCCTCTCCCTCATCGGCCCAGCCCGCGGGCACTTCCCAGCCCCACGTGTCCGTGATGAAGCGGTGCCGCCAGAGGAGCAGGATCCGCTCCTGGTCGTCGGTCACCACGGCCGTGGTGGACGCTCGAGGCATGGTCAGGACGTGGTGGTCGACCCTGCCGACGCCGGGGATGTCGACGTCGTCGATCCAGACGTTCACCCATTCGCTGCCGTACACCAGACGCCGCCCGTGACTCTCCCACCGCATGTGCCACATCTCCTCAGGTCGCTGCCCACGCCGTGGCTGGCGCTCTCCGGCCCATTGCGGTCAATGCCCCTGGAACTGCTGCTGGGCAGCTGCTTCAGCGATGGCCCTGGGGCCGCCGGAAGCGGGCTGCCGATGTTGGTTCCGGTGCAGCAGGAGTTGTTTCGCAGGCTCGTCGCCGACAGACGGTCCAGTCTGCCGGAAAGCAAATGATCTGGTGTTGCCCGTTCGCGGGTGCGGAGTTTCCCGGACCGGTGCGCGGGGTGTTGTCAGTCCGGCGTGCCAGACTGCGAACAACCCGGGCCGAACTTCGGCCGCCCGGCCGCTCGCCCCGACAGGGCGGGCTTCGGCACCCTATGCGCAGGGACGGATCACCCCGCGTTGGAGGCATCGTGAAACTGCTCCTCACCTCCGCCGGGGTGAAGAACCCCAGCATTCGGCAGGCCCTGGTGGACCTGTTGGGCAAGCCCGTCGAAGAGGCCGACGCCCTGTGCATCCCCACCGCCGGTTACGGACACCCGATGGGGAGCCCGGCCGGGGCCTGGCGCTTCATCACCGGGCAGTCCACCACCCCGATGTGCGAGCTCGGCTGGAGATCCATGGGCGTCCTGGAGCTCACCGCCCTGCCCAGCATCGGCGCGGAGCGCTGGCTGCCCTGGGTCCAGCAGGCCGACGTCCTGCTCGCCAACGGCGGGGACGCGCTGTACCTGTGCCACTGGATGCGCCAGTCCGGCCTGGCGGAGCTGCTCCCCTCCCTGCACGAGAAGGTATGGGTCGGGCTGAGCGCCGGCAGCATGGTGATGACGCCCCGGATCGGGGCGGACTTCGTCGAATGGAAGTCGCCCACCGGTAACGACGAGACCCTGGGCCTGGTCGACTTCTCCCTCTTCCCGCACCTGGACCACCCGGCCCTGCCGGAGAACACCATGGCCGACGCCGAACGCTGGGCGGCCACCCTGCCGAACCCGGCCTACGCCATCGACGACGAGACCGCCGTCAAGGTCGTCGACGGGGTCGTCGAGATCGTCTCCGAGGGCCACTGGCGACTCTTCTGAACGGCCGCGGAAAGCCCCCCGGCGCCCCCACGGGCCCGCACGCCTGTCGTCAGAGCACGGCGAGCCGGTCCACCAGGAGTTCCACCCGCAGCTCGGCGTACTCCGGGGGCAGTCGTCCGGCGCGGGTCAGGGTCACGATCCCGTGCAGGGCCGACCAGAACACCTCGGTGAACAGCCCCGGGTGGACGCCGGTCCCGGCTACCTCGCCGAGGCTCTCCAGGAGGGCGGCGAAGGCGTCCTTCAGCGGCTCCGGGGTGTCCTGCTGGGCGAACGCCAGGCCGCCGTCGAGCTGGAACATGGCGTCGTAGACCGCCGGGTTGCGTTCGGCGAAGTCGAGGTAGGCGCGGGCGAGGGCGGTCACCCGGGCGCGCGGGCCGTCCGCGGCCGAGGCCGCGGCCCGCACCGCCGCGGCCATCTCGGCGGCGCCCTGGAGGGCGACGGCGCCGATGATCTCGCGCTTGCCGCGGAAGTGGCTGTAGAGCACGGGCTGGCTGTACTCGATGCGGTCGGCGAGCCGACGCGTGGTGACCGCGTCCCAGCCCTCCTGCTCGGCGATCTCGCGAGCCGTGGCCACGATGAGGCGCTCGCGGCCCGCTCGTTCGCGTTCCTTGCGTTCCTGTACCGACATGGCTCGATTCTAGCACTGCTAGACAAGCAAGCGGCAGTAGGTTTAGCGTTACCTTATTGGCTAGCGTTGCTAGATTCCAGGAGGAATCGTCATGCTCAACGTATGTGAGGTGCTCACCATCGTGGTCGTCGGCGTGATGGTGGGAGTGGAGTTCTCCGTCGCCTTCGTCATCAACCCGATCTTCAACGCACTCCCCGAGGACAGCGGCCAACTCGGCCGCGCCCACGGGGGCCGGATGCTCGGCGCCGTGATGCCGTTCTGGTACATCGGCTCGCTCGTCCTGAGCGCGGTCTGGGCAATCGCCGGATGGCACCACCCCGGTGCCGGGCTGGTCGTCACCGCCGGCGCGCTGCTGATCCTCAGCGTGATCATGTCGATCCTGCTGCTCGTCCCGATCAACAACCGGGGCAAGACGTGGACCCCCGAGAACCGCCCCGCCGACTGGAAGGAGCAGACGAACCGCTGGGACCGCTACCACTACGTCCGCGTCGCCGTCCTCATCGCCGCCTTCGCCCTGCTGGCCGCCGCCCTCGTGTGAGCCCGCGTGCCGCGTGCCGGGCGTCGTATCAGGGCTGTGTGGGGAGTGGCTGGCTAGGGTTGAGAGGAAGGCGGTGGCCTGGTTGTGGGCTGCGCGGGAGATGTGAGGGGTTCCAGGTGATCGTCGCTTTTTCTGTCACTCCGTTGGGGATCGGCGAGGAGGTCGCGGAGGCTGTGGCCGACGCGGTGCGGGTGGTTCGCGCGAGCGGGCTGCCGAACCACACCGATGCGATGTTCACCAGCATCGAGGGGGAGTGGGACGAGGTGATGGAGGTGGTCAAGCAGGCGGTCGAGGCGGTGAAGGCGCGGACCACCCGGGTCAGCCTGGTGCTGAAGGCGGACATCCGCGAGGGCGTCACGGACGGGCTGACGTCCAAGGTCGCCAGCCTTGAGCGGCATCTGCGCGAGGAGTGACCAATGAGGGGTGAGGCGAGGCCTGGTGGGCCCCGCCTCACGGGTGGTCAGACGACGATGCGGTCGAGGTTGGGGGCGCCGGCGGTGGGGTTGGAGAATTCGATGGTGTTGCTGCCGGCTTTGAGCTGGACGGTGACGGTTGTGGTGACGACGGTGTTGTAGTCGGGTGTTTCGGGGAAGCTGACGGTCTGTGCGTTGCCGCCGTTGGTGGTGACGGTGGCGGTGCGGGCTTGGCCGACGCTCATGAAGTAGATGGTCATGGTGTAGCTGCCTGCTGCGGGTTCGGTGATGTTGGTGAAGGTGGCGGTGCCGCCGTTGCCGAGGTAGCTGAGTTTCTTGCCGCCGGAGCAGTGGGCGCAGCTGGTGATGGTGGTGCCACCGGCCAGGGTCGCCGCCTCAGCCTCGTACGACACGTTCCCACCGGTCGGCGGAGCCGTGGTGGGCGGGGCCGTAGTCGGCGGGGCGGTCGTGGGCGGAGTGGTCGTCGGCGGGGCCGCGGTCGGGCCGGTGGTGGTCGGGAAGGTCCACTGCGCGGCCGTCCCGGAGCAGCTGCCCGCGCTCAGCGTCGTGCCGGAGGCGCGGAAGCACTTCTTGCCGGTCTGGATGTCGGAGATGGTGCCGTTGGTGTTGGCCGACCACTGCTGGGTCGGTCCGCCGGTGCAGGTCTTCAGCAGCAGGTTGCTGCCGGACATGTCCGCGCAGAGGTTGTTGCGCTGGAAGAACGTGCCGTCGAAGGTGATCTGCTGCTCGGCGGAGCCGTTGCAGGCGGCCATCACCAGCTTGACCCCGTTGCTCGCGCTGTTGCCCGGGTCGTCGATACAGCTCGCGGTGGACGTGTTCTTGTACTGCCCGACGGTGACGGTCGGGGTCGCCCCGCCGTAGCAGCCGCCGGTGCTGGTGTTGAAGATCGGGGTGGGGTCGTAGGTCTCGTTGCTGGGCGGGTCGATGACGACCGGTTCCAGCGACGGGGTGTTGTCGGCGTTGTAATTGGTGAGCGCGTCCTCGCACTGGATGGCCTTCATGGCGTTGCCGCCCTGCCCGCCGAGCCAGAGGTCGAAGTGCCACAGGTTGGGGCCGCCGTCGGGGCCCTTGCCCTTCCAGTCGGCGGTGCACTCGTCGCAGCCGTCCTCCATGATGAAGTACTTCTTCACCCGCGCCACGTAGATCTTCGTGCCGGGGGCGATCTCCGAACTGTCGCTGGCGAAGGTGATCGGGTCGGCGTAGGTGCCGGTGCCGCCCGCGGTGCTGTGCAGCTTCGGGTAGGAGATGTCGCCGCCCGGCGGGGTGTTGTCCCACCAGCCGTAGAAGGTGATGAAGGACTTCTGCGTGGTGGACGCCCCCGCGCTGGGCGCGGTGGTGAGGATCGCGGCGACGGCGGCTATCAGGGCGATGCAGCTCGCGATGACCATCGTGGCCGGTGTACGTCGTCTGCGCATGGTGCGTGCCTCCCGGTTCCCGGTTCTGACGTGTGCTCAACAGTGCTGTCGTTGCAGCGTGTTGCCGGGAGGCAGGGTGCGTCAATATCTGGTTAGGAAAAGTTACTAACTATATGTCGGAGCTACGGCACCACCTGGCCCGACGCCGAGGGCACGGCCCCCGGTCGGGGGCTCCCGCTGCGGGGCGGGGTGGCCGGGACGGTCGGCGGGGCCGGGGTGGTGGTCGGCGCGGTCGGGCCGCCGGTGCTGGGGGTCTGGGTCGGCGAGGCCGTCGGCGTCCCGGTTCCTGACGGGCTGCCGGACGGCGTGGCCGTGGCGCTCGCGGATCCGCTGGCGGTGGCACTCGGGCTCGCGGTGGCGGTGCTCTGGCCCGAGGTGTCCTGCGGCACCTGCAGGTCGAAGGACAGCACCGGCTGTCCGCCCAGCGCCTGGTCCATGTAGGTGGTCCAGATCTGGGTCGGGTACGAGCCGCCGTTCACCCGGGCGATCCCGGCCGCGGTGGCCAGCGACTCCTGGTGGTGCGTGGTCGAGTTCTCCCCGAACAGGCCGACCGCGGTGACCAGTTGCGGGGTGTAGCCGACGAACCAGGCCGACCTGTTGCCGTCGCTGGTGCCGGTCTTGCCCGCCGCCGGGCGGTTCAGGTCCAGTGCCAGGTAGCCGGTGCCGCCGGGGCTGATCACGCTCTCCAGCACCGAGGTGACGGTGTCCGCGGTGGACCGGCTGAAGGCGGCCACCGCCTTGTGGTCCGGCAGGGTCTGCGCGTTGCCGTTGTGGAACAGCGTCTGCACCACCCAGGGGGTGATCTGCTGCCCGTGGCTGGCCAGGGTGGCGTAGGCCCCGGCCATCTGGATCACGTTCGGGGTGGCCGAGCCGAGGGTGATCGCCGGCACCGCCTCCATGCCCGGGGTGTCCGCCGGCAGCCCGGCCGCGATGGCGGCCTTGCGGACGTTGTCCAGGCCCGCGTCCGCGCCCTCCTGCGCGTACACCGAGTTGACCGACTTCTCCATGGCGTAGCGCAGGCTGATCGGACCGTAGTCGACCTGGTCCTCGTTCTGCGGGTTGAAGGACATCCCGGCCGGGAGCCCCTGCACCTGGCGTTCGCTGGTGCCGTCGTAGATCGTGGACGGGGTGATCGGCACGCCGTCCTGGGTGGTGGCGTGGTTCTGCAGTCCGGCCGCCAGGTCGAAGGCCTTGAAGGTGGAGCCGACCTGGTAGTCGGTCCGCAGCGCGTCGTTGAACTGCTGGACGCTGTAGTCGGGGCCGCCGTAGGCGGCGAGCAGCCGGCCGGTGGCCGGGTCGACCGAGCCCGCGGCGGCGCGCACGTCCTTGGCCGTGGTGGTCTTCGGCAGCTTGTCCTTGAGCTCGCTCTGGACCGCCGCGGCCAGCGCGTCCTGGTCCTTCTTGACGAAGGTGGTGGTGATCTTCCAGCCGCCCGCGTTGAGCGCCGCCGGGTCCACGATGCCGTTGTCGTCGAGGTAGTGCGCGGCGATGTCGATCAGGTAGCCGGCCTGTCCCACGTTGCCGTTGCCGGTCCCCGGGGGGAGCGTCTTCGGGAAGGCCATGGCGGCGCGGTCGCTCTGCGCGACCCAGCCGAGCTTGACCATCCCGTCGAGCACGTAGTTCCAGCGGGCGACCGCCGCGGCCTTGCCGGCCGGGGTGGCGGTGCCGACGTCGTACGCGCTGGGCGCCTGCAGCAGCGCGGCCAGGTAGGCGGACTGCGGCACGTCCAGGTCGGCCGCGCTGACGCCGTAGTAGCTCTGGGCCGCGGCCTGCACCCCGTAGGCGCCGCGGCCGAAGTAGCTGGTGTTGAGGTAGCCGGCCATGATCTCGTCCTTGCTCTCGGTCTGGTCGACCTTGAGCGAGATGAAGAACTCCTTGGCCTTCCTGGTCAGGGTCTGGTCCTGGGTCAGGTAGTAGTTCTTGACGTACTGCTGGGTGATGGTGGAGCCGCCCTGCAGGCCCTTGCCGGTGAGGGTGTCCCAGGCCGCGCGGACCGTGCCGCTGATGCTGACGCCCTGGTTGCTGTAGAAGGTGCGGTCCTCGGCCGAGACCGCGGCGCGCTGCATGGTGACGGCGATCTGGTCGATCGGGACGGAGATCCGGTTGGTCTGCCCGGTGCGGCCCAACTCGGTCTTGCCGTCCGCGTAGTAGTAGACGTTGCTCTGCGCGATGGCGGCGGCGTTCGGGTCCGGCACCTGGACCAGCGCGTACATGGTGATGAAGGCGACGACACCGGCCACGATCAGGGCCATCAGCCCGGCCAGCGCCATCCGCCAGGTGGGGATGGCCCTGCGCCACCACGGCTTGGCCTTGCGGGCCCGCTTGCGCGCGCTGCGCTTGGCCCGGCGGCGGTCCCTGCGGCTGCCGCCCATGCCGCCGCCCTCGGCGCGGTCCTCGGCCTCCAGCGTGTTCGGGTCCATGGGGTGACCGGGGCCGTCGGGGTCGTCCCAGCCGTTCCGGCGGGGATCGCTGCCCTGGGGTCCCTCGGGCTCCGTGGTCATCCCGTACCGCTCCTCGTGTCGATGCCGTCTGCCCGATTATGTTCCGCTTGTCCGGACTAAACCCCTAGGCGGGGCGGTCGGGCAGCCGCTAACCTCGGTGGGTTCAACAACCTCAAACGGAGTCGAGCCCCTCGCGGACACCCCCTGGTGTCAGCGAACGGGGCATCTTTGGCGTTCCCGCGCGCCCTGGTGGCAGTGGGCCATGCCGTGTCGACATGTCGACTTATCAGAGAGGAGTGTGGTACCCCGATGGCACAGCTCTACCTCGCCGTCACCCGTGGCAGCTTCCGCCGCTACTCCACCTACCGCGCCGCCACCTGGGCGGGCGCGTTCACCAACACCGTGTTCGGCTTCTTCATCGCCTACACCTACCAGGCCCTGTGGCGGGTCCGCCCGCACCTCGGCGGCTACGACCTCAGCTCGGCGCTGACCTACGTCTGGCTCGGCCAGGCCCTGCTGATGCCGATCGCCGCGATGGGCGGCGGGATGCAGGACGACCTGGAGGCCAGGATCACCTCCGGCGACATCGCCGTGGACCTCTACCGCCCGGTCGACCTGCAGGGCTGGTGGCTCGGCAACGACCTCGGCCGGGCCTGCTACCACCTGCTGTCGCGCGGGGTGCTGCCGATGCTGGTCGGCGGCCTGTTCTTCCGGCTGCGGATGCCCGCGGGCGGACCCGCCGAGGCGGCGCTGACCTGGCTCGGCTTCCTGGCCTCGGTGCTGCTCGCGGTGGTGGTCAGCTTCGCGCTGCGCTACATCGCCTCGCTGACCGGCTTCTGGCTGCTGGACGCGCGCGGGGTGCGGCAGATCAGCGTGGTGCTGGGGATGTTCTTCTCCGGCTTCCTGCTGCCGCTGCCGCTGCTCCCCGGCGGGCTGGCGGCGGTGGCCGAGCACCTGCCCTGGGCCTCGATGATCCAGGTGCCGCTGGACGTCTTCCTGCAGCGCAGGACCGGCCCGGCGCTGGCCTCCGGGCTCGCGCTGCAGGCGGGGTGGGCGCTGGCGCTGCTGGGCGCCGGGCGGCTGATGCAGGCCGCGGTGACCCGGAGGGTGGTGGTCCAGGGTGGCTAGCACCGACAGTGCGATCGACGGCGGAATCGACGGCGGAACCGGCGGCGGCCTGCCTGCGGCCGTGGCGCGGGGCGGGTGGCGGACGGCGGCCCGGGGCGTCGCGGCGCTGCGCGCGTACCGGCTGGTCGCCGGGATGTGGCTGCGGGCCTCGCTCGCCTACCGGGCCTCGTTCTGGCTGACCACCGTGGGCAACGCGGTGACCTCGGCGCTGGACTTCGCGGTGATCGCGGTGGTCTTCCTGCACACCCCGACCCTCGGCGGCTGGACCCTGCCCCAGGTCGCCTTCCTCTACGGGACGTCAGGGATGGCGCTGGGCCTGGCCGACCTGCTGGTCGGCAGCCTGGACCAGCTCGGCCAGCGGGTCCGCGACGGCTCGGTGGACGTGGTGCTGGTCCGTCCGGCCGCCGCGCTGGCGCAGCTCTCCGCGGACCGCTTCGCGCTGCGCAGGACCGGCCGGGTGGTGCAGGCGGCACTGGTGCTGACCTGGTCGCTGCTGCAACTGCGGCTGGACTGGACCGCCGGGCGGGTGCTGGTGATGGCCTCGCTGCTGGTCTGCGGGGTGGTGGTGTTCGGCTCGGTCTTCGTCGCCGGGGCGGCGTTCCAGTTCTTCGCCACCGACGCCGCCGAGGTGCAGAACGCGGTGACCTACGGCGGCGCGACCATGCTGCAGTACCCGCCCACGGTGTTCGCCCGCGACCTGGTCCGCGGCGCGGTCTACGGGGTGCCGCTGGCCTTTGTGAACTGGCTGCCCGCGCTGTACCTGCTGGGCCTGCGCGACACCCTCGGCCTGCCCGGGTGGTTCCGCTTCGCCTCGCCGCTGGCCGCGCTGCTGTGTGCGACGGCGGCGGGCCTGGCCTGGCGGGCCGGACTCCGCTCGTACCGCAGCACCGGAAGTTGACCAGGCATCAGCACATTGACCGTCACATTGTGGAGAGGACAGCGCAGATGGACATCATCGAGGTCGAGGACGTGGCCAGGAGCTTCACCGTACGGCGCAAGGTCGGCCGGTTCCGGCGGGAGCGGACCGAGGTCAGGGCGGTGGACGGGCTGAACTTCAGCGTCGGAGCCGGGGAGATGGTCGGCTACATCGGGCCCAACGGGGCGGGCAAGTCGACCACGGTGAAGATGCTGACCGGCATCCTGGTCCCCAGCGCCGGGCGGCTGCGGGTGGCCGGGGCCGACCCGTCCAAGGAGCGGGTGCGACTGGCCCGTCGAATCGGGGTGGTGTTCGGGCAGCAGTACCTCAAAAGATGTGCTGGGCAAAGCCAGTTTACTGGCTTCCATCCCCCGTGGATAGCCGCTCCCAGGGTGGCGAAACCGCAGCTCGCAGGCTGTTTCGCGAGGCCGTGAAGCGCATTCCGGCCGCGCTGGCGCACGGTCGGCTGACCATGCCTCGGCGTTCGTGGCTCTTGCCTCGGGTGCATGATCGTTGCCGTGCCGGTTGGCAGGTAGCTCGGTGGCTGAGAGACACCCTTGACCCCTGGTCCTAAGCGCGGGCAGCATTGCCGAGCACGGTTCGCCAAGTTTCGAGCAAGCGGAGGCACATCATGCGCGCACGGTTCCTCGGCAAGGACCCGGAGTCCCAGGAAGGCCACTCGCCGACCCTGTTCGCCACCGACCGCACCGACCGCATCACCTACTTTGCGCAGGGGTGGAAGGTGACCGACCCCCAGGCGCTGGCCGACATCGGCCCGGTGCCTGACCACGAGACCCTGATCGAGATCCCGGAGGACGTCATCAAGATGTACGCCCTCCGCTACTTGGAGCAGGAGGGAGAGCGCTGAGCCTGCTCATCGGTCCCGAGTTCAGTCAGTTGTTCCGCACCTTCAAGCACACGGCGTACCGGCTGGAGACCCTGGATCACTACAAGTCTCCCAACGAGGCGGAAGCGCTGCGTCAGTTCGTCGCGGGCGAGCCGGTGGAGCTGGACTGGTTCCAGAACTGGCTGACTATGATTCGGGAGACGACAGCCGAAGGCCGTCGCTTCATGCGTGTGCGGGTAGTGACGGTGCCTCTCACCGACTACAGCCGCTTCGGTGTGTTCTGCTCGGAGCACACGAATGCAGCTGGTGAGGACATCCGGTACCTGCGTAGGGATGAAGCTGCCGATCTGCCGGACTACGACTACTGGTTGTTTGACTCATACAAGCTGGTGCGAATGCACTTCGATGATGACGAGAACTTCCTAGGCGGTGAACTGATCGAAGACCCCGCCGTGGTCGTGCAGCACAACTACTGGCGTGATGCCGCCTGGCATCTCGCTACCCGACGGGACGACTTTGCCAGCGAATAGAACGACCGGCGTCACCAGTGTGCACGAGGCTCGTGACGCACTCGGCAAACGACTCCGTGAGCTACGCCAACAGGCCAACATGAATGGTCGGCAGCTCGCGGAGTCTTTGTCGTGGCCGCCGTCCAAGGTCTCGAAGCTGGAGAACGGCAAGCAGACGCCAACCGACGACGACATCCGTGGTTGGGCCGCAGCTACCGGCCGCGCGGACGAGGTGGAAGCGCTGCTCGCTTCCCTGCACACGCTGGAGACTCAACACTCCGAGTGGCAGCGACAGCTCAAGACAGGGCTAAGGTCGCATCAGCAGGAGATTGCTGAACTGGATGCCCGGACGCGTCTCTTCCGGGCGTTTGAGCCAACATTCATTCCGGGTCTCCTCCAGACGCCCGAGTATGCGCGGTCACGGTTCGCTCAAAGCATCACCGTCTTCAAGGTGAACAACGACATCAACGATGCAGTGGCGACCCGGATAAAGGGCCAAGAGATCCTCTACCGCTCCGACAAGAGATTTCACTTCGTCCTAACAGAGGCCGCGCTGCGCTATCGCCTCTGTCCGCCTGAAGTGATGATTGGTCAGCTTGATCGGCTGGTTACCTTGGCGGCTCTGCCAAACGTCCGGCTCGGCATCATCGGGTTTGAGACGGCGTACGTGGTCGCGCCCGCGCACGGATTTTGGCTGCACGACAATGATCGCGTGTTGGTCGAGACCTTTTCAGCTGAGTTGAACCTTGCGCAGCCGCAGGAGATCGAGCTGTACGGCGGCATCTTTGACCAGCTCGCTGCCGTTGCCAGCTACGGACGGGCGGCCCGCTCGATCATCACGCGGGTCATTGACGATCTTCTCCCTGACGAGTCCGAGGCTGGCGCGTAATTTCGGGAAGCACGCACCCCTTACGGCATTGCTAGAAATACTGAGAAATTTTCTGTACGGCCACTGACGGTGACCCCTACTCTCCCGAAGAGGGCGCGATTTCGTGCCCTCCGTCTTCGGGAGGAACCCAGGTGCCTACCTTCGTACCACTGCTCAACAAGGAGCAGATCAGCCGGTTACCCGACAGGGCTCGTGAGGTTGTCGAGTACCGCAAAAGCGGCTTGAGCCTCAACCACGTCCAGGGCTGCCCGCTGGACTGCGCGTACTGCATCCGGCACACCTACGGCCTGTGGGATGCGCGTCAGCCGCGTGCGCTCATGACCGACGCCGAAGCCGTCGCAGAGCTGGTGAATCACCGGTACTTCCAGCCGCACGTCACTCCGGTGCAGGTGTTCAACCGAGCAACCGACCCGTTCTTGCCTGCCGTCCGGCCGCACACCTTCGCCGTGCTGGAAGACCTCGACGCCCGAGGTCTGCGCAATCACGTGCTCGTCATCACCAGGCACCAGATGAAGCCGGAGGACATCGACCGGCTCAACCGGCTGATCTCCGTCAAGGTGACGTTGCTGTTCACCTACTCAGGGATCGAAAACAAGGACATCGAGCCCTACCCGTCGCACGTGGCGGCGGAGTCCTTGAAGCTCATGAGCGCCCCGCGGGAGCGTCAGTACCGGACGGTTCTTTACTGGCGTCCCTTGGTTCCTGGTCTGAACGACTCACCCGAACACCTCGACCGGGCATACGAGCTGAGCCAGCACGCCGACGCCACGGTCTTCACGGGGCTGTTCTACCGGGACCAGATCGCCGACTACTACCGGGCGAACAAGCTGCCCGAGCCGTACGACGAGACTGCCCGGCGCAAGATTGTGCCCGAGACGCTGGAAAGGCGCGTCCTTTCAACCTTCGCCGGCGGGGAGTCCTTGTTCCGCAAGACCTCGTGCGCGGTGTCGTACGCCCATGGAGAGCCCGACTACAACGGGCACTACGGCATCCGAGAACTGTGCGACATCTGCCCCCTGGCACAACTCGACCTCTGCGCGTCGGCACATCGGGTACCGACGACGGACGGCATCCGGGAAGTCGCCCGGACCTTGCCCGAGGCGAGCGGCCTGGTGGTCGTCGACATCACCGAGCGGGCGGCGATCGTCTCGGGGCTGGCCGAGGAGCAACCGCGCTACTACCTGCAACACGCGCTCGGCTTCCAAGTGCACGACGTTCGCCATCCGCACCACGACCGGCAGCATGGCCGGGCGGACATCGGATGGAAGGAACCAACGTCATGACGAACTGGACCAGCCTGAGCTACGTGGTCGTAGATGTCGAGGGCAACGGCCAACAGCCGCCTGACTTGGTGGAGCTGGCCGCCGTGCGCATTGATGGTGGCGTCATCGGGTCACTCACGACCTGGTTGGTTCGGCCGACCTACCCGATTACGCCCTTTGCCGAGTCGATCCACGGCATCAGCAACAAGCAGGTTGCTGACCTGCCCAGCTTCGATGACGTCAAGGACGACGTACTTCGGGCGCTGGATGCTGACGCCCTAGTCGCTCACAACGCGCACGTAGATGTTGGCGTCCTCCAGCGCAAGTTGGGGGAGTGGGAGTGCCCCGAGGTGTTCGACACGCTCAAGCTCTCCCGTCGCTTGATCCCGCACCAGATGAGCTACAAGCTCGGGTCCTTGGTCGAGGCGTACAAGCTGGCTGAGGGGATGCCCGAAGCTCTCAAGCCTCACCGGGCGACGTATGACGCCTTGGTCGCCGCGCGCCTCTTTCTCTACATGGCGAACCGGTCGGGTGCAGCACCACTGTCTCTCGAAGTCCTCCGCAACCAACCACCGGACGGGGGCGACAGTGAAGCTGCGACCCTTTTCTAGTCACGACCGGGGCTTGTTCGTCAGCATCGACGGCCCCAGCGGTGCGGGCAAGACGACCATCGTTCACCACTTGGCGCAGATGCTCGTTGCCGGTGGGGAGAACGTCCACGTCACCGCCGAGCCCTCGAAGGGGCCGATCGGCAAGCTTTGCCGTGAGCTGACCGAGACGGTCACCGGTCACGCGCTGGCCTGCTTGTACGCCGCAGATCGGTATCACCACATGGAGAACGAAATCCGGCCCTTCATCGAGGAGGGGCAGACGGTCATCACTGACCGTTTCATCCCCTCGGGGCTCGTGATGCAGCGCTTTGACGGCATTGACCCGGCGTTCTTGTGGCAGCTCAACGCCGAGGTAGATCGGCCGGACCTAGCCGTGATCCTGGAAGCCGATCCCGAAGTCATCTCGGAACGGTTGGTCGAGCGCGGCGCGCATAACCGCTTCCAGCTCTCGCCCGGCAGCTCTCACGCCGAAGTGCATTTCTACCGTCAGGCCACCGAGCGGTTGATCCAGGCGGGCTTCGACGTCATGCGCGTGGACTGTAACGAGCGGCCACCTGAGCAGGTAGCAAGCGTGATCCGCGACCGGTTGACGACCTTCTTCGCGTCGCCCACCAGCAACCCCTGAGCCGACGGGGTTGGCGGTGCTGGTTCAAATCCCGCCGTTGACCCCGTCATTCACCGCTGGACGTGAGAACCATGATGAAGCCCCTCATCTACGGCTACATGCGCGTGACCGACGACATGGAAGACCACGAGGTCTCCCGACTGGAGCAGTCCCTATCGACCTTCGCAGCGGTCGAGGGGTATTGCCTCGCGGCGATCTTCTACGAGTACGAGAACGGCTCGCAGACGGCTTTCAACGAGCTGTTGCACGAGCTGCGGCGCGTTGAAGCACACCACGTGGTGGTGCCCTCGCTGGAACAGCTCGCGGACTCGCAGATAGTCCAGACGCTCATGGTTGATCGCGCCGAGCTGGAGACGGATGCCGCCATCCACGAGACGGCGGACGCATGCTGAGCGACCTCGACCAGGCAATCATTTTCGCGCTCACCACGCTGAAGGATGACGCGCCAAAGCTCACCGCCGCACTCATGGCGAATGAGTTGACGGACAAGGAACGGGACCACCTCGCAAAGCGGTTCGCCGTGTTGGCAGACGTACTCAACGAGCGTGCCGAGCTGATGCGCAAGCGGGCCGCCAAGAGACGGACCAGTGACCCCACTAGCTCTCAGGTTGAAGCTACCGAGACCAACGCAGGGTGAGTGGCAGCAGATGACCCAACGACCTATGCAGCCGTCGTCGCTCAACCTCGCTGCCTTGCCCACCGCCGTAAGTTGCTCCCGGATGTTCGTCCGACACACCTTGAAGCGCTGGAACCTTCCCGACCAGATCGACCCGGCGGAGCTGATCGCCTCAGAGCTGGTGACCAACGCCGTCAAGGCGACTGGTGTCACCATGCCGAATCCAGGATGGGGCGATCTGGAGAAGGTAGCGCTCATCAATGTGCGGCTCGCTGCGCACAGGGATGGCGTCTCCATCCAAGTCTGGGATGCCTCGCTTGAACCACCGGTTCAACCCGCAGCCGGCGCCGCCGCCGGTGCCGAGGGCGGACGCGGCCTGTTCATCGTGCGTGCTGTTGCCCGCCAGGTCGGACACTTCTACCCGCGCGGCGGCGGCAAAGTGGTCTGGGCAGAACTTGCCCTTGATGCCCCGGTTCCACCGCTCCCGAGGCGTGCGGCAAAGACGCCGACTATTCAACTCCCGCTGCCTGATCCTGATCTGCTCCGCAAGGTACTGGCCGGACTCCAACGATTATGAAGGCGGTCCAACCCGTAAGCTGCCGTCCACTGAAACAGGCTCCCCTCCTGTCGGACGGCATGGCACCCCCGGCGTGACCACTTGCGCCGGGGGTGTCTATATATCCGAAGCTTCCTTTGCACCGGAAGGCTTAATCTGACATCGTGCACTTAGCAGCACGGGGAACCTAGAGAGGCACACATTCATGGCGCAGAAGGTAGTCGTTGAACTCTCTGACGACCTGGACGGGTCGCAGGCCGATGAGACCATCACCTTTGCCCTGGACGGCCGATCCTACGAGATCGACCTGAATAGCAAGAACGCGGGCAAGCTTCGCGCAGCGTTGGAGCCCTTCGTCAGTGCCGGACGCAAGCAAGGCGGCGCGCGGCGCGAAGCCAAGCGCGTTGCGGTTGCGAGGGACACCAACCGGCCGGACCCGGTAGCGGTGCGCGCTTGGGCTGAATCTCAGGGCATTGAGGTTGCTTCCCGTGGCCGAGTCCCTGCGGACGTGGTTGAGAAGTTCCAGGCCGCTCACTGACCCTGATGCACGTCCTAGACCCCCGTTCCTACTGGATCGGGGGTTCTACTTTGAGTGCATCTGCTTAAGACACGCCTGGTAGGCGACCAATGCCGGGTGCTGGACTATGACGGTAAATGTCGCCATGATGAGCACCCCAGCGAAAAAGTAGAATGTGCGCCCCATGTCGGGGTGCGCTATGTCGGAAATCAATCTGGCGAAGAATTTCCAAAGACTCTCGTATTCATCCGGTACGTCCGGCGGTTCGACTGTCCCTGGAACAAATTCCAACCCCTCTTGTAGCAGCGCCCAGGCAAGAAAAGCGAACCCTTCATCCTCGCGTCTTCTATGGGTGCGGGTGCTGAAGGGAAATTTGGCTGTTCCACCGTGGGGGTGCGTGGTCACTGCCGTACGTCGTGCCTCGATGCCACCGCGTGCCGGGTAGTCCAGCGCGAGAGCGTTCATCGTGGCGATGCGCCGCATGTCGCCGGGGATCTTGTCGCACAGCACCTTGAGTCTCTCGACTCCATCTGCACCGTCAGGGGCCTGTAGAAGCTGCATCAACAGGGGGTCAGACCCGAGCTTGGCCGGGGTGATGCCTTCTTCAACCCGCAGCGCCTGCAACGACTTGATGATGGTTTCCTCGAAGCTCACTGCACCCCCCGGCGCGGTAGTTGGCAGGTCAGCAAGTATGACACCGGCTGTCACATGAGGCACCGACCTACTGGCAGCCCGTTGTCACATTGAATCCCTGGTCCTACCCCGCCCGCCGGCCGCACGGTTGAACCGCTGGATCAAGGCGGTCCGCGGTGAACCGTAGAAGGGCTCGTTCTATGAGCAGTGATCTGGAGTTTGGAAACTTCGGCCAGGGTCGCCACCGGCGCGTGGACACCTACCGTGTGCCGGGCAGCGTGCGCCGCGTACAGCAGAACCACTCGCTCGACCTCGCACGCCTGGCAGCGGAGAACAACCACAACGAGGTGCGGGCGATGCTGCGGAAGCGGGCCGCCGAAGACGCGTCGTTGGACGTGACGCAGGTCGGGCAGCTCGCCCAGACGCTCGCGGGCGGAGATGCCTTCCTGGCAAGCCTGCTCATCCCGATCGTCCAGGAGTTCGCCCGTCAGACCGTGAACGACATCCGAGACTTCGGCCGGTAGTCATGGCCGTAGTCGAGATCGTTCTGAGCGTCTTGGGCGTACTGCTGTTCCTGGCAGTCTTCGGCACTATCGCGGGACGGATAGCTGAAGTGGTACGGGAGCGGAGGGCGGAGGGGTTCCAACTGCCCAACTACTTCCAAGCAGAGTCGGACCGGCGGCGGCGGAAGAACGACACCATCCAGGTCTTGCTCACGGTGGCACGTGACCGGAAGAACTCAGGAGGTGGCTCATGAAGAGGGCCCGCGCAGCGCTACTGACGGTGCTGCTGGCAGCGTTCGCCGTCAAGATCGTGTGGTGGGTGATAGCACCGATGATTCCCTACTTCATCGGCGGCCTGGTCGTCGTGCTTGCACTCGGCTACCTCTACCACCGCACCACTAAGTGGTAAAAGAATCAGTTGGCGCTCACGCAAGATATGAGAAAATGTCATGCGTGAGCGCTCCTGATCTGTTAGCTATATCCGCCGCTTCCGTGCCACTCGTAGGTGCGGGCTTCATGGGAATAGCAGATATGCAGACTTCGGCCAGCGGGCACCTGCCCTTCAAGCTTCACTTCCCTGCTGATTTGGAAGCTGAACAGGTCGGCAACTGGTTCCGCTCTCTGGGTGGAACCCTGCCGATCGGCAACCGGCAGCTCTTTGGCGCGACCGTCATTGTGCTTGAGAACCAGGCAACGGAGATGGGCATTACCCACCGCCTGAAGGCACCAAAGCAACACGCGGGGTTCATCGTGCCGCAGCTTCGCACCTTGGTGCCGGGCATCAACGTGACGCCGGACGACGACGAGGCCGAACCGATTCAGTGGACGGCCGCCATGGAGCTTGGTCAGTCCAACCCACACCGCACGCTGAACATCCCGGATCTCACTGCCCTGACGCACAGCGTGCTTGGCACGCTCCAGGGGCTGAACCGTGGTGAAGCGCTCCTTATCCAGTACGTGCTTGCGCCTGCGGTACGAGTCCGTCCACCAGTCGCAGCGAGTGAGATTCAGTCGACCGACTTCAACGTTGCCGGTCGCCTGCTGTTTGGTACGCCCAATGCCAACAGGGATGAGATTGCCGACATCCGAGCCAAGTTGGCCGAACCCAACTTCTTGGGTGTGATCCGAGTGGCGGCCAAGGCCGCAACGGTTGCCCGTGCCCATTCCCTGCTGTCCAACGTCCGCAAGGGCTTCTCTAGCACCGGCAGCGCGCACAACCGGCTGAGACGGCGTGTGCTGCTGTCTTCTAAGCGAGCCATCAAGCGGGTGAACCGGGCTAGCAGCCCCACCCTGTTTCCGGGGCGGTACTCGACATCGGAGTTGGTCGGCCTGACTGGGTGGCCTATCGGTGACCCACATGTCGCCGGGCTTCCACAGGGACGGACACGACAGCTTGCAGCTACCGGTTCAATCCCGCGTAAGGGTCTGGTGGTCGCCAAGTCCAACTTTGATGGCTCCAACCGCATGTTGGCCATCGACCCAATCAACATGGCTCAGCACATGCATGTCGTCGGACCAACCGGTTCGGGCAAGACGGCGCTCGCCACCAACTTGATTGCCCAGAACATGGAGGCCGGCCGCGGGGTGATCCTGATTGAGTCTAAAGGCGACCTGTTCAATACGGTGTTGGACGTCGTGCCGAAGAAGCGCATCAACGACGTGGTGCTCGTGGACGTGACCGACACCGATTACCCGCCCGCCTTCAACATCTTGCAGGGCAACCCTTATGCGGTTGCTGCAGAAATCCAAAGACTCTTTGACCACCTGTACCCGGCGGACGTTCGAGGCATCCGCGTACGTCAGGGCTTCTACCACCTCATCTTGACGCTACTCATGAGCAAGAACGCACCGGCACCCATGACGTTTGCTGATATCGGCCCTCTGATACTTCCACGGGCCGACCAGATGGATTTCTCCGATCGCCTGATCCGAGGCGTCTCACACGTCGAGGAACTGGCCTCATGGTGGCAGGAAATAACCAACCTGCCGAGGGCCCACCGGGACAACTACTTCAAGCCGATCGCAGATAGGATCTGGCAGCTCAACAACCGGCGTTCCATTCGGAACATCATCGGGCAGAGTGGCAACACCGTCGACCTGTACGACATCATCCGCCGTCGCAAAATCCTGCTGGTGAATACCGGCCGCGCAACGGAAGGCACCGACACGGCGGGGTTGGTCGCTTCCTTGGTGCTGAATGCCACCTGGAGCGCGGTGCAGCGAGGAGCCGCCGACCCAAATAACCCGACCATGTTGTTCCTGGATGAGTTCCAGGACTTCACCGGCCTGCCGATTGCACCGCAGGATTGGTTTGCGCAGGCCCGGAGTCTAGGTTTGGCAGTGACAGTTCTTCACCAGTTCATCGGTCAGTTGAACAAGGAACTGCAAGAGGCGACGCGCAATAATGCGCGCTCCACCGTCGTGTTCCAAACGTCGGCCGATGAAGCAGGCTACTTTGCCCGTCAGTTTGGGCGACGTGTTACGCCTGACGACTTCATGAACCAACGGCGCTTTGAAGTTATTATGCGGCTTGCTACGGCTGAGGGAATTAGTTCTCCGGTTACCGGAATCACGCTGCCGCCGGTAGAACCGACCGGCTTTGCAGAACAGATTCGGGAGCTGTCTCGTGCACGCTACAGTCGTCCCGTTGCGGAGGTGGAAGCCGAGATCAAGGCTCGACACACCAAGGCTGAACCTATCGTTCCAAAGGGCAAAAGAAAGTTCGGTGGACGGCCATGGAACGAGTAACCGGGGATTCCACCGGTGGGTAGGTGAACACCCTAGGGCAGCCGTAGGTTAGCCCTAGGGGTACACCTAGGCCCATACAGGGTCTGACCAGGGGAGACGCCCACCCGTATAGGGCGTAAAAGGAGGTGACTGGAGGGAACCCGATGGAACTATCAGAACGCGACATTAATGTACTCAGGCTAGTTGGCCAATTTTCCCAACTCTCAACCCCTCATCTTCGCAATCTTGTTTTCTTTGATCGCAGCCATTCAGTTGCAGATGTAGTGTTGAATAGATTGACCCAACTCAAATATCTGGCGCGGGTCGGTAGGCGGGCCAGCGGGGACCAGGGGGGCGCGGGGGCGTGGGTTTACCAACTCGGACGGTTCGGCCGGGCGCTATTCGAGATCCAAGCTCGTCCGGCCACCCACCCCAGCACCCATGCACTCATGATTGCCGACACCTTCGTTGCCCTGCGGGTGGCAGAGGGGGCGGGGGTTCTACGGATCAGGCGATGGGATGTTGAACTGCCCGTTCCACCGGTTCGGGCCGACCTGTTTGTAGCGGTCGACTTCCCTGTCCAGCAGCGCGAGAGTAAATACTTCCTGGAGATCGACCTCGGTAGCGAGAGCCGGGCGGTCATCCTGGAGAAGCTTGCGGGCTATTGGCAGGTGGCTAGCCAGTCCACGGAAGAGTACTTCCCGTGGGTGGTGTTTGTGGCGCGAAATCAAGCCCTCGCCAACCAGCTGAAGGGCTACATTCGTCATGCCCCGGCAGAGCAACAGGAGATGACCAGAGTCTTCATGCTCGGCGAGTTGATCCAGCAGCTTACGCGGCTTTGATGGTGTTGTCTTTTCTACCTACCAAACAGGGGTGGAATGCATTGAATAACAGGGGTAAATGATCTATACTTAGAGGGTAAAAATAAGAGCCCTGATTACGGCAGGACTCTCTAGGTTTCGACTATTAAAGGTAGCCAAAACCGATGCTAGTTATAGCATGTCCTGCCGTATTGGGCAAGGAGGGTTAAGTGAAAGAAATCAATACAGCCTGCAAGTGCGAGGACTTAAGGATCGTGACTCATACCAGCACCAATGTCGTGCGAAGCGTGACTGCCAAGGGGAAGCCGAAGGAGTACTCCACTCGTACGGAATTAAATATCGGGTACTACAAATGCGTTAGGTGTCACTGGTATTCCGATGGATTCTATGCCAAGGAGGCCATGACCTACTGGAGAGAGGCGCTTGACCACATCTCTGGTTCTACCGAGAAGGCTGCACGTGTGAGCCATCAAGGATGAACCAATTGGATGATGCCTCGGTGTCTATCAGGCACATGGGTGTGTCGCGGACAGCGTTTCTTAAGCCGCGACGCTTCGTGCGGTTGGTTGGACTTACGACACTCAGGGTGGCAGCGGATTTAGCGATGTGTCTTCTCGCTACGATCGTGAATCAATTCCTGTGGTGCAGGACACCACGCCGCAGGTATCGCGGGCGATGGCGCTAGAACGGCCTCCCTGCGGCGGCTAAAAACGGTGCTGTCAATCCGCACCTGCGACGCGCTAAGAGGTTCCCTTCTAGGCCCCTCCGCCGGCGTCGGGTAGGTGGGCAAGATCTACCGCACGTGGGTTCTCCAACTGATTGTGCGACTCCTGTCCCACTTGCTGAGGTCTTAGATTGACCGGAACTAGGGTCGCCGCCGGCCTCGATTTGGAAGCCCCGCTCCTACCGCACGTGGCGCCCCCTGAAGACGGCGACGTCTCAGGGGAGCCCGCGGGACGCATTAAAAGAGCCCGACCTACAGGGCGTGCGTGATACTCCAGGACTGTCCCTATCGAGCCGTCATGAGTACGGCCAGGGACACCCCGAGGAGCAGGCCAAGTAGCAGGAACAGAAGGCGCGGCAAGTCCACTCCCCGCATGTCCAGCCTGTCTATGAGCCTGTCGTGGTCAGCAGCGGCGGTGACCTGAACGGCCGGTGCAACCCCGGTGGCCGTCGGTCCGTAGCTGGGAACCTTCACCAGCTCGTCCGTGAGGCGCTTGATCGCGTCGTCTTCCCTGCGGAGCAACGTGCTGTGGCTGACAGGGAGTTCGGGCGACCTGCCGGGGTGCGGCTGGATCAGTTGCTGGCGACGCCACTTGAGCCCCTTGCCTGGCGGATACCCGATGGCCAGTGCGCTGCGGAGGGCAATGCCGTGGTCTTCACCCCCAAGCGCTTCGCACAGGATGGTGAGGAGCTTCACGGCCTGGTCGCCGTCTTCCGCGTGTAGCAGCTCCATGAGGAGCGGCTCCGCTTCGAGCTTGGCGGCCGTCAGGCCGACACCAGCTCTCAGGTTGATGAAACCCTGTCTGACCTGCTCTTCAGTCCCCATGAATGCCACCGTCTGCTCAAGTGGTCGGTATGACGGTATGCCCGGAATCCAGGCTCCAAACACCTACCAACTGAGGTGTGACACCTGGAAAGCCTCGACCTACGCCAGCACTGAGCCGACAGTGAGTTCGCGGCACCCAAGTCGGCCGCGGTGAGTCATAGAAGGTTCGCTTTTAACAGATGCAGCTTGCTAATTAATTACCCCTGATTTATTGTAAGGGCATTATTTAGTAAGCAGGATCAATTCACTATGCAGAAGTTACTACCGAACACCAAGGGCTTTGGCCTCATTGCCGTATTGGCTGTTGTCGTCGTGCTGGGCGTCATTGGTGGCGGTGGAGCATATGTGTATCACCAGAACCACAAGACCAAGCCTGCAACAAAGACGAGCACCACTAGCAAGAGTGATGGTTCTAGCTCGACTAAGCCGAAACCTGTGGCTGATGTTTACGCGGGGTGGGGAACTTACACCTCAGCCAAAGAGGGACTGAGCTTCAGGTACCCGTCTGGCTGGATCACCAGGGCAGACCCGTGTGTTAATCCGGCGACGCAGGCTGTTGGCGAATGTATCAAGATTGACAGCCCGGTAAGGACTGGCTCGCCTTACGTTTTTGAGCTTGGTTACTACTGGAATAGCGGCACCAATATTGGTCCTTCCCAAGTTTACGAGACGCAGCCGCTAACAGTTAAGGGCAGCACGTCTTCGCTGTATCTCACGGCTGAGAGTGCCGGGAACCCAAATGGCGGGGTTTGCGATCTGAATTTGGTTACCCAGAATTATCCCATAGGCAAAGACTCCTCTGTTAGCTCCGTGGTACCGAGCCAAAAGCAACAGGGAGTGGTGTTCGCACTTTCGGCCAGTATGCGGCCGAGTGCGGGTGCTCAGAATACGCCGTGCTACTCGTTGAGTGAATATAAAACTCAGCCTGACTATCAAGACCTGCTCAAGGTATTCGAGTCGGTTCAGTACAGCTAGAGCGTCTTCAATTCTAAGCGCGGCGCAACAATTTCCTTTGCGTAATTCCCTATTTCTGTTATAAGTATGCGCAAGTGCGGATATCCAAAGGAGGTATTTCATAGTCGCTCAATATTTGAGCGGGCACTTTGTTCCTTAAGTACCTACAATCCCCCGAAGGGGAGATGAAGTGTTTCTCCGAAGACTGACCAGAGAAGGACTCGGTCGGCTCTTGCCGATCGTGGCAGCAGCTATGTTGCTGCTGACCGGAACAACCGGGTTGACCGTCAGCGTGGCGACGCCCGCTTCGGCAACCACTCCCGCTTGCGGTGCGGTCTCGATCTCCGGATCGGACTGGTTGGGCGGCGGCGGTGTCGACGTTCACTACAACGGCAGTGACGAAAACACCGGAAACGACTGCGCCTCGCCTGCTGAGGTGTACAACCTGAACGCCGACCCGCCCCAATACGGCGACGGCTGGCAGTGCGTCGAGTTGGCCCAGAGGCTCTACAAGACAAAGGGTTGGTACTCCAGTACCTTTCCGGGCGTTGCGGGAGCGGCAGATATCTACAGCCAGGCCAAAAACGGTAACCTTGGGACCATGACGGCCCAGGCCAACGGGAGTATTACGTCAATCGTTCCGGGCGACATGATCGTCCACGGCGCGAAAGATAAATACTCCCCGACCTACGGGCACGTAGCAATCGTTAGCTCGGTCAGCGGATCTACGGTATCCGCCGTGCAACAGAACGCTGGGCCGCCTAACACTAGCTACACCTTGAGCAATCAAACGCTCTCCGGTGGCAGTGGCAGCGACATCGTTGGCGTCGTGCACAGCCCGGACAACACCAACACTAGCGGTGGTAGCGGAAGTCCTTCCGGTACCAGCATCCACCAGACCGACGCGATCAACATGCCTGACGGCAGCCTGAACGTGTTCGGCATCGCGGCGGATGGTCACCTGTACCAGGACGCTTGGAACTCAACCTACGGGTGGTCCGGTTGGATCGACCGGGGTATCGCTGGCGGTGGACTCGTCGGTTTGCCTGACGCTCTGGTGATGCCTGACGGCAGCTTGAACGTCTTCGCTAGCGACGGCAACAGCGTCATCTGGCAACAGGTGTACTCCGGTGGCACGTGGAACGGTTGGAACAACCGTGGACGCGGTGGCCCTAGCCTGACCGGTGGTGTCGACGCCTTGGCCATGCCTGATGGCAGTCTCAACCTATTCACCAACGACGGGGGCACCCTGTACCAACAGGCGTGGTCTTCGGCGTATGGGTGGTCCGGGTGGATTGGTCGAGGCAGTGGCACCGGTGGCTTCAGCAGTTCACCGACTGCTCTGGTGATGCCTGACGGCAGCTTGAACGTCTTCGAGATCACCACCCCTGGCCGCTTCGAGCAGCAGGTCTACTCCGGTGGCACGTGGAACGGTTGGAACGACCGAGGCTCTGCAAGCAGTGGCTTCGTCGGGACTCCGGCCGTTCTGGTCCACCCCAACGGGAGCATGGACCTGTTCGCGTCCGACGCCTCCGGGTACATCTGGCAACAGGCGTACAACCCCGGCCCTGGGTGGAGCGGTTGGATCAACCGAGGACGTGGAAACACGGCCGCGAGTGGTTCACCCGTTGCAATCAACATGCCTGACGGCAGCTTGAACGTCTTCGCTAACAACAGCGGGACGCTCTACCAGCAGGCATACAGCTCGGCGTACGGGTGGTCCGGGTGGATTGGTCGAGGTGCCGCGCGCAACGGTTTCGTGGGAACACCCGACGCGTTGGTCATGCCTGACGGCAGCCTCAACGTCTTCGGCGTGACTGGCGACGGCCACATCGAGCAGCAGGTCTACTCCACGGCCTGGAACGGCTGGAACGACAAGGGCCTCGCTGGCGGCGGCTTCTAAGTAGGTACACAACAAGGTTGGGTAGTGGTCGATCACCGACACACGCTCGACCTGCGCGCAGGGACAAGAAGGTAGGGCTCCAGGCATCCAGCCTGTGAGCCCGCCTCTTGTCCCTGCGTTTCTACTACTTCTTATCAACAGGAACCATCCACCAGTCCGGGCACCTCTGGCCCGACTGGTCATCGCCTCCGCCTTCGGGCGCACTGAACCAAACCACCTACGCTGCCCGCCGGCCTCTTCCAGGAAGCGGCGGTTCTACGGTGCGGCGGCGCCCGGCCAGGTGGCTCGACTCAAGCAACGGCCGCGGGGCGCACTGAATGAGCCCGACCTAGGGGTCGTGGCCGGCGTGGGTTGGGTGGTGGTGATCCAACAACCGAGGTCCAGCAGCTTGAACGACTGTCCATGGTCGACCGACCGCCGTACAGGCCCTATATGGTCAAAAACGGGGTCAGATGCGGCTAGACCCGCAGTTCATCGACGCCGAGGCGTACAGGGGCTCTCCGTGCGTCACAGGGGCTATGCCCCGGCCGGGGTGTCTGCCTGCTTGAAGGCGAGGAAGCAAAACAGCCTGTACGCCGACCCTTCCGGCCGCTTCTTGGTCACCGCTGTTTCCGACGCCGTGACTGCCATCTGAACGGCTCGTTCTCCGTGACGCCACACTGCCTTGAGTACGGCCCCCATGTCCTTCGGTAGAGCCTTGACCCTGGTAGCGACTTCCTCAGCTACTTGTGCCACTCGGCGGAGCTTGGTCAGGGTCTTCAAGGTGCGTTCCCAGTGCTTCTTACCCGCCCATGCAGCGAACCAGTTTGCAGGGGTGGTGGTCTGGGCCATCTTCGGTGCGAGCGCCACCAGCTCCAGGAGGTCGTTTAGGTGCCCTTCCCTGATGAGCTTGCGGTACCGGTTGGCCTTGGCCTCTCGCAGCCAGTCCATGCCGACGTTGAGTTCATTGATCTCTGCGGGTAAGTCTCTGACGATGCGAGCTTCCCTTTCCGCTTCTTGCGTCAGCGGTTTTTCTATAGAACTAATGCGAGCTTCGCTTGCTTTGTTTCTATAGAACTGCCTTGCGCTGATTACTTCACTTAATGCTGTCGCTCCCATGTTTTGAGTTCCCTTCTGGTTAATGGTGATTGGGGGCTCGGTATCAATCCGCTTGGGCGGCGCTGCATGAGGCTGAGAGACAAAAGAAAAAGGCCCCCGCAGTGAGGGCCTTTTTCAAGTCGAACCGAATGTGTTGCTTGAACTTGTGCTAATTCCATAGTAAACAATGCCAACATGAAAGTCAATGCTATTCATGCGGTCTGCCAACCGGAGCACGTTGCTACCCTCAATACCGATGGCTAGCGCATGGAATTTTGCACAAGTCCAAGCACTAGTTGTTTGTGAGTATAAAGTGTGTCAGTAGAATTAGCAATATTATGCTAGCAAGAAGCCGCACCTAGGATGATGCGGCTTGATTTCTCGGCCTGAGTCTATTTCGTCGCGGCGAGCTGGCTAAGCCGCTTGCGGGTTTGTGGGTTTGCTGGCTTGCCGGTCTCTGAACTCTTCTAATGCCTGCTGCACGATCTCATAGTCACTGATCTCGCGTTCCAAAGCTTCGCGCTTTACCCACTTAATCAGGGCTGGCTCAAGCCGAGTGGTGTACTTGACCACTTGCGGGCTTGTGGGTTTGCCGGGCTCCGGGCTAGCCGTATTGCTGGCTAAGCCGCTTGCGGGTTCAACTGCATACGGGCTTACGGGCGTAACCGTCTCGCGGGCAAGCGGGCTTCGGTCGCTCATTAAATCTCTAAGTTCTTGCTTGCTTGTCATGTAAGACTGTCTCCGCTAATTTTCTATATGCTTGCGCCCCTGTGCTGTTCGGCTCGAATAGCACAACAGGCAGACCCGCCAAGCTGGCTTCGGCATGCTTGATACTGAAGTCAATTTGGAAGGGGTAGACCAGGGTAGGATATTTCTCTCGCACGTCATCGAGAATCATGCGGGCGATGTTGGTGCGTTGGTTCACCATGGTAGGGAGAATGCCGCTGATACGAAGGGAAGGGTTCAACCCCTGCCGTACGTTCTCTATTTGCTCCATGGCTTGCTCCAGGCCATGCACTGCCAAGTAGTGGGCTTGTAGGGGAATGATTACCTCGTCTGCGTAGGCGAGGGCATTGATTGCTAGGAAGGACTCTGAGGGTGGGGTATCGAGGATGATGAAGTCGTAGTCGTCTTCGATTGCCTGAAGCATTCCCCGGAGGACGCCTACCTGAGACGCTTTCATACTGGTCTCTGTTACGCCTAGGTCAGGGTGCGAGGGCAAGAGGTCAAGGTCCGTGGGTAGGTGATGAATTGCGTCCCTGGGACGTACGTCAATAGAGGTGAACAGGTGATTGATGTTATAGGGCAGGGCAAGGGGATTGATGCCGACCGCGAGCGTCGCGTTAGCTTGGGGGTCTAAGTCCACCAGCAATACCCGTTGGCCGAGCTGGCGGAGACCTGCTGCGAGATTCACGGCTGTTGTCGTCTTTCCGCTTCCACCTTTCCGCAGTGTGATGGCTATTTTTCTCGTCATAGTGTGTAAGGAATAGATATTGGTTACAAGGCCGTCCTCTGGCGGCTCCCTGTTAAGGCAAGGTCCGGACGTAGGCTGATGTTTCCGCCGTACGTTAGCTTGCCGCGATAGATTGCGTTTTCGCACACGTTCTTGACGGTACGGGCATACCAGCGCGCAGCTTGTGCCGTGGGGATCAGGTTTTCGTTCAAGTAGTCTGCGATGGCGTTATAGCTCATTGGTACTCGGCGTCGGCGTAGTTTGAAGATGAGCCGCACGACCTCGGCTCGTTCCGGGTGTACGGCTAAGTCGCCATCCTGAGTTGTCATATAGCCGAAGGGGACACCACCACCGGCATAGCCACCCTTGCGAGCCTTATTCTTGCGGCCATCCGTCAGGCGCATCGTGATGTACGCCTTCTCAAGCTCGGCAACGCCTCCCATGATTTGCCGGGTGAACTTGCGGACAGGTTCATCTCCGGCGAGGTCAGGCTCTTTGATGCTGACGATTTCAACGCCGAGGAGGGATAACTTCTTGAGTAAGTGCTCTTGAATGAGGAGATCACGAGCGATGCGATCGAGCTTGTAGATGACAACGGCCTTGATACCGCTTACGTCTTCCAAGAACTCAAACAGCTGGCTCAGGCCGGCTCGGTCCTCTAGGCCACCGCTTACACCCTCGTCCCCGAAGAACTTTAGAAGGTGGAGTTCATGTTCGGCGCAGTAGGCATGCACCTCATGCCGTTGTACGTCGATCGTTCCTTCTGTTTTCTGATTACCGGTGCTTACCCGGCCATATCCAACTACGTTGGTCATACATGGTTGCCTCCATTAAAGTCTTTGCATCGCCCGATTGTCTGCATGCCTCTTTGTGGGCTTTCGGTTTTGCGGGCTTGACTGCATTATGATCTTTAAGATCATTTAAGGCAACAAGAAAAGTAGGACGCAAAATGGGTATTGTGCGACGTAGTCCCCATTTTCTTTCGTCGCGGACAGCCCTTACATATGTACGTGGACAAGAATGAGTTTTCATTCTCTAGCATGTGGCAAATCGGCTGATATGCGGCGAAATAGTAAAACCCAGCCTACATAAATGTAGGCTGGGCGCTCTCTACCGTGGGGTGACAAGAATTGCTGTCAGCACCGTTGGTAGCGGGCGGGGGTGGCGATCACTCGCCGGTGGTGTTGTTCCCGATCCGGGTTCCCGGAACGCGACCGCGAGTACCGCGTGCGTCCTTCAGAACCTGGGTCATGTTGGGGTTGAGCTTGTTGAACTCGGACAGCCTCATGGCCACGTCGTGCTTGCTGCCGTTCGGCAGCTGCACTTCGAGGACCACGAGGTCGTCGAGCCCCTTGAACTGCTCCGTCTCCGACACGAGCACGTCCAGCGCCTTCGGCTGGTCGAGGGTGGGGTGCTGGCGCACGATCACCAACGCGAACTCCGCGTCGGTGCCCTCCTGCCCGTTCAGGTCAGAGATCCTACGCTGAACAATCGCCATTTCTTTTGCTCCTTTTCTAGGGGCTCCAGTTGCCATTCCACTTCATGGCAGCCGACATTTATACATCATTCTGCATATATTTCAATGCTTGACTTTATAAATGGCGATTGATCCCACTCCTTGGCTGACTTATAATTGCAGGATAATTGGAGTTGTAAGCATGAAATCAAACTCGCAGGCTCAACCAACTGAACCCGATGAGCACACGCAAAAGTGGGTTGAATTGCAGTTGCGTGATGCCCCTGCGCTTCAACCCACTCAGATCGAAAATATCACCGCTATCGTTGCCGGTGAATCACCTGTAGACGTTCAGGATTAAACCGGTTACTGTTTTTGGTGGCTGGCGTCATGACGACGGCCTCGAACATCTCGGCAGCAATGGCCCGTTGTTGCTCTATTTCTAGGGTTGGCCATATTTCCACCATGTTCTTTGTCTTGAACTTGGCGTTTTTTCTAGCGTAGGCTGCTCGTTCTTTGACGAGTGCAGCGATAGCCGTTTCTTTCTTCCGTACTTCCGGCCATATGTGAGGCCCCATATCGGGGTTCTCCTTGAACTGAGCCAGTAGACTCGCCTTGGTCGTGGTGAGAGCGGCAAGCTCCTCGGCGTTTGGCCACGGTTGTAGCTCAACGTCGATTTTCTGTTCTTCCAGGCGTGCGAGGATGAGGCCAGTTACGATTGCATCAATCGCGTTGCCCGATCCGCAGTTGCCACAACCGCCGTCGTTGTACTTGCACTGGTAGGTGTAGCGGCCGTTCGGCTGTGCCCCGCCGGTGGGTTTGCCCCCGCAATTGCCGCACCGCATGATGCCGGAAAGTAGGTATTTCAGCTTCCCGATGTCCAGGTACTTAAGCTTCCCGGTTTCCGCGTGGTCTTCCGGCTGCTGGTCCGCTCCAGTGAGAAGCGCCACGACTGCGTGCCAGGTGGGTTCGTCCAAGATGGCCTCGTACTGACCCTTAATCGGGTTGCCTGCGTCATCGGTGAGGTAGCGCATGTGGTGCGGCTGGTCCATCGGCCCATAGACGCGGTATCCGACCATGCGCGGCGACGTCATCATGAGAACGAACGTCCTTCGCCGCCACGGGTTGCCCTTGGTTGTGAGCCTTCCAGCCTGGTTCCACTTGCGAATGATGGTGGTCGCCTTCATTCCGGAAAGCAGCAACCTAGCCGCCGCTTTGATCTGCCAGGCTTCGCGTGGAACGATGGTGCGCTTGTCCTCCGCCCATCCAAAGGCACGGTTGCCACCAACCGGAATACCCCTAATGGCGCGTGATAGATGACTGTCCCTCAAGCGGCGTGCGGTGTCGGTGGATGAACTGGCGCGGGCATTCAACACGTAGCGCGCCGCAGACCGACCGTTGTCGGTCAAGAGATCGAGCGAACCTCGAATGTCGAGAATGGGACGGTGGTAGTACTGCACCACCTCGATTGCGTCTTCTAGGTGGCGGTGGTCGCGGGTGAGGCGGTCGATGTCATAGACAACCGAGCCGTCAATAGTCGTCACCTTGCCGAAGCCGTCGGCCGGGTTGAAGTGCTCGGACTCAGTAGACCCCTTCTTGAGGTCGCTGAGCATCCCTTCAAAAACGGGCCGGATGACGCGGTAGATGTAGCTCCCGTCCTCCTGCTTGATGCGCTTCTTCTTCCAAGCAGAGGTGTCGGGTTCGTCGTAGGTGCCGACGTACGTGCCACCTCGTGACTCGACATACTTGCGGCAGAATGCTTCCTGCTCATCCCGGTTGTTGATGTCCCCGCCGGTCATCGGAGAACCGGACGTTTCACGGTCGGGGTGTGTCTCGAAGGAGAGCCGAACCAATCCGGCGATGTGAAGGCCGGTCAAGTCGCCACGGTGGACGCGCTCAATGATGTTCGGTTGTTGTTGCACTGCGTGATCTCCTGTTACTTATTGTAACAATGATCACATCTTTTGCAATAGTGCTGTGGACAGCGCACCACGCTGTGGTGGGACCTGCCGCTGCGCGACTCCTACGAGCTGGCCCGGCGGATCTACCGGATCGAGGACGCGCGGTTCCGCCGCAACCTCGACCGCTGCGTCGAACTGCTGGAGCTGGGGCCGCTGTTGGACGTCCCGGTGCGGCAGCTGTCGTTGGGCCAGCGGATGCGCGGCGACATCGCCGCGGCGCTGCTGCACGACCCGGAGGTGCTGTACCTGGACGAGCCGACCATCGGCCTGGACGTGGTCAGCAAGAACCGGGTGCGGGAGTTCCTGGCCGAGGTGAACGCGGAGTCCGGCACGACGGTGCTGCTGACCACGCACGACCTCACCGACATCGAGCGGCTGTGCTCGCGGGTGATGGTGATCGACCACGGCCGGGTGGTCTACGACGGCGGCCTGGAGGTGTCAGCGACGGCGCTTTTCCCCTACTTCGGGCGGTTGCTGTCGGCGTAATTCCCCACCCTGACGGCGGTCGGTTCCCCAGGGGGATCCCGGTCGTCGGCAGGGGCCGGTCTACTCCCGGT
>NZ_JBHFAB010000018.1:0-59780 GCF_042510955.1 Streptacidiphilus cavernicola
CCGGGAGTAGACCGGCCCCTGCCGACGACCGGGATCCCCCTGGGGAACCGACCGCCGTCAGGGTGGGGAATTACGCCGACAGCAACCGCCCGAAGTAGGGGAAAAGCGCCGTCGCTGACAGCCGCCGCCCTCGGCGGTGTCCCCGGTGGAGTTGCCGTCCGCGAAGGTCAGGTTCTGCACCGTGAGCTGCGGGGTGCTCTGGTCCTGGCAGTGCGAGGTGGTCCAGCCCTGCGCCTGGTCGCAGGTGTCCTGGTAGAGAATGCGGCGCTGCCCGCCGCCGCTGAGGGTGACCTTGCCGCCGCCGTCCAGGACCACCCGCGCGGAGGCGTTGCGGACCTTGGCGGTGGCGGTCATGGTGATCACCACCGGGTCCGGCCCGCAGGAGAAGGTGATCACGCCCCCGGCCGCGACCGCGGCCACCACTGCCGCCGAGGTGCAACTCGCCGCCGTGCCATGGCCGATGACCCGATCCGGGTGCGAGCTGTCGACCGCCCGCGCCGCTGCCGGGACGGCCGCGCCGCCACCCGGGTTCCCGGCCCGCGGCAGCACCGCGGCCGACTGCTTCGGCTTCGCCGCGCCGCCGGCGCCGGCACTCGCGGTGGCGCTGCGACTCGCGGACGGACCGGCCGTGCCCGACCCGCCGCTCGGCGCCGGGACCGCGACCGCGGTGCCCACCGCCCCGGCCGCCGGACCGGCGCCGACCGCGACCCCGCCGGAGGACCCGGCCGACCCGCAGCCGGCGAGCAGCAGACAGCACAGCAGACCGGCGACGACGGGGGCGGCCCCGCGTATGGACGACATGGCCGAGATGCTAACGGCAACGGCCGCCCGCGGTACCCCTCACGCCCGGGTACCCCTCACGCCCGCGGTACCCCTCACTCCCGCACCCCGATGACCACGGTCGCGTACAGCTCGTCGTCGCCGACGACCCGCGGAGTGAGCCCGCCGCGGGCGAACGCCTCGGCGGTGTGCGGGGCCTGACGCTCGCTGGTCTCCATCAGCAGGTGCCCGCCGGGCGCGAGCCAGTCCGCGGCCCCGGCAGCGACCCTGCGCTGGACGTCGAGGCCGTCCGCGCCGCCGTCCAGCGCGACCAGCGGCTCGTACTCGCGGGCCTCGGGCGGCAGCAGGCCGATCTCGTCGGTGGGGACGTAGGGCGCATTGGCGAGCAGTATGCCGACCCGGCCGCGCAGCGCGCCCGGCAGCGCGCGGTACAGGTCGCCCTGGTGGACCCGCCCGCCGAGCGGGCTGACGTTCCGTCGGGCGCAGCGCACCGCCGCCGGTTCGACGTCGGCGGCGTGCAGTTCCACCCGCCCGGTGGCGGAGAGCGCGGAGGCGACCGCGACGCCCATCGCGCCGCTGCCGCAGCAGAGGTCGACCACGACCGCGCCGGGCCGGGCCAGCGCGACGGCCTCGCGGATCAGGAACTCGGTGCGGCGGCGGGGGACGAAGACGCCGGGGTCCACGGCGATCCGCAGACCGCAGAACTCGGCCCAGCCGAGCACGTGCTCCAGCGGCAGGCCGACGACCCGCCGCTCGACCATGGCGGCCAGCCGCTCGGGCGTGTCGGCGGCGGAGAGCAGCAGTTCCGCCTCGTCCTCGGCGAAGACGCAGCCTGCGGCGCGCAGCCGGGTGACGATGGCGGGGAGGGAAAGGAGGGGCGGTGACGCGGACAAATGAGTGACCTCTCGGAACGCCTGGGGGCGCTCTCCGGTCAACCGTGTCGGCGGGACCGCGCGGTCGTGGCACACGCACCGCGGGGCGAGAGCACCCGGCCTGCTACAGCGGTAATGGGTCCCACCTCCTCGAAACGCGTTCTGCGACGACTGCGACGCCGTCACAGTACACCAGTCAGGCATGTGACCCAGATCACAGAGAGGAGGCCGCCGCCGCTGGGAACACCCAGAGGATGACCTCACCCACCATCGCACCCCTCGCCGACGCCTTCGGACGGATCGGGGAGCTGGTCGACCAGGTCCTCGACGGCCTGAGCCCCGAGGAACTGACGGTCCGGCTGGACCCCGCGGCCAACCCGATCGGCTGGCTGGTCTGGCACCTCACCCGGATCCAGGACGACCATGTGGCCGGGGTGGCCGGCACCCCGCAGCTGTGGCTCGCGGACGGCTGGCAGAAGCGCTTCGACCTCCCCTACCCGGCCGGGGCCCACGGCTACGGCCAGTCGGACGCGGACGTGGCCGCCTTCCAGGGCGTCCCGGCCGAGCTGCTGGCCGAGTACCACGCCGCGGTCCTGGCCAGGACCCTCGACTACCTGGCCACCCTGGACGTGGCCGACCTGGACCGGGTGGTGGACGAGGGCTGGCAGCCGCCGGTCACCCTGGGCGTCCGCCTGGTGAGCGTGATCGCGGACGACCTCCAGCACGTCGGCCAGGCCGCGTTCGTCCGCGGAGTCGTCGAGCGGCGGCGCGGCTGACGCCGGCGAGACGCCGTCAGCGGGTGAACAGCTGCACGCTCTGCCCGTCCGCGCTCCAGGTTCCGGCCAGCCGCCGGGTGCCGCTCACGGCCTGCAGCAGGACCTGGTCGCGGGTGCCGGTCCGCAGGTTGCGGTGGCCGCTGTAGACGTACCAGACCCGGGCGTACCGGCCCAGCAGGGCCGCCGTCGCGGCGGGGGGCCGCTCCAGGCCGTCCGGCTTCAGCGGGTTGAAGGCGCTGAGCAGCGCGACGTCGGCGGTCCCGGCGAAGTCCCGCGGATAGGCGAAGGCGATCGAGCGGGCCGGCAGCGAGGCGAACACCACGGCGTCGCCGGGACGGGCCCGGACGGCGACGGCCTCGGCCAGCGCTCGCGCGTCCGAGCCGTGCCCGTCCGACTGACGCAGTTGCAGCTGGGCCGGGATGCCGAGGGCGGCCGTGGCCGCCACCGCCGCCAGCGCGGCGACCGCGGCCGGCTCGGGGCGGACCGGCAGCCTGCGGGCCGCCGCGTCCCAGCCGGCGCCGATCAGGAAGCTCAGTCCGATCAGCGCGTAGAGCACATAGCGCGGCTGGTAGAACGAGTGCTGCAACGACACCAGCAGCAGCACCCCGGGCGGCAGCAGCAACAGCGGCACGGCCAGCGCGACCGGCCCCCGCCGCCGACCCGGCGAACCGCCCGACCGACCGCCCGGCGACCGCCGCAGCGCGACCAGCAGCACCGCCACCAGCACCAGCGGCAGCGCGGCCCGCCCCCCGGCGAAGTCCGCGGCCAGCGCGAACGGGGTGCGCCAGGTCGGAGCCGACAGCCAGTCCACCGCGTTGGTCTGACCGGCCGACCGCAGCGCCACCGGAAGCACCGCCAGGGCGCCCAGCACACTCGCCGCGGCCCAGCGCAGCGCCGCGGCCCACCCGGGCCGCCACAGCGCCACGGTCACCGCGAACGCCGGAAGGCTCAGCAGCGCCATCACATTGAGCGCCCCGGCCACCGCCACCGCGACCGCGTACCCGCTCCACCACCAGGCCGTACGGCGCCCCGCCTCGCCCGCCTCGACCCCGCGCAGCAGCAGGTACACAGCTGCGGCCACGGCGAGCGAGACCAGCGCGTACGAGCGCCCCTCCTGGGCGTACCGGCTCACCAGCGGCACGCAGGCCCAGGACAGTCCGGCCAGCAGCCCGGCCCGCGGCCCGGCCAGCCGCCGCAGCGTCGCGGCGACGAACCAGGCGGTCGCGGCGACGGCCAGCACCGAGGGGGCCCGCAGCAGCCCCGGGCTCGGCGTGCCGACCAGGAACACCAGGTGGACCAGCAGGTAGTACACCTCGTGCACCGCGTCGACGGTCCTGGTGAGCTGCTGGATCTGGCCGACCGACTCCTGCGCGACGGTGTAGCTGACCGCCTCGTCCCGCCACAGCGAGGGGGAGGTCAGTCCGAGCAGCCCCAGCGTGAGCGCAACCGCGCTGGGCAGCCAGGCGGCGACCGCCCGCCGCAGCCTTCGGGCCTGCGGCGGGCGGGGCCCGGCTGCCGCGCCGAGCGTGGAGGGGAGGGTGGCGGTCATGCCCGCCAGCTACCCGCCGCCGCCCGTCGAAACCTGTTCGACGCCACTGTTCACCTGCTGTTGGCCCCCACCTCACGGAGTGCGGACGGCCCGGCCCGGACGCCACCGCGCGTCCGGCCGGGTCGGACCGGGCCCCGGGGCATGATGGGGGAAACGATCGAGAGAAGAGAGAGCAGCGACATGACCTCCGTCCTCTTCGTTGTCACCGGCGCCACCGCCTGGACCCTCGCTGACGGCACGACCCACCCCACCGGCTACTGGGCCGAGGAGCTGGCCGAGCCGCACCGGATCTTCCGCGCCGCCGACTTCGACGTCACCGTGGCGACCCCCGGCGGCGTGGTCCCCACCGCGGACCCGGGCAGTCTGACCGCGCAGGCCAACGGCGGCCAGGAGCGGGCCGACGCGATCACCGGCTACCTGGAGTCGATCCGCTTCGAACTGGAGGAGCCGCAGGCGCTGGAGAAGGTCGACCCGGACCACTTCGACCTCGTGTTCTACCCCGGCGGCCACGGCCCGATGGAGGACCTCGCCGTCAACGAGGCCTCCGGGCGGCTGCTGACCCGGGTGCTCGACTCCGGAAAGCCGCTCGGCGTGCTCTGCCACGCACCGGCCGCGCTGCTCGCCGCCCGCCGCGAGGACGGCGGCTGGCCGTTCGCGGGCTACCGGATGACCGGCTTCAGCAACGCCGAGGAGCGCGCGGCCGGGTTCGCCGACCGGGCGAAGTGGCTGCTCCAGGACCGGTTGCAGGAGCTGGGCGCGGACTACGTCGAGGGCACGCCGTTCGCCGGACACACCGTCACCGACCGCAACCTGCACACCGGGCAGAACCCGGGCTCCTCGGCCGAACTCGCCCGTACGCTCATCGAAGCGGCCATCTGACACACCGGAGGCAGATCCCATGGCAACCATCGGACTCATCGGCAGCGGCAACATCGGCCAGGCCGTCGCCCGGCAGGCGATCGCGCACGGCCACAGCGTGGTGCTCAGCAACTCGCGCGGCCCGGAGACCCTGGCCGACCTCGTCGCCGAGCTCGGCCCCAAGGCGCGGGCGGCGACCCCGGCCGAGGCCGGCGCGGACGGCGACCTGGTGGTGGTGACCGTCCCGTTCAAGGCCTACCAGCGGGTTCCGGCCGAACCGCTCGCGGGCAAGGTGGTCATCGACACCAACAACTACTACTTCGAGCGGGACGGCCACTACGAGGAGATCGACAGCGGCCGGGCCACGGTGAGCGGGCTGCTCGCGGCCCAGCTGCCGGACTCCCGGGTGGTCAAGGCCTTCAACAACATCCAGGCCGCGCACATCCTCGAACACGCCTCCCCGGCCGGCAGCCCGGACCGCCGGGCGCTCCCGATCGCGGGCGACGACGCCGAGGCCAAGCAGCTGGTCACCGACCTGATCGAGGAGTTCGGCTTCGACGTGGTGGACGCGGGCCCGCTGGTCGAGGGCCGCCGCTTCGACCGGGACAAGCCCGCCTACGGCCCCCGGCTGAACTCGGACGAGCTGCGCCGGGCCCTGGCCAAGGGCTGACCGCCGCGGCCGAAGGGGGCCGGCCCCGGCTCAGACGCCGGTGTCGGTCCCCCAGAAGCCGGGCCCGCCGCCCTCCCAGCGCACCGCGTCGGTGTTGGCCAGGTCGACGTCCTCCAGCCCGGCCCTGCGGGCGAACTCGGTCACGTCCTCGACGTTGTAGGCCTTGCCCACCACCGTGCCGAGGATCTCGACCCGGCGGTACGGCGGTCGCTCGGTCATCACCGGGGGCCGGACCACGATGTGCGCGTCGTGCGGCGCGTGGTGCTCGTTCGGAATGTCGCTCATGGGACATACGTTCCCCGTGGTGCCCCCGGTACGCACCCCGACCGGACCCGCCCGACCCGCCGGGTCAGAGCCCCTCCTCGGCGGCCAGCTCGCGGACCGCGGCGATGGTGTCGGCCTGCTCCGGCCCCTTGTCGTCGCGGTAGCGCAGCACCCGGGCGAAGCGCAGGGTGAGCCCGGACGGGTAGCGGGGGCTGCGCTGGACCCCGTCGAAGGCCACCTCCACCACCAGCTCGGGGCGGACCCGCACCACCCAGCTGTCCCGGTCCACCTCCCGGGCCAGCAGCTCACGGGTCTGGAAGGCGAGCATCTCGTCGGTCAGGCCCTTGAAGGTCTTGCCCAGCATCACCCACTCGCCCAGCCCCTCCGCGCCGTCCCCGCGCGCACCCAGGTGCAGGTTGCTGAGCAGGCCCTCGCGGCGTCCGCTGCCCCACTCGACGGCCAGGACCACCAGGTCCAGTGTGTGCCGGGGCTTGACCTTGATCCAGCCCGCCCCGCGCCGCCCGGCCGCGTAGCGGGCCTGCGGGTCCTTCACCACCACGCCCTCGTGGCCCTGCGCCAGGGCCTCCCTGAAGAACGCCAGCGCGGCCCCGTCGTCCGCGCTGACCAGGCGCGGGACCCGCAGCTCCGGCGGCAGCAGCGCGGCCAGCGCCTCGGTCCGCCGCTCGCCGGGGAGGTCGAGCAGGTCGGCGCCGTCCAGGTGCAGCAGGTCGAAGAAGAAGACGCTCAGCGGCACCCGGGCGCGCAGCTCGGCGATGTCCTGCCGGGAGGCGGTGCGGGCGGCGGTCTCCTGGAACGGGCGCGGACGCCGGTCCGGGCCCAGCGCGATCACCTCGCCGTCCAGCACAGCCGAGCGCAGCGGCAGCGCCAGCGCCGCCTCCACCACCTCGGGCACCCTGGCCGTGATGTCGTCCAGGCTGCGGGTGAACACGCCGACCCGGTCGCCGTCGCGGTGCACCTGGACCCTGATCCCGTCCAGCTTCCACTCCAGCGCGGCCGGGCGGACCTTGTCGAGCGCGGCGGCGACGTTCGGCGCGGACGCCGCCAGCATCGGCCGCACCGGCCGTCCGACCTCCAGCCCGAAGGCGCGCAGCGCGGCGGCCCCGCCCTCCATCGCGGCGGCGGCCACGGCGGCGGCCGAGCCGCGGAACATCAGCGCCCGGCGCACCTCCGCCAGCGGCACGCCCGCGGCCTTGGCGACGGCGTCGCCCATCACCGCGTCCAGTGCGCCCTGGCGCAGCTCGCCGCCCAGCACGGCCCGCAGGAACGCCTGCTCGTCGGCGGTGGCCCGGCCGAACAGGTCGGCCAGCCGGCGCTTGCGCTCGGCCTGCGAACCGGCGCCCTGGACCGCGGCGAGTTCGCGCAGCGCCTGCTCGGTCGAGGCGATGCCGAGGGTGGCCCGCTCGGCGGGCGGCGGCAGGTCGCGCAGCGCGGCGTAGCCGACGCCGACCCGCATCCGCCGGGACTCGCCGGACAGCAGCGCGACCGCGGCGGGCAGGTCCACCGGGTCGAGCCCGCGCAGCAGCTCGGCCAGCAGCGCCACCTTGGCGTTGCGGGCCGGCTCGGCCGCGGTGGCCCGGGAGGTGGCGGCGACCTGCTCCAGCAGCATGGGCCCATTCTCACCCGGCCCGGTGCACCGCGCCTCGCGGCCGGGCCGACGCCCAACGTTTGTAAACCATTGACGTAATTTTCCTTCGGTGGGTAACCTTCCGACATTCCGGAGCGCCTGGAGTGCACCTGCCAACGGAAGGAGCCGCGTCATGCCCGCCGTCAAGCACCAAGCCCGGTCGGCGAAGCGGGGGCACGCCGCCGCGCCGGTCATCGGCCACACCGTGCTGGTACTCGCCTCCGCGGTGGTCCTGCTGCCGCTGCTGTTCGTGGTCTACCTCTCGGTCAAGGACATCCCCGGGATCCTGGGCACCCCGCTCGCGCCGCCGACCAGGGTGCACCTGGAGAACTACACGCAGTCCTGGAGCGAGGGCGACCTCGGCCGGTTCCTGTTCAACACCACGATCGTGGCCGGAGCGACCATCGCGGTGATCCTGGTGGTCGCCTCGCTGGCCGCGTTCGTCATCGCGCGCTACCGGTTCCGCGGCAACCAGCTGCTGTACCTGTTCTTCGTCTCGGGCCTGGCCCTGCCGATCCAGATCGTCGCACTGCCGGTGTTCATCCTGATCGAGAACCTCCACCTGCTGGACACCCTGCCCGCGCTGATCCTGGTCTTCGCCTCCGGCGGCACCTCGTACAGCGTCTTCATCCTGGTCACCTACATGCGCTCGATCCCGTTCGAGCTGCAGGAGGCCGCGGTGATCGACGGCGCGGGCCCGCTGCGGATCTACTGGCACGTGGTGCTGCCGCTGGTGCGCCCGGCGCTCGGCATCGTGGCCGTCTTCCAGTTCCTGACGGCCTGGAAGGAGTTCTTCCTGCCGCTGCTGCTGATCCAGGACCCGCAGAACATGACGGTGGCGGTCGGCATCCTCTCCTTCGTCGGCGAGCACAGCACGGCCTGGCAGCTGCTGCTGGCCGGGCTGGTCATCATCTCGCTGCCGACCATCATCGGATTCACCCTGGTGGCACGGCAGTTCCGGCGCGGGCTGATCAGCGGCGGCGTCAAGATGTGACCCCGCGCGAAGCCCTGACGTGCCGTCACCCTTCGGTCTCCCTCCCCCGTAAGGAGCGCTTGCCCATGTCCCACACCCCTGCCGCCCCGGCCCGCCGTCGTCGTCGCACCGCGGTGCTCCTGCTCTCCGGCACGGTCACCGCCGCCATGACCGGGCTCACCGGCTGCGGCGCCTCCGGCGCCTCGGCCGGCGAACCCACCGTCAGCGTCTGGTCCTGGCGCGCGCAGGACGCCCCGGTGTGGAAGACGGTCCAGGACGACCTGGCCCGGCAGGGCGTCAAGGTCCGGATCAACTTCCGTGCGATCAGCCCGACGTCCTACGACTCGGTGCTGCAGACCGCGATGAACGGCGGCGCGGGCCCCGACGTCTTCTACGACCGGGCCGGCGAGGGCACCGACAAGTACGCGGCGGCGGGGATGACGGCCGCGATCGACGGGAAGGTGGACACCTCCGCGATCAGCAAGGCCGCCCTCGCCGGAGCCCAGTACCAGGGCAAGACCTACGGCGTGCCGTTCGCGGTGCAGACCATGGGCCTCTTCTACAACAAGAAGATCCTCGCCGACCACGGGGTGGCGGTCCCGCAGACCTGGGCCGGACTGCTCGCGGCGATGGGGCAGTTGAAGTCCAAGGGGGTCACCCCGATGTATGTGATGGGCGTCCAGCAGTGGCTGCTGGCCCTGCAGATCGACGCCGTCGGCGCCTCCACCCTGGACGACTCCACCGCCCAGGCCATCACCGCCAAGCAGAGCACCTACAGCGACCCGCAGTTCGTGCAGACGCTGACCGCCTTCCAGCAGTTCGCGCCCTACCTGGAGAAGAACTGGCAGGCCACCGGCTCCGCCGGGAACGAGCAGGAGACCGCGTTCGCGCTGGGCAAGACCGCCTTCATCATCGACGGCATCTTCGACACCGCGACCATCAACCAGGTCAACCCCTCGCTGGACTACGGCCAGATGCTGGTGCCCTCGCCGGACGGCAAGCAGCCGCGCCTCGACTGGTACATGGACGGCGACATCTCGCTCAACGCCCACGTCTCCGACGCCGCGACCGCGAAGGCCGCGGAGCAGGTCGTCGCGTTCACCGCGACCAAGGCCTTCGGCGACGCGTTCTCACAGACCGCCGGGGAGATCTCGCCGATCGCCGGGGTGCAGGTGCCGGCCAAGTACCCGCTGAGCGTGCAGGCCGAGCACTGGTACCAGAACCAGAGCGTCAACCCGGTCTTCGGCATCCGCTCCCCGATGGACACCCCGCCGGTGAGCCCGTCCGACATCAAGAAGAAGACCGCGGCCACCACCCCCGGCATCTTCACCGCCGAGCAGAACGTCGCCGTTCCGCTGCTGGAGGGCAAGGTGAGCCCGCAGCAGGCGGCGGCCACCATCGACACCACCCTCGGCTGGTACTTCGGCAAGCAGTGACCCCTCCGCCCGCCGAGACCCTCGACCACCACCGGGAGCGACCCGCCATGGACCCCACCACCGCACCCCCCGGCGGGTCGCCGGCCCGCCGGGCCGGCCGCCGCCAGCGCCTCGTGCTCGCCGGGCTGGTGGCGCCCGCCTTCGCGCTGTTCGGGCTGTTCGTCGTCTACCCGCTGCTCTCCGGCGTGCGGTACAGCTTCTACAACTGGAACGGCACCGGCCCGCTCGACGACTTCATCGGCCTGCGCAACTACACCTACACCCTCTTCGACCCGCAGTTCGCCCCGCAGTTCTGGCGGGCCGTCGGGCACAACCTGTACTTCTTCGCCGTCTCCATGGTGCTCACCCTGGTCTTCGGCATCGGCCTCGCCTACACCCTGCTGCTGCAGAGCGAGAAGGCGTCACGCCGCTACTCGGTGGTCATGATGCTGCCGTTCACCCTGCCGCCGGTGGCCGTCGCCTACGTCTGGACGGTCTACCTGGAGCCCAACAGCGGAGTCCTCTACACCATCCTGCAGGCCCTGCACCTGAACGCGCTCGCCGCGCCCTTCCTGGGCTCCGGCACGCTCGCCCTGCCGACCATCGCGGTGATCACCGCCTGGGCCGGGATGGGCTTCCCGGTGCTGCTGTTCCTCGCCTCGCTCAGCGACGTCCCGCAGGACCTGCTGCACGCCGCCGCGCTGGACGGCGCGGGCCGGTTCCGCACCCTGTGGTCGGTGCTGATCCCGGCGATCCGGCCGACCATCCTGATGGTCACCACGATGAACTTCATCGGGGCCTTCGGCACCTTCGACCTGATCTACATCATGGAGGGCTCGCAGGCCGGCCCGAACTACTCCACCGACGTGCTCGGCACCCTCTTCTACCGCACCGGCTTCGGCGGCTTCGGCACCACCGCCCAGTCGATGGGCCTGGCGACGGCGTTGGCGCTGATCGGATTCGTGATCGTGGTCGTGGTCTCCGCGGGCTTCCTGCGCCTGCAGAAGCGCTTCGCGGACTGAGCCGGCGGGCAGGCCCCGGCAGCCGGTCAGCTCCCCGCCACCGCGGTCAGCTCGGCCAGATCCTTGTCGGACAGCGCGAGCCCGGCCGCGGCCAGGTTGTCCTCCAGGTGGGCGACGCTGGAGGTGCCGGGGATCGGCAGCATCACCGGCGAGCGGTGCAGCAGCCAGGCCAGCGCCACCTGGGACGGGGTGGCGTCCAGCCGCGCGGCGATGTCCCGCAGCGGCCCGTCCTGCTCCGCCAGGGCGCCGGTGGCCAGCGGGAACCAGGGGATGAAGCCGATGCCGTGCTGCTCGGCGTACTCCAGCAGCGGCTCCGCGGCGCAGTCGGTGAGGTTGTAGCGGTTCTGCACCGAGACGATCGGCGCGATCTCCGCCGCGGCCCGCAGCTGGTCGACGTCCACCTCGGACAGTCCGATGTGCGCGATCTTGCCCTCGTCCCGCAGCAGCTTCAGCTCGCCGACCTGGTCGGCCAGCGGCACCTCGGGGTCGATCCGGTGCAGCTGGAACAGCCCGATCCGTTCCACGCCCAGGTGGCGCAGGCTCATCTCGGCCTGCTGGCGCAGGTACTCGGGACGGCCGACCGGCCGCCAGTCGTTCGGTCCCGAGCGGGTCAGCCCGGCCTTGGTGGCGATCACCAGGTCGTCGGCGTAGGGGTGCAGCGCCTTCCTGATCAGCGGCTCGGCGACGACCGGCCCGTAGGAGTCGGCCGTGTCGAGCAGGTTCACCCCCAGCTCGACGGCGCGCCGCAGCACCCGTACCGCCTCGTCCGGGTCGCGCGGGTCGCCCCAGACGCCGGGACCGGTGAGCTGCATCGTGCCGTACCCCAGCCGGGTGACCTCGCGGTCACCGCCCAGCCTGAACGTGCCGGACCGCGCGACCGTCGCCGCCGAAAGCTCCGCACCCATGGTGTCTCCTGACCTCGTGTCCCTCGGTTCCCCCGACAGCTGCTGGCAACAACCGCCCGGCCGCCGCTCATTCCTCCAGCAGCAGGTGCTCGCGCAGCCGCCCCAGCGCGCGGGCCAGCAGCCGGGACACGTGCATCTGCGAGATCCCCAGCTCCGCGCCGATCTGGGACTGGGTCAGGTCCGCGCCGAAGCGCAGCCGGATGATGTCCCGCTCGCGCTGCGAGAGGGTGTCCATCAGCGGCTTGAGCGTGGCCAGGTCGTCCACCGCGGCCAGCGCCGGGTCCGGCTCGCCCCGGCGCTCCAGGATGGCGTGCCCGTCCTCGCCGTCGTCCTGGGTGTGCGCGTCCAGCGAGCCCACGGTGTAGGCGTTGGCCGCGAGCACGCCCTCGCGGACCTCCTCCTCGGTGAGGCCGAGCCGGGCGGCCAGCTCCCGGTCGGTGGCCGGGCGGCCCAGCTCCTGGGACAGCTCGTCCCCGGCCTTCGCCAGCCGCAGCCGCAGCTCCTGCAGCCGCCGCGGCACATGGACGGTCCAGCTGGTGTCCCGGAAGAACCGGCGGATCTCGCCCAGCACGGTCGGCATCGCGAAGGTCGGGAACTCGCACTCGCGGTCGACGTCGAACCGGTCGATGGCCTTGATCAGCCCGATCATGCCGACCTGGACGATGTCCTCCATCGGCTCGCTGCGACCACGGAAGCGCGCGGCGGCGAACTTCACCAGCGCGAGGTTCAGCTCGACCAGGGTGTCCCGCACGTAGTGGTACTCGTACGAGCCCGGCTCCAGTTCCGCCAGCCGCCGGAACATCGGCTTGGACAGCGCCCGAGCGTCCGCCGGTGCCAGCCGCCCCACCGCGGACCGGCCCACCCCGGCGGACCGCTCCGGCCGTCCCGCCCCGGAACGCGCCGGGGCGGGACCGGACATCGTCGTCATGGCGGCTCTCTCCTGCTCGTTCGACGGCGGGGTCACACCGGTTCCGGGGCGACCTCCACCGCCGTCACCTCCACGTCCGGCTCCGCGCCGGTCAGCGACAGCGTGGTGGCCCGGAGCGCGGCGCGGTCCAGACCGGCCCAGTTGTCCCGCATCAGCCGCTGGGTGCCCAGCACCGCCGCGTGCTCGCACTCGTCCGCGAAGTGCACCGGCAGGTCCACCTCCGCGCGGATCGCGTCGGCCAGGCCGCGGAGCTTGGCGCCACCGCCGGTGAGCACCAGGCCGCGGTCGAAGATGTCCGCGGACATCTCCACCGGGCAGCCCGCCAGCACCGCGGTGACCTGGTCGCAGACCGCCGCCACCGCGCGCGGCAGCAGCAGCTCGTGCAGTTCCTCGACCGGCAGCGCCAGACCGCGCGGCCGTCCGGTCGCCGCGTTCTGCCCGCGCAGCGTCACCGTGCCCGCGCTGCTGACGCCGCCGTCGGCGCCGTCGTCGCCACGGGTCCGGCTCAGCGCGATCTTCACCTGCTGGGCCGCCGCCGAGCTGACCACCAGCTGGTGCACCTCGCGCAGGTAGCGGGCGACCAGCTGGTCCAGCGCGTCCCCGCCGAACCGGGTGGACCGGGAGGCGATCACCCGCCCGCAGACCAGCAGCGCCGCACTGGTGTGCTCGGCGCCCAGGTCGACGATCACGGTGGCGTACGGGGTGTCCACCGGGATCCCCGAGCCGACCGCCGCCGCCAGCGCCTGCGGCACCAGCCGGACGTCGGTGAACCCGGCGTCCCGGCAGAGCTGCTTCAGCGCGGCCACGCCCAGGTCGGTGACCGCCGCCGAGACGCAGACCCCCATCCGGCCGCCGTAGCTGTACCGGCCGCGGCCGGTGTCCCGCAGCATATGACGCAGCATCAGCTGGGCCACCTGCTGGTCGGCGACCGTTCCGCCCGCGGTGGGGCGGCACATCCTCAGCGCACCCCAGGTGCGCCCCTCCATCACCAGCGCGTCGTCGCCCATGGCGAACACCGAGCCGTCCTCGTCGAGCACGGCGCGGGCCACCATCTCGGAGACCGGGGCGTCCGTGCCCCGGCGCAGCCGCAGCGTCGCCGCACCGAGGTCGATGGCGGCACTGGATCGAAACCGGGCCACGCGTTCCTCCCTCACCCATCCCTGAACAAAGCCTCTGGCTCCGATCACACCGCCGATGGACCGTCACCGCCAGGCAGGACCGACCGGACGGGGGACGCCGCACCCCGATCGGCCCCGTCGGCCGGTCCGGACGGCCACCCCCGCGCCCTGACCAGCCAGCGCAGCACGAACACGCTGCTCAGCGCCGCCAGCGCGCACCAGGTGGAGACGAACGCGGTCTGCCACAGCGTCAGGCACACGGCCGCACCGGCTCCGCAGACCAGGCCGAGGGTCCTGATGTCCCGTTGGCCACTGGCGAGCAGTGCGCCGACCGTGGCCAGCAGGTAGCCCGCGCCCACCAGCGTGCCGTGCGGGACGCCCACGCCGTAGCGGAGGGTGTGCCCGTCCACGGCGGCGGTGACCGGGCCCGAGGCCACCGCGTAGGCCAGCACCGCCGAACTGGCCAGGCCCACCGTCAGGAACACGGCCGGCAGCGCCCGCCGGGCGGGCGGCGCGACCAGCAGCACCCCGAGCGGGACCAGCGCGGGCAGCAGCGGATAGGCGATCACCGCCCAGGCCACCCGGGCCGCGCCCGCGGTGCCCGCCCCGATCCGGCCCTCCTCGCCCCACCAGACCAGGGCCTCGATCAGCTGGTGCACCCCCAGCAGCAGCGGCAGCGCGGCCAGCGGCAGTTGGCGGACCCGGCGGACCTGCGTCAGCGCCGCGACGCCGAGCCCGGCCACGGTCCCGCCCGCCACCAGGTCAGCCGTGGAACTCCAGCACACCGCTGCCTCCCCGCCGTCACCGTTGGTCCGGTCAACCTATCCGGCGGCTCCGGTCCCGGCGCGGCGACCGCGCCCCCGGCACCGTCCCCCGGTCCGGCGCGCGCACCTCCGGGACGGCGACCACCGCCGCGACCGCGACCGGCAGCCAGAGCGCGCCGCAGCCGAGCACCACGGTGGCGCCGACGGCCGAGGCCAGCGGGCCGGCCGCGGCCAGGCCGAGCGGTCCCAGCACGAACGCGCCCAGCGTGGTGTAGGCGCCGATCCGGCCCCGGTACTCCGCCGGGACGCGCTGCTGGATCACCGTGCCGCCCAGTACCCCGTTGACCGAGGAGCCGACACCGGCCACCGCGGCGCCGACGCACACCGCCGCCGCCGGCAGCCCCAGCGCCAGTGCCGCGGAGGGCAGCGCCCAGCACAGCGAGGCGACCGCGGCGACCAGCAGCGGCCGGCCCGGCCTGCGCCGGAGCAGCAGCAGGCCGCCCGCGACGGCGCCGGTCCCGTAGCAGGCCATCACCGCGCCCCAGGCCCCCGCGCCGCCGAGCCGGTCCCTGGCCAGCACCGGGCCCAGCACCAGGAACGGCGCCCAGACCAGCAGGTTGAACAGGCCGACGTGCAGGGTGGTGACCCAGAGCCAGGTCTGCCCGCGGAACAGCGACCAGCCCGCCCGCAGCTCCCCCGCCAGGGACGGACCTGCAGCCTCGCCGCTGTGCTGACGCACCGTCGGCAGCCCGCTCAGCGCCAGCACGCTGACCGCGTAGCTCGCCGCGTCCACGGCCAGCACCGGCGCCGGGCCGACCAGCCCGGCCAGCAGCCCGGCCAGCGCGGGTCCGGCCACGGTGGCACCGGAACGGGCGATCTGCAGCAGCGAGTTGGCCTGGGCCAGGTCCTCCGGCGGCGACAGGGTGGGGATCAGCGCGGACAGCGCCGGGGTGAACAGTCCCTCCCCGATCCCGCCGAGCGCCGCCAGCAGCAGCATCACCGCGAGCCCGGGGCGCCCGGTCAGCAGGACCACGGCGAAGGCGGCCTGGGCCGAGCAGCGCAGCACGTCCGCGACCAGCATCACCGCCCGGCTGCCGAGCCGGTCCGTCGCCACCCCGCCGAGCAGTAGCAACAGCACCAGCGGCAGGATCCGGGCCGCCATCACCGCGCCGAGGGCGGTCCCGCCGCCGCCGGTCGCCAGCACCGCGAAGGCGAGGGCGACCCCGGACATCGCCGAGCCGAGCAGCGAGGTCGCGTAGCCGGTGAAGAAGCGGCGGAAGTCGGGGCGGCCGAGGACGGACAGGCGGTGCGCACGAAGGGTCACGGACAGCAGACTGCATCGGTCCGCGCGGGTCGCACAACGGGTTCCGCCGATAAAGTTGAGTCCGGACGGGTCAATTTCTCGACACGGGCGCTCAACCGCAGTAAATTGACTGACCCAAGGCATCTGACGTCGATGTTTACTGCGGGGAGCAGATGAGTCAGCCGGTCGAGTACGCCGTCGCCGTGGACCGTTATCTCGACGCGGCCGGGCTGGCGCCCGGCTCCCGCCGGGTCTACCGGATCGCGCTCCGCGGCTGGGCCTGGCCGTTGGTCGGCCGGACCGCCCCGGTCGGCCCGGACCGCCGCCGGGCCGAGCCGCCGGTCGTCCCGCTGCACCGACTGGACGACCCCGCCGTACGCGCCCGGCTGCCGGCCGCCCGCGCGGAGCGCGCCGCCGACGCGGACCCGCGCACGCTCAGCCGGGAGTGGTCCATCCTCCGCAGTGCGCACACCTGGTGGCGCGCACAGGGCTGGCTCGACGGCGACCCGCTGCCCGCGCTGCCGCCGCCGACGGCAGCGGTGCCGCCTCCGCTGCCGCCGCCGCGCCCGGACAGCGACGGCATCCGGGCTGTGCTGGCGCTCCGCGCGCCGCTGCGCGAACAGGCGCTGTGGCACTTCCTGCACGACACCCGGGCCCCGGTCGAACGCGCGCTCGCCCTGGACATCGCCGATCTGGACCTCGCCCGCCGCCGCACCCACCGCCGCAGCGGCCTCGACCTGCACTGGCAGCCGCACACCGGGCGGCTGCTGGCCCTGCTGCTGTCCGGCCGGACCTCGGGCCCGGTCTTCCTGACCGGCCGCCGGGCCCCGGCCGGCACCGCCCCGGCCGACCTCTGTCCGCTGACCGGCCGCGCCCGGCTCTCCTACCGCCGCGCCGCCGAGGTCCTCACCGCCGCCACCCGCGGCCTGGGCCCGGACGGCCGCGGCTGGACCCTGCGGCAGCTGCGCGGCGACCCGGCTCGCTGATCCCGTCCGGACCGGTGGGGGCAAGCGTGATCGGCGGCCCTGGGATATACCGGTTCGGGGAGGGAAAACCGGCGAACCGTCCACCACGGAGGCAAGGAGAGCACGCATGCGACAGGAGAAGCACCCCGAGTACGGCCCCGTGGTCTTCCGGGACCGCTCCGCGGGCTACGCGTTCCTCACCCACTCGACCGCGACCAGCGAGCAGACCATCGCCTGGGACGACGGCAACACCTACCCGGTGGTGGACGTGGAGATCTCGGCGGAGAGCCACCCGTTCCACACCGGCCGGGCCAGGACGGTGGACCCGCAGGGCGAGATCGCCAAGTTCCAGCGCCGCTACGGCGACGGCGCGGCGGGCGGCGCGGCGGCGGGCGGCCAGGCGTCCGACGCGGTGCGCACCCCGACCCCGGACGAGGTCACCCCGGACCGGCTGCTGCACACCGGCGCCGAGGGGGAGGTGTCGGCCGAGGACCTGGTCCTGGCCAGCGGGCGGGACGTCACCCCGGCGACGCTGGAGTGGGCCCGGCGCCGACTGGCCGAGGAGGGCAGGATCGCGGTCGAGAAGCAGCTGCCCTGACCCCGGCTGCCCTGCCCCGGCCCCCGCTGCTCCGCCGTCAGGCCGCCTCCTCCCAGGAGGGGGCGGCGTGGCTGGGCCGGCGGCGGCGGGCCAGCAGCAGCGGGCCGGACACGGCCACCGCCCCGGCCAGGATCAGCAGCACCAGTCCGCCCGCCACCACGGCGGAGGCGGGCCGGACCGCCGGGACGCCGACCGCCAGCAGCACCCCGGCCGAGGCGAGCAGCACCAGGATGGTGATCTCCCGTTCAGCGCGCACGACGTGCCACAGATGGCGGGCCCGGTGCAGCTTCATGGTGCGCAGCCGCCGGTCGAGTTCCGCGTCGGCCCGCAGCCGCTCCTCGATCCCCGCCAGCATCTGCAGTTCGCGCCGGGACAGCGTGGGTCCATCCATCGCCGCCACCTCCTCCGCACGTCCCAGTAAGCATTCTGCAGAAGCAACTTCCCGAGTGGACTGCGTCTAACCTCCGTACGCCGTGCTGTTGTTCGAGAGGCCCTGTTCCGCAACCCCCGGTTTGCCCCGGCGCGCCGCCGAAACATACTGTCGTGCGACCGGGCGACTGCCCGGCGGACCTGGTCGAACAGAGGTGGCGCAGTGGGCGGAGCAGGGCCGCATCCCCTGGACAATCCGGCGCTGGCCGCCCTGGAGGCCGGCCCGCAGGCCCGGTTCGCCGAGCGCCGCGGCCGGGTGCTGCGCTACCCGGTCGACATGTCGCCCTTCGCCGGGGTGCCGTCCGCGCCGGACTCCGCGGACTGGGCCGACGCGGCGGCGCTGGTCGGTCCCGGCGGCCTGCTGGTGCTGGCCGGGTACGCCGCCCCGCCGCCGGAGCACTGGGAGCAGGTGTTCCGGATCCCCGGCGTGCAGCTGACCGGCGAGGCGCTGCGGGCCGAGGCCGATCCGGAGGCGGTGCCGCTGACCGCGGCGGACGTCCCGGAGATGCTGGACCTGGTCGCCAGGACCAGGCCGGGCCCGTTCCTGCCGCGCACCGTCGAGATGGGCGCCTACCTCGGCATCCGCAGGGACGGCGCGCTGGTGGCGATGGCCGGGGAGCGGATGCGTCCGCCCGGCTGGACCGAGATCAGCGCGGTCTGCACCGATCCGGCCTTCCGCGGCCAGGGCCTGGCGGCCCGTCTGGTCCGCGCGGTCGCGGTCGGGATCAGGGCCCGCGGCGACGTCCCGTTCCTGCACGCGGCGCTGGAGAACGCCGACGCGATCCGGCTCTACGAGGCGCTGGGCTTCCGGGTCCGCCGCAAGCTCTGCTTCCTCGGCACGACCGTCCCCGGCGCCGCCGTCCCCGATGCGACCGTGTCCGACCGGGACTGACGGCGGGTCAGACCCTGGGCGCCGGGCAGGCGGCCTCCGCGGCGGCGTCCGGCACCACCGCGGCACCGCGGCCGCAGATCTCGAACCAGGTCAGCAGCGCGGCCCCGACCATCAGCCCGGCGCAGACCAGCACCGCGCCGTGGAACGCCCGGTCCACCGCGCCCGGCGAGCGGTAGCGCCCGCCGGACAGGCCGACCAGCGCCGGCAGCGCGGCCACCGCCAGCAGGCTGCCGATCCGGGCCGCCGCGTTGTTGACCCCGCTGGCGATCCCGGCCCTGCGGTCCTCCACCGCGTTCAGCGCGGTCGCCGTCAGCGGCGCGACCAGCAGCGTCATCCCGAAGCCGAGCACGGTGGCGGCGGGCAGCACGTCCGCGGCGTAGGAGGCGTGCGGGCCGATCCGCAGCATCAGCAGGATGCCGGCCGCCGCCAGCAGCGGACCGACGGTGAGCGGGACCCGCGGCCCGATCCGGTCGCCGAGCCGGGCCGCGGACGGCGACAGCGCCAGCATGACCAGGGTCAGCGGCAGGGTGGCCAGACCGGCCAGCAGCGGGGTGAACCCGGCGGCGATCTGCAGTTCCAGGACCAGGAAGAACAGCACCCCGCCCATCGCCCCGTAGATCAGCACAGTGACCAGGTTGACCACGGTGAACACCCGTGAGGAGAACAGCCCGAGCGGCAGCATCGGCACCGCCGCCCGACGCTCGGTCAGGACGAAGCCGACCGCCGCCAGCACCGCCAGCAGCCCGGCCGCGACCGGCACGGTCACCCCTCCCCCGGTGCCGGTCAGCGCGGCGGTGACCGCGCCCAGCGCCAGCGCCGCCAGCGCGGCCCCGGCCGCGTCGAAGCGGCCGGTGGCACTCTCGTCCCGGCTCTCCGGGACGTGCCGCAGGCCGACCGCGACCACGGCCACCGCGATCGGCAGGTTGAGCAGGAACACCCAGCGCCAGCCGGGACCGCCGACCAGCCAGCCGCCGAGCAGCGGGCCCAGCGCCCCGGCCACCCCGCCGAGCCCGGACCACAGCCCGACCGCCGCCGCGCGGTCCTCGCGCCGGAAGGCGGACTGGATCAGCGCCAGCGAACCGGGCGTCAGCAGCGCCCCGCCGATGCCCTGCAGGGCCCTGGCCGCGACCAGCACCCAGGGGTCGGGGGCCAGCCCGCAGCCGGCTGACGCCAGCGCGAACCAGACCACCCCGACCAGGAACACCCGGCGCCGCCCGTAGCGGTCGCCGAGCGCGCCGCCGAGCAGGATCAGCCCGGCCAGGGTGAGCAGGTAGGCGCTCACCGTCCACTGCAGCGCGGCCAGCGAGGCATGCAGATCGGCGCCGATGTGCGGCAGCGCGACGTTCACCGCCGTCCCGTCGAGCAGCGCCATAGCCGAGCCCAGCACAGTGGTGAACAGCACCCACCGTCCGACCGCCCCGTGCAGCGCCGCACCGCCGCCGTCCCCGCCCTTTTCGCTCATGCCCTCGACTCTCCCACTCCTGAGGGAAATGTGATGTGCGTCGCGTAAGGGTCCGATAAGCGCCGAACGAAACGGAATAGTCATTCCGATGCCGTAACCTGCTGATCAGATCTTCGGAATGGGTATTCCGTTTCGATCCCCCGCTGCGCACCGATCGAGGGAGTTCCATGGCGTCCGAAACCCGGCGCACCCACCACCAGGTCACCTTCGCCGTCCTGGCCGCAGGCGTCGCCGCCTACGCGCTGCTCCAGTCCCTGGTCACCCCGGTCCTGCCGACCATCCAGGCCAGCCTGCACACCAACCAGAACACCGTCACCTGGGTGCTCACCGCCTACCTGCTCTCGGCGTCGATCTTCACCCCGATCATGGGCCGGATCGGCGACATGATCGGCAAGGAGCGGGTCTTCGCCGCGACGCTGATAGCCCTGGCGGCGGGCTCCCTGCTCGCCGCCCTCGCCGGCAACGTCACCGTGATGATCATCGCTCGGGCGATCCAGGGCATCGGCGGCGGCGTGCTGCCGCTGGCCTTCGGCATCATCAGGGACGAGTTCCCGCGCGAGAAGCTGAACGGCGCGATCGGCACCATCGCCTCGCTCACCGCCGTCGGCGCCGGTCTCGGCATCGTGCTGGCCGGACCGATCGTCAACGCACTGGACTACCACTGGCTGTTCTGGCTACCCATGATCATGACGATCGCCGCCGCCGTCGCCGCCTTCCTGCTCGTCCCCGCCTCGCCGACGCGCACCCCCGGCCGGATCAGCTGGCTGCCGGCCGTGCTGCTCTCGGCCTGGCTGGTCGCGCTGCTGCTGGCGCTGAGCGAGGCGCCGGTCTGGGGCTGGGGCTCGACCAAGGTGATCGGACTGCTGGTGCTGGCCGTGCTGCTCGCGGTCGGCTGGGTCGAGGTCGAGCGCCGCTCGGCGACCCCGCTGATCGACATGACGATGATGCGCCGCCCGGCCGTGTGGACCAACAACCTGGTCGCGCTGCTGATCGGGGTCGGCATGTACGCGGTGTTCGCCTTCCTGCCCGAGTTCGTGCAGACCCCCGCCGCCGCGGGCTACGGCTTCGGCGCGAGCATCACCCGGTCCGGGCTGATCCTGCTGCCCTCCACCGTCACCATGTTCCTGATCGGCATGGCCGCGGGCGGCCTGGCCCGCCGGATCGGCGCCAAGACGGTGGTCCTGCTCGGCTGCGTCGTCGGCGGCGTCTCGATGGCGCTGCTCGCCTACGCGCACAGCCAGCAGTGGGAGCTCTACCTCGCCACCGCGATCATGGGCGTCGGCTTCGGCCTGGCCTTCGCAGCCATGTCCAGCCTGATCGTGGCGGCCGTCCCGGCCGAGCAGACCGGGGTGGCCAGCGGGATGAACGCCAACATCCGCACCATCGGCGGCTCCATCGGCGCGGCCCTGATGGCCAGCATCGTCACCTCCAACGCCGCCCCCGGCGGGCTGCCGCGGGAGTCCGGCTACACCAACGGCTTCGCGATGCTCGCGGTGGCGCTGGGGGTGGCCGCGGTCGCGGCGCTGCTGATCCCGACCGCCGGGCGCTCGCTCCCGGTCGGCGGCTCGCTCCCGGCCGACGAGCCGGAGCACGCCGAGCTGGGCCTGCTGGCCGGCGGCACGCTGATCGGCGACAAGCCCGAGTAGCGGCCCCGCGGCCCTAGACTGCATCCACGGGTTGCGCCCACCCCGCCGCCCCCGCGACCTCTGAACGGAGCGACCATGGCCGTGCAGCACGCCGACCCGCGCCCGCAGCGACGCGACGCGGTGCGCAACCACCAGCTGGTCGTCGACGCCGCCCGTGAGGTGCTGTCGGAGTTCGGCACCGACGCCAGCATGGAGCACATCGCCTCCCGCGCGGGCGTCGGCGTGGGGACGGTCTACCGGCGCTTCCCCAACAAGGAGGCGCTGATCGACGAGCTGGTCCGGCTGATCCTGGACGAGCTGGTCACCGCCGCCGAGAGCGAGCTGGCCCGCGGCGAGGGCTCCGGCCTGGACGCCTTCCTGCGGGTGCTCGGCCGCTCGCTCAGCGAGCACCGCGGCTACGCCGACAAGCTGGTCGGCCGCACCAAGGCGGCCTGCGCCGCCCGCCTCCGCGCCCGGATCGCCGAGCTGCTGGCGCAGGCCCAGCGGCTCGGCCGGGTCCGCGAGGACATCACCCTCGGCGACGTCATGGCCACCATCTACGGGCTGCGCGGCATCGTCGCCGCCACCGGCGAGGCGGCCCCGGACGCCTGGGAGCGGCACCTCGACATCCACCTGGCCGGCTTCCGCTCCCCCACCGCGCCCAGCGGCCGTCCCTCGCTCACCCCGGACGACCTGGCCCGGATCACCGCGGGCGGCTGACCCTGCCGGGCCGGGCCCGGCTGCGGCACACTGGAGGCATGTGCCGGAGCATCAAGACCCTTCGCCCGCCCGTGACGCCCCAGGTGGAGGACGAGGACATCAGAGCCGCCGCCCTGCAGTACGTGCGGAAGGTGTCCGGCTTCCGGGCGCCCGCCGCGCACAACAAGGAGGCCTTCGACGAGGCCGTGGAAGCCGTCGCCGAGGCCACCGCACGGCTGCTGGACAGCCTGGTGGTGCGCGGAGCGGGATCGGCGGGCGCCGCTCAGGCGTCCTGACCTCCGGCTGCGCCCCCGCCCCCGTCCCCGCCCTCGCTGTCCCCGCCTTCGCCGAACGTTGCCGCGTACTGCCAGACGTCCCGCATCAGCTGGGGCGCGACCGGGCCGGTCATCGCCTGCTGGCTGAACATCAGCGCGACCGTGCCGGTGGACGGGGTGAGGTAGGCGGTGGTGCCGGTGCCGCCGACCCAGCCGTAGCGGCCGGGGACGCTCCACGGGTCGACCGCCTCGACGTCGACCGAACCGCCGAACCCCCAGCCCTGGCCCTCCAGGAACAGGTCGCTGGCCTCGCGCTGCGCCCGGGTCAGCCGGTCCGTGGTCATCGCCCGCACCGACGCGGCCGACAGCAGCCGCCGTCCGTCCGGAGCGGTCCCCCCGGCCAGCAGCATCCGGGCGAAGGCGTACCAGTCGTCCACGGTCGACACCATGCCGCCCGCGCCGGAAGGGAAGGCGGGCGGCTTGCCCCACTGCCCGTCCGGCGGGTCCAGCAGGGTCAGCCCGCCGGACGGGTCCGGCTGGTAGTAGCTGACCAGCCGTCCCCGCTCGGAGGCGGGGACGTGGAACCCGGTGTCGGCCATCCCCAGCGGCTCGAACAGCCGCTCGGCCATGAACGCGGGCAGCGGGCGTCCGGAGACCCGGGCGACCAGCACGCTCAGGATGTCGGAGCAGGTGTTGTAGAGCCAGGCCTCGCCCGGCTGACGCAGCATCGGGATCCGGGCCAGCGCCGCCATCCAGGCGTCCGGCGCCAGCACCTGCTGCGGCTCCGGCGGACCCTGCATCAGCTCGGCGAACAGCAGCGCGACCGCCGGGAGCGAGAAGTCGGCCGGGAAGCCGTACCCGGCCTGGAAGGTCAGCAGGTCGAACACGGTGATCGGCCGGGCCGCCGGGACCACGTCGTCCACCGGCGACTCCGGCGTGCGGACCACCATCGGCGCGGCCAGCTCCGGCAGCCAGCGCGCCACCGGGTCGTCCAGCGCCATCGCGCCGTCGTCGACCAGCAGCATCGCCGCGGCGGCGGTGATCGGCTTGCTGATCGAGGCGATCCGGAAGATCGAGTCCCGGGCGATCGGGGCGCTGCCCTCCACGTCGACCGAGCCGACCGCGCTCACCTCGACCCGGTCGCCGCGGGCCACCAGGCCCACCGCGCCGGGCAGCGGGCCCTTGCTGACGTGCGCGTCCAGGATGTCGTGCAGGCTGCTCATACGGTCCACCTTCTCGCTCGTGCGGTCGGAGGTAGGACGGCCGCGGCGGCCCGGACTCATCGGTCCGAGGCAGCCGCTTCCGCGCGGTCGTCGGCGCCGTCCCGCAACTCCTGCCACGTGCGGCCGAGGCCGTACAGGGAGGTGACGCCCAGTTTGGCCCTGAGCTTGGTCAGGCGCTTGCCCAGGGTGCGTTCGGAGACGCCGAGCCGCCCGGCGATGGCCTCCATGGTCAGGTCCCCCATGACGTCGAAGAAGTCGGCGAAGTGCCGCCTAAGCGTCGAACGCGCCGAGGATGCGTTCCGCCGCCAGGGTCGCCGTCAGCCGGCCATCCCTGACCTGCTGTTCCAGCTCGGGGGCGATCCGGCGGACGCCGGTGTGCTCGCGCAGCCGGGTGAGCAGCTGGTCGCGGACCATGCTCCAGGTCCAGTCGACCTGCTGCTCGGCGCGGCGGGCGGCGAGCAGCCCGAGGCCGTCCAGGATCCGCCGGTGCTGCTCGATCCGCTCCCACAGCGCGTCCAGGTCGGTGCCCTCGCGTCCGCTGCAGGTCAGCACCGGGGGCGTCCACGCGGCGTCGGGGGCGCGCATCAGCCGCAGTGCGCCCGCGAGCTCCCGCGCGGCGGAGCGGGCGGCGAGGGCGAACTCGCCGTCGGCCTTGTTGACCGCGATCACGTCGGCGAGCTCCAGCACGCCCTTCTTGATGCCCTGCAGCTGGTCGCCGGTCCTGGCCAGGGTGAGCAGCAGGAAGGTGTCCACCATCTGCGCCACCGCGGTCTCCGACTGGCCCACGCCGACCGTCTCCACCAGCACCACGTCGTAGCCGGCCGCCTCCATCACCACCATGCTCTCCCGGGTGGCACGGGCCACCCCGCCGAGCGTGCCCGAGGTGGGCGACGGGCGGACGAAGGCCTGCGGGTCGACCGCGAGCCGCTCCATCCGGGTCTTGTCGCCGAGGATGGAGCCGCCGGTGCGGGTCGAGGAGGGATCGACGGCGAGCACCGCGACCCGGTGGCCGCGCGCGGTGAGCAGACAGCCGAGCGAGTCGATGAAGGTCGACTTGCCGACCCCGGGCACGCCGCTGATGCCGACCCGCACCGCGTCGCCGGAGTGCGGCAGCAGGGCGACCAGCAGCTGCTGCGCCAGCGCCCGGTGGTCGGCCCTGGTGGACTCGACCAGGGTGACGGCCCGCGCGATGTAGGCGCGCGAGCCGTCGAGGACGCCCTTGACGTAGGCGTCCAGGTCGATCGGACGAGGGGCCATCAGAGCTCGTGGCCGAGCGACGCGGCCAGCTTCCGCAGCAGGTCGACCGCGGCGTCCGGGATGACCGTCCCGGGCGGGAAGACCGCCGCCGCGCCCGCCGCGTACAGGGCGTCGAAGTCCTGAGGGGGGATCACCCCGCCGACCACGATGGTGATGTCCTCGCGTCCGGCCTCGGCCAGCTCGTGCCGCAGCGCGGGCACCAGGGTCAGGTGGCCGGCCGCCAGCGAGGAGACGCCGACGATGTGCACGTCCGCCTCCACCGCCTGCCGGGCCACCTCGGCCGGGGTCTGGAACAGCGGGCCGACGTCCACGTCGAAGCCCAGGTCGGCGAAGGCGGTGGCGATCACCTTCTGGCCGCGGTCGTGGCCGTCCTGGCCCATCTTGGCGACCAGGATGCGCGGACGCCGCCCCTCCGCCTCCTCGAACGCCCGGACCAGCGCGCGGCTCTGCTCCACGGCGCTGGACGGTCCTGCCTCGTCGCGGTACACACCGGAGATGGTACGGATCTGGCCGCTGTGCCGTCCGTAGACGGCCTCCAGCGCGTCGGAGATCTCACCGACGGTGGCCATCGCCCTGGCCGCGTCCACGGCCAGCGCCAGCAGGTTGCCCTCCAGGCCGCCGCCGGCCGCCGGGCCGGCCTCGGCGGAGGCGGTGAGCGCGCGCAGCGCGGCCCGGCAGGCGTCCTCGTCCCGCTCCTCGCGCAGCCGCCGCAGCTTCTCGACCTGCTGGGCGCGCACCGAGGAGTTGTCCACCTTGAGCACGTCGATCTGCTCGTCGGTGGCGACCCGGTACTTGTTGACCCCGATCACCGGCTGCCGTCCGGAGTCGATCCGGGCCTGGGTGCGCGCCGCCGCCTCCTCGATCCGCAGCTTGGGGATGCCGGCGTCGATGGCCTTGGCCATGCCCCCGGCCGCCTCGACCTCCTGGATGTGCTGCCAGGCGCGGGTGGCCAGGTCGTGGGTGAGCTTCTCGACGTAGGCGCTGCCGCCCCAGGGGTCGATCACCCGGCAGGTGCCGGACTCCTGCTGCAGCAGCAGCTGGGTGTTGCGGGCGATCCGGGCGGAGAAGTCGGTGGGCAGCGCCAGCGCCTCGTCCAGCGCGTTGGTGTGCAGCGACTGGGTGTGGCCCTGGGTCGCGGCCATCGCCTCGATGCAGGTGCGGGTGACGTTGTTGAAGACGTCCTGCGCGGTGAGCGACCAGCCGGAGGTCTGCGAATGGGTGCGCAGCGACAGCGACTTGGGGTTTTTCGGGGCGAACTCCTGGACCAGCTTCGCCCACAGCAGCCGGGCCGCGCGGAGCTTGGCGACCTCCATGAAGAAGTTCATGCCGATGGCCCAGAAGAACGACAGCCGGGGCGCGAAGGAGTCCACGTCCATCCCGGCGGCGAGCCCGGCCTTCAGGTACTCGACCCCGTCGGCCAGGGTGTAGGCCAGCTCCAGGTCGGCCGTGGCCCCGGCCTCCTGGATGTGGTAGCCGGAGATGGAGATGGAGTTGTAGCGCGGCATCTTCTGCGAGGTGTAGGCGAAGATGTCGGAGATGATCCGCATCGAGGGCTGCGGCGGGTAGATGTAGGTGTTGCGGACCATGAACTCCTTGAGGATGTCGTTCTGGATGGTCCCGGTGAGCTTCTCGGCCGGGACCCCCTGCTCCTCGGCCGCCACGATGTAGAGCGCCAGGACCGGCAGCACCGCGCCGTTCATGGTCATCGACACCGACATCCGGTCCAGCGGGATGCCGTCGAACAGCTGGCGCATGTCGTAGAGGGAGTCGATGGCGACGCCCGCCATGCCGACGTCCCCGGTCACCCGGGGGTGGTCGCTGTCGTAACCGCGGTGGGTCGGCAGGTCGAAGGCGACCGAGAGACCCTTCTGACCCGCCGCCAGGTTCCGCCGGTAGAAGGCGTTGGACTCCTCGGCGGTGGAGAACCCGGCGTACTGACGGACCGTCCACGGCTGGTTCACGTACATGGTGGGGTACGGGCCGCGCAGGAACGGGGCGATGCCGGGGTAGGTGTCCAGGAAGTCCACGTCGGCCAGGTCGTCGGCATCGTAGAGCGGCTTGACCGCGATGCCCTCGGGGGTCTCCCAGACGAACTCCTCGACCGGCTTGCCCACCGCCTGCGCCCAGGCCTCGCGCCACTCCCCCGCCGAGCCGGCCGGGCTCTCCGGGTCTGCCGGGGCCGCCGGGTCGGCGTCGTCGAGCTGGATCTCCGTGAAGTCGGGGATCATCGCACCGCTCCGATCAGGTCGAGGGTGGAGCCGAGGACCGCGACGGCGTCGCAGCCCGTGAACACCGCGCCGTCCGCACCGGGCAGCGCCTCGGGCCGCCCGGCCACCAGCACCCGGCGCGCGCCCGCCGCGCGCAGCTCCGCCACCAGCGCCTCCCCCTGCTCGGCGTAGAGCTTGTCGCTGGAGCAGACCGCGGCGACGGTCGCCCCGGAGGCGGCGAAGGCCTCGGCCCCGTCCCCGGCGACCGTCTCGATCCCGCCGGCCTGGAACAGGTTGGCGGCGAACGAGGAGCGCCCGGTGTGCACCGCGGCCGGTCCGATCGTGGCCAGGAACAGCCGGGGCCGCCGCCCGGTCGCGGCCAGTTCGGCGTCCGAGCGCGAGCGCAGCGCCTCGAACGCCTGCGAGCGGCGGACCACCGGCAGGCCGCCGGTGCGCTCCGCCGCGGGGGCGGCCTCGCGCAGCACCGGCTTCTCGGCCAGGTTCGGGAACTCGCTGACCCCGGTGATCGGTTCGCGCCGGGTGGCGAGGTCCGCCTCGCGTTCGGCCCAGGTGGCCGCGATCCGAGCGCCGACCAGCCCCGAGTCCAGCGCGGCGGCCTGGCCGCCGGCCCGCTCGATCTCCTGGAACCAGGCCCAGGCGGCCCGTGCCAGCTCGTCGGTCAGCTGCTCCACGTACCAGGAGCCGCCGGCCGGGTCGATCACCCGGGCCAGGTGCGACTCCTCGACCAGGATCGACTGGGTGTTCCTGGCGACCCGGCGGGCGAAGGCGTCCGGCAGGCCGAGGGCGCTGTCGAAGGGCTGGACGGTGACCGCGTCGGCGCCGCCGACCCCGGCCGCCATGCAGGCCAGGGTGCCGCGCAGGATGTTCACCCACGGGTCGCGCTCGGTGGCCATCACCGCCGAGGTCACCGCGTGCTGCCGCTGGGCGCCCGCGCCGGAGGCCGACGGGGCGCCGCAGGCCCGCACCGCCCGGCCCCAGATCCGGCGGGCCGCGCGCAGCTTCGCGATCGTCAGGAACTGGTCCGCGGTGGCGGCGTAGCGGAACTCCAGCTGTCCGGCCGCCTGCTCGACGCCCAGTCCGGCGTCGGTCAGCGCGCGCAGGTAGCCGACCCCGGTCGCCAGCGAGCAGCCCAGCTCCTGCGCGGGCGAGGCCCCGGCGTCGTGGTAGGGCAGCGCGTCCACGGTCAGCGCGCGCAGCCCGGGGTGGTCCGCGGCGCAGCGCAGGGCCAGCGCCGAGGCCTCGGCCTGGTCCAGGCCGGCTGCGCCGGTGCGGGCGCGCAGGCCGAGCGGGTCGGCGCCCAGGTTGCCGAGGACGGCGTGCGCCGGGACTCCGCGCTCCCGGTGCACTCGAAAGAGCTGCTCGGCGGCGGCTCCGGTCTCGGCCCCCGCGTCCAGGACGACGCCCGCGAGATCCAGGTAGACGCCGTCGAGCAATTGCGGCAGCGCCGCCACCGGTGCCCCGCCCGCTCCCAGCACCAGCCAGAGCGAGCCGACGCCGTGCTCCAGGTCGGCCAGCACCGCCGCGTTGGCGCGGGCCGGGTCGGGGTCGGCGTGCCGCTGCCGGACGTCCCAGCCGGACCCGACCGAGCCCTCCGCCCTGCCCCCGCGTACGTACGGGGCCAGGCCCGGGTAGCCGGGACCGGCGGACCCGGCGTCGGCGGCGGTGTAGAGCGGGTGGACGCGGATGCCGTCCTGCAGCTGGGTGGCGAGGGCGTCCTCCGCCTGTGCGCCTTCGGCGTCGGAGGCCCCCGACTTGCGGAGGACGCCTTCGACGAGACGCTGCCAATGCTCCCGGGTCGCCCCAGGGAACTCGGCGGCCAGGGAGAGCCCTTCGGGCGAGACCGTCATGAAGGCAGGTTAGAGCCGGTTAACAGCTGATCGCAGGTCAGACTCGTGTGACCTTGACCTCTCTGCACCCTGTGTGCCAAGGAGTGCCAGCAGGTCAGAGCCGTGCGGTGCCCGGAGCGGGACGACGGCGTCGGCGTCCTGCTCCGGGCGTTCGCCGCCGCGGCTCGAGGTCGCGCCTGAGCGCTGATCCCCGGCCCTGCGCCGAGCAGTCCCCCCGTGCGCCGTGGACATGGAGCGGCGCCCCGAATCCACGCGACCGGGGCGCCGTTGCACGTCCGGGGGGACGGCGTGCGTTTCAATTGTGGCATGTACGCGGCCAATTAGGCCAGCCCGACTTTTCCGGGCGTCGTTCCGGGGCCGCTCAGCCGCGCGGCAGCGCCTCGGGCTGGACCGCGGTCAGCCCGGTCCAGTCGCTGGAGACCACGCTGGCGTGGGCGGCGGCGAGCAGCGCCACCCGGGCCTGCGCGTCGGCGACGCTCGGGGCGGTGTCGCTGATCGCCGGCGGCACGTTCTGCGCGTCGGTCATCACCAGCAGGTAGTGGTTGACGGAGTACCAGGAGGTGTCGATGCTGCCGTTCAGGTAGGTCGAGGCGTCGCCGTCGAACACCACGAACCAGGGGCGCAGCGTGGTGTCGCTGTAGCGGGTGCGCGGGTCGCCCGCGGCGGCGTTGTGCACCGCGGGGAAGATCTGCGCCTGGCCCAGCGTGCCGGCCACCTGCAGCGCCTGGAGGTGCTGGGCGTACTCCTTGTCGGTCCACAGCGTGTCGGTCGGGTTGTTCTCCTCCACCGTGCCCGGAATGATCTCCAGGATCACCTTGCCGGCCAGCGCGTCGCGGCTGGGCCAGTTGTCGGCCTTGGCCGCGGCGTCCAGGGTCGGGTAGCTGCCGCCGCCGGGCTTGGCGAGCAGGTCGGCCGGGCGGAACACGTCGCCGCCGAGGTGGGCGGCGATGGTCTGGTCGAGCTGGGTCGGGCCGAGCCCGTAGGTGGCCTGGAAGCCCGCCTTCAGCTCGATCTTGATCATCAGCGGGGCGTGCCCGGGGTGCGCCGCCAGCCAGACCCGGACGTCGTCCAGGCAGCTGCCGAGGTCCTTGTTGGCGCCGCCGGTGTAGAGCTGGGCGGCGGTGCCGGCGTCCACGCAGTTGTTGCTGTTGCCCAGCGGGTTGGAGTGGCTGACCTTCCACTCCTTGGTGATGAAGTCGTCCCAAACGTCCAGCTCGATCATCGAGGTGCCGGTGTCCAGCGCCTTCGCCAGGTAGGGGAAGGCGCTCGGGTCGTAGGTGTTGTGCAGGCCGACGGTGGTGGCGTCGCCCTCGGACAGGCTTCCGCCGTCGACCGCGGCGGCCCCGCCCGGGGCCAGCATCGCCCCGGCGAGCAGTGCGGTCGCGGCGGTGCCGACGGCGAGCAGCCGCCGGGCCGCCGCCCGGGACGGCGTCATCCGGGTGGAGAGCGCACGGAACAGCGACAAACGGGACATGAATCCTCCAGGACGGAAGCGGTGCCGGGCTCAGCCGCGCGCGGCCCGGTCCGCCCATGCTGGCGCGGGCACAAGAAGCGCCAGTGACATGACAATGTACGCCGGCTGTCCGTCAGAACCCTTGCCGGTACGGGGCGGTGCGCAGCCCGGACCACCGGGCCAGCCGCAGCCGGGCCACGTTCTCGCGCTGCTTCGGGGTCATCCGCACCCCGCAGGGGCGGCAGGGGACGCCACCGCTGCTACGGCCGGTGCCGTGGCAGGTGGCGCAGTCGTCGTCGACCACCGCGGCGACGCGGTCGGTCGGAATCGGGCTGGGTACGAAGGTCCGACTGGTCATCGCCGTCCTCAGGGATCGGTGCAGCGCGCACGGGTCACCCGGAGCAGCTGTCACCGCCCCTTATCCGCGCCTTCGTAGCCGCCGGACCGATGGATGGGTCGTCAGGAGAGAATATTTTCGGCGGCACGATTTTCGGCAACCGAGAGCCGGGCCTTCGCCGCCCGCAGGTACGGACCCTCCGTCAGCATCCCCGGCAGCAGGCCGAGTCCGGACCGCCAGGCACGGGCGGTGACCGTCGCGGCCAGCTCCGCGCCCGGCGGGACCGGAAGCCCGTACATCCGCCGCGCCCACGGCGGCAGCAGGCCCATCGCGGTGCAGGCCAGGCCGACCCAGGTGGGCCGGGCCGGGGTGAGCACCGCGACCCAGCCCGGCAGCGGCGGCAGCAGTGCGAACCGCGCCGCCTCCCGCGCCTCGGGCACCGCCCGCAGCCGCGGCCGGATCCGGGCGAAGTACGCGGCCAGCTCCTCGGTCCCGCCCGGCACCGGATGCCCGCGCGGGACGCCGAGGCGGTGCGGCAGCAACTGCTGCTCCGTCAGGTAGCGGTCGGCCTCGGCCGGGGTGAGCCGCAGTCCGGCCCGCCGGGTCACCCCGAGGAAGGAGTCCACCTCGCAGCAGTGCACCCACAGCAGCAGCTCCGGGTCGTCGGCCCGGTACGGCGCACCGGAGTACGGGTCGGTGCCGCGGACCGCCCGGTGCACGGTCCTGACCCGGGTGATCGCCCGGTCGGCCTGCTCGGTCGTCCCGTAGCTGACCGCGCCCAGGTACTCGGCGGTGCGGCGCAGCCGCCCCCAGGGGTCCTCCCGGAAGGCGGAGTGTTGGGCCACCCCGGCCATGGCCAGCGGGTGCAGCGCCTGCAGCAGCAGCGCGCGCACCCCGGCCAGCAGCATGGTCGGCTCCGCGTGCACCCGCCAGGTGACCGAGTCGGGCCCGAACAGCCCGGTGTCGCCGTCCGCGGGCGCCGCGTCGATCGGATCCACGTCCTGCCTCCTCGCCGTCCCTGCCATGCTCCGCCCGCCGACGCCCTCCGGGCAAGGACGCCCGGCTCAGCGCGGGGCCGGGGCCTGGCCCGCTCAGCGCGGGGCCGGGGCCTGCCGGGCGACCGACTGCACCAGCCCGGCCACGGTCGGCCACAGCGGCGCCGGGAGGTCGTGCCCGACCCCGGGCAGGACCTCCAGCCGCGCCCCCGGCACCGCCGCCGCCGTGGCCCGGCCGGCCGAGACCCGCAGGATCGGGTCCCGCTCGCCGTGCAGGACCAGGGTCGGCCGGGCCAACCCGGCCAGCCCGGGGCCGTGCCACTGGGCCCCGATCTGCCTGCTCTGCGCCTTGGCGTCGCGCGGCCCGCGGTCCGCCTCGGCCTCGATCCAGGCGCGGGCCGCCTGCTCGTCGAAGGGGTAGCCGGGCGAGGCGACCCCGCGCCAGACCGCCATCGAGGCGGCGATGTCGCCCTCCCGCCCCGCCGGGAAGCGGGCCGTGGCGAGTTTCGCCAGCAGCCCGGGGCGCAGGTGGCGCAGCACCCGCAGCCCGGAGACGTCGCTCGGCAGCGCGGCCGAGCTGGTGACGCTGAGCACCCGGTCGGGGTGCCGCAGCGCCAGCCGCTGGGCGATCACCCCGCCCAGCGAGTGGCCGAGCACATGCGCCCGCTCCCAGCCCAGCGCGTCCAGTACCGCGACCGCGTCGTCGGTCATGTCCTCGGAGGTGTAGGCCTCGCCGCGCCGTCCGAACAGGGCGCGGAACGGGTTGCCGACCGAGGTGTCCGGCATCCGGGTCGACTCCCCCGCGTCGCGCTGGTCGTAGCGGGCCACCTGGAAACCGGCCCCGGCGAGGGCCCGGCACAGCCCGGTCGGCCACCAGGTCCTGGCCGTGGCCAGCCCCATCACCAGCAGCAGCGGCTCGTCCGCCGACCCCTGGTCGGCGAGCGGTTCCAGCAGGTCGTAGGCCACCTCCACGGCGCCGTTGCGGGCGTACCGGTGGGGGTCCACCCCTCGCGGTGCTGGGGCACGGCAGCTCCTCTCGCTTTCACTGCGAACGTCGTTCGCAGTTCTTGTCCACGAATATACTGCAACCGCCGTTCGCAGAGAAGGAGGGCCCATGCCCGAGGAGCAGGGCGCCGCGCACAGCATCTGGCTGCGCCCGGAACGCGCCGGACGCGGCCCCGCACCCGAGTACGGCCGGGACCGGATCGCCGACGCCGGCGTCGCCCTCGCCGACGCGGACGGCCTGGCCGCGGTCACCATGCGCGCGGTCGCACTCGCCCTCGGCGCGGGGCCCGCGTCGCTCTATCGCTATGTCGCCACCAGGGACGAGCTGCTGGAGCTGATGGCCGACCGGGCGAACGCGGGGATCCGCTACTCCCCCGGCACCGGCGACTGGCTCGCGGACCTGCTGGAGCTGGCCCGGCAGAGCAGGCGGGTCTACCTCGCGCACCCCTGGCTGCTGGACCTGCTCAGCGCCAGGACCCCGCTGGGCCCGCAGGCGGTCCGCTACCTGGAGCACGCCCTGGCGGCGCTGTCCGGGCTCGACGGAGTCGCGGTCAGGACCAGGATGGAGGCGGTCGGCATGCTCGGCGCCGTGGTCGCCGCACTGGCCAGGGCCGAGGCGGCGCAGCGGCTGACCGGGCGCACCCTGCCGCAGTGGCAGGCGGCGCAGGCGGAGTACCTCGGGCACGTCGTCGCCACCGGGGAGCACCCGCACCTGGCCGCGGCGCTGGCGGGCGCGGCACAGGAGGGGCGCTCCCGGGGGGAGGAGCCGCCGGAGGCCCTGTTCGACCGGGTGGTCACCAGGGTGCTGACCGGCCTGCTCGGCTGACCCCTCCCCGGGTCAGGAGGAGTACACCTGGAACCCGGAGCACTGCCCGGCCGGCCAGCCGGTGTTGGCGGTGAAGGTCAGCCGCAGGTAGCGGGCACTGGCGTTGGACGGCAGGGTCACCGTGGCGGTGTTCCCGGTCGCCGGGTCGAAGGTGTAGCCGGCCGAGCCCACCAGCGTGGCGAAGGACGAGCCGTCCGTGCTGCCGGACACCGACAGGGTCTGGGTCCGGGCGTTCCAGGCCGAGGGCGGCGGCAGCGTCAGCACGATCCGGCCGATGTGCTGGGCCGCGCCCAGGTCGACCTGGAGCCACTGCGGGAAGGCGTTGTTGTTGCTCTCCCAGTAGCTGTTGGGGTCGCCGTCCACGGCGTTGCCGCTGGCGTAGACCTGGGTGTGGCTGCTCTCCGAGGTGGGCCGGTGCAGGGCCAGGTCGGTGCTGCCCGACTGGGCGTCGGTGGTGGCACTGACCGTGCCCGAGGCCGCGGAGGTGTTGCCCGCCGCGTCCCGCGCGGTGACGAAGAAGCTGTAGCCGGTGGACGGGGCCAGCCCGGAGACGGTGAACGACGTCCCGGTCGGCGACCCCACTACCGTGTTCCCGCCGCCGGCGACCTGGTGCACGCTGTAGCCGGTCACCCCGACGTTGTCGGTCGAGGCGGTCCAGCTCAGTGCGACGCTGGTCGCGGTATGCCCGCTGACCTGGAGCCCGCCGGGCGCGGTGGGCGGCTGGGTGTCCCCGCCGCCGCCCGCCACCGGGGCGGTGGGACGGGTCGCGGTCAGCGCGATCTGGCCCTTGAGCATCCGGCCGCCGTCGTTGGTGATCCTGAGGTAGTAGTCGGAGGAGCAGACCGTGCCGTCCTCGTCCAGGGCCAGCAGACCGGAGTTGGCCGGGGTCATGGCCTGGTTCTCGGCGGTCTTGGCGATCTGGTTGCCCTCGCCGTACTCGTCGAACATGGAGATGTAGATGCCCTGGGCGCCGACCCTGACCATGTTGTAGAACTGCCGCCACATGAAGTCGCCGTGCGCGCGCTGCCGCCCGGAGACGTCGCCGGGCAGGACGCAGGGCTGGTAGTCCACGCCGTTGGCGTTGCAGTCGGCCTGGTCCGGGACGTTGATGTTCTGGTAGACCGAGTCGGAGTCGGCGGCGTTGCCGATCGCGCCGACCATCCACGGCGAGAGCATGTTGAAGGCGTGGTAGACCCCGAGGTAGCCGGACCGGGAGCCGCCGGTGCCGGTGCGCCACTCGCGCGGGACCCCGCCGATCACGTAACAGCCCTGGGACTTGAACCAGTTGACCACGTCCAGGCAGGTCGCGGCGTCCCAGGGGTGGTTGGCGTCGTTGAAGCCGAAGCCCCAGATGCACACCACCGGCTTGCCGTTCTGCCGGGCGTAGGCGGACGAGGCGGTGTGCGCGGACATCTTGCCGGTCCAGTCCGCCTTCATCTCCGACTGCATGTTCGTCCAGCCGGTGGCGTCGTACATGATGTAGAACTTGCGCCCGTAGGCCTCCGCGCTGCTGCGGACCTTGACGGCCATCGCGTCCCGGGTCGGGCCCTCGCTGCTGTTGGGGTTGAACCGCTGCAACGCGGCGGTGTCGCAGCCGTTCTGCTGCATCCACAGGAAGTGGGTGTCCACGGTCTGCTGGTCGTAGGAGGAGAACAGCGTGGCGGGCTGGCCGTTGCCCAGGTTCGGGTAGGCGGTCGGGTAGGCGTGGGCGTACTCGCGCATGTCCGGCCAGGCCTTGATGACGTTGTTGCCGGTCGACGGGGTCTGCGACCAGTTCTGGCTCCAGTGCCACCAGCCGTTGATCGGGGCGCCGTCCCCGGCGCAGGCGAACCAGCCCTGGTAGCCGACGGTGATCTTGCCGACCACGTCACCGGCCGGACTCGCGGCCCGCGCCGCCTGGGTACCGCTGAACACGCCGATCGCGGAGACCGCGGATCCGGCCAGCACCGTGCCGAGGAACGTCCTTCGGGATACAGCCATGGGTGGAACCTCTCAACGGGGGGTGGGGATGAGTAGGCTCCGCAAAACTTCCATCAGATCACGCAATTGTCTATGAATCTGGCACAACTTTCTGCCGAGAAAGAGATTCCCACGATCAGTCGGCTGCCGCACATGAAGCGGCCGGGGACGGGAGCAGGCTCCCGTCCCCGGCCCGGGGTGGCTGACGGGGCCTCAGCCCGCGGCGTCCGGACGGGCCAGCGGCCAGCCGCCGGCCGCGAGCCGGGCACTGACCCTGGCCACGTCGGAGTCCAGCAGCGGCCCGGCGGTGACGGCCGAGACCGCCCGGTGAATCGCCTCGGCGGAGACCGGGTCGCTGCTCCCGGCCAGCTCCTCGGCGATCTCGGTGACCTCGCTCTCACTCAACTGCCGTGAGAGCAGGGCGAACAGGGGGATGTAGTCGTGCTCGGGCACGCCCTCGGGGTAGCCGGCGCGGAGCCAGCCCACGATGGACGAGAGTACGGGCGGCAGGGGCACCGCGGGACCTCCTCGGTCGGAAGGGCGGTTCAGCCGCCGTTGACGATGATGTAGATGCCGTAGCCGACGGCCGCCAGCACCACCGCGAAGCACAGCACCGCGGCGGCCAGGCCGGCCGTGCTGCCGCCCATCACGTGCTCGTCGTCCGCCTGCACCGCGGCCCCGTCCGGACGCGTGCTCAGGGCCCGCAGGCCGACCGCGAACAGGGCCGGCAGCCCGGCGCCCGCGAGCAGGCCCACCACCACGATCTGCCACAGCGCGTGCAGGTTCACCCAGTCGTTCATACCGCCGCAACCTCCTTCGGGGCAGCGGCCGGAGCGACCGAGCCGGTCCACTCGGCGTTGACGTTGTCATGGCTGACCGCGGTCCTGCGGGAGCGGTAGTAGATCCCGCCCGCGACCGCGAGCAGCAGGACCAGCACCACCACCACGCCGGCGTCGCCGCCGATGACGTCGGCCAGCCCGTACGCGCCCGCGCCGACCAGGCCGGCCGCGGGGAGGGTGAACAGCCAGGCGGTGGCCATCCGGCCGGCCACGCCCCAGCGGACCTGGGCGCCCTTCTTGCCGACGCCGGTGCCGAGGATGGAGCCGGTGGCGACGTGGGTGGTGGACAGCGAGTAGCCGAAGTGGCTGGACAGCAGGATGATCGCGGCCGACGAGGACTCGGCGGCCATGCCCTGCGGCGACTCGATCTCCACCAGGCCCTTGCCGAGGGTCCTGATCACCCGCCAGCCGCCCATGTAGGTGCCGAGGCTGATGGCCAGGGCGCAGCTGAGGATGACCCAGAACGGCGCCTTGGCGTCGGCGCCGACGGTGCCGTTGGCGATCAGGGCGAGGGTGATGATGCCCATGGTCTTCTGGGCGTCGTTGGTGCCGTGCGCCAGCGAGACCATGGAGGCGGAGCCGATCTGGCCGATCCGGAAGCCGTGGCCGCGCGCCCCGGCCGAGACCGAGCGGCTGATCCGGTAGACCAGGTAGGTCCCGGCCGCGGCGACCAGTCCGGCGATGACCGGGGAGAGCCCGGCCGGGATGATCACCTTCTGGAACAGGCCGTGCCACTTGACCGCGTGGCCGCCCGCCGCGGCGATGGTCGAGCCGACCACACCGCCGATCAGCGCGTGCGAGGAACTGGAGGGTATGCCCAGGAACCAGGTGAGGAGGTTCCAGGTGATGCCGCCGGCCAGTCCGGCGAACACCACGGTCAGAGTGACGAGGTGGGTGTCCACCAGGCCGCTGGCGATGGTCGCCGCGACGCTGAGGGACAGGAAGGCGCCCACCAGATTGAGTGCCCCGGACAGCGCGACGGCCGTCCTGGGGCCGAGGGCACCGGTGGCGATCGAGGTCGCCATCGCGTTGCCCGTGTCGTGGAAGCCGTTGGTGAAGTCGAAGGCCAGAGCCGTGACGACCACCAGAACAAGCAGAGTGTCGTTGCCCACACCGGCAGTGTCCCGACGGCTCGGGCGGCAGTCGAGGCATCGGTCGCAGACTTCGGCAGCCTGCCTGCTGCGCGTCACCCGCCGTCCATCTGCGGCCGGGCCGAGCAGGTCACAGCGGCATAACAACTCGTCATCAGGAATGCCTCACGGCTGGCCTATTCGGACATTCCCCCCGCAGGCCCGCTGGTGCCACCCCTCGCCTTCCGGCTAAAACTAAGGCATGCCTAACTAAGGCAAGGCTTAGTTAACTGAAGATCCGGAAGGTTCTCCCCATGCTCCCCACGTTCGTGATCGGGCTCCGCGAGGGGCTGGAGGCCGCGCTCATCGTGGGCATCATCGCCTCCTTCCTCGGCCAGCAGGGACGCCGGGACGCGCTGCGCAAGGTGTGGATCGGCGTCGGCATCGCCGTGGCCATCTGCGTCGTGGTGGCGGTAGCCCTGCAGGTGCTGTCCAGCGACCTGCCGCAGCGTCAGCAGGAGCAGCTGGAGACCGTGATCGGCGTCGTCGCCGTGCTGATGGTCAGTTACATGGTGCTGTGGATGCGCCGCCACTCCCGCGACCTGCGCGGCGACCTCGAAGGCGCGGCCGGACGCGCGCTGGCCGAGGGCTCCGCCTCGGCGCTGGTGATGATGGCCTTCCTCGCCGTCCTCCGCGAGGGCTTCGAGACCTCCGTGTTCCTGCTCGCCACCTTCAACGAGAGCAGCAACCCCTGGTACGGGGGCACCGGCGCGGCGCTCGGCATCCTGCTCGCCGCGTTCATCGGCTACGGCATCTACCGCGGCGGGGTCCGGCTGAACCTCTCCCGCTTCTTCCGGATCACCGGGGTGGTGCTGGTGCTGGTCGCCGCGGGGCTGGTCGCCACCGCGGTGATGACCGCGTTCGAGGGCGGCTGGATCGACCGGGGCGCGCAGGCCTTCGACCTGTCCTGGCTGGTCCGGCCGGGGACCCCGATCGCCTCGGTGCTGACCGGGGTGCTCGGCATCCAGCCCTACCCGACCTGGCCGATGGTCGCCGGCTGGCTCGTCTACGCCGTGCCGATGACCGCGGTGGTGCTGTGGCCTGCGAAGCGGCGGCCCAAGCCCACCGCCGACGCCGACGGCAGGACCGACCCGGAGACCGCACCGACCTCCGACCCCGCCACCGCCTGACCGGAGCCCGCTCCACCCGCACCGTCCCGACCCCGCACCGCCCTGAGTCCAAGGAGCAACACCCGTGACTTCCCTGCCGAACCGCCGTCGGACCACCGCCGTGGCCCTGGCCGTGACCGTGTCCGTGTCCGCGACCAGCCTGCTGCTCACCGCCTGCGGCAGCAGCGGCGCCGCCAAGACCAGCACCCCGGCCGCAGGGAGCAGCACCGGCGCCGCCAAGGCCGCCGACAAGGGACCGGCCGCGGTGGCCATCACCATCACCGACCAGGGCTGCGCCCCCTCCCCGGCGACCATCCCGGCCGGGTCGGTCAAGTTCACCGTGAGCAACAAGAACTCCGGCAAGGTCACCGAGGCCGAGCTGCAGGACCACGGCAAGATGCTCGGCGAGAAGGAGAACCTCACCCCCGGCCTGTCCGGCGACTTCTCACTGACCCTCACCGCCGGCACCTACCAGGTCTACTGCCCCGGCGCGGGCACCGACACCACCGACTTCACGGTCACCGGTTCCACCGCGCACAGCTGGAAGGACGACCCCGAGCTGGTCGCCGCCACCACCCAGTACGCGACCTGGATCGACGGCGAGGTGGCCCAACTGGTGCCCACCACCAAGGCCTTCACCGACGCGGTCCGCGCCGGTGACATCGCCAGGGCCAAGCTGCTCTACGGCGCGGCCCGGATCCACTACGAGGCGGTCGAGCCCACCGCCGAGATCTGGGGCGACCTGGACGGCCGGATCGACGGCCGGGTCGACGACGCCGCCACGCCCGCCGACTTCACCGGCTTCCACCGGCTGGAGCAGGCACTGTGGACCGCCAAGTCGGTCAAGGGGATGACCCCGATCGCCAACCAGCTGGACGCCGACGTCACCAGCCTCTACACCCAGGTCAAGACCGTCGCCTACCAGCCCGCCGAGATCGCCAACGGCGCCACCGACCTGGTCAACGAGATCCAGACCTCCAAGGTCACCGGCGAGGAGGAGCGCTACTCGCACATCGACCTGCTGGACTTCAAGGGCAACCTCGAAGGCGCCGACGAGGCCGTGAAGGTGCTGCTGCCGACGCTGCAGAAGAAGGACCCGCAGCTGGTGTCGACCATCGCCACCCGCTACGCGGCGACCGCGGCCCTGCTCGCCAAGTACGCCGCCACCCCCGGCTACGAGAACAGCGGCTACGTCGACTACAGCACGGTCACCACCGCCCAGCGCCGCGAGCTGTCCACCGCCGTGGACGCGTACGCCGAGGCGGTCTCCAAGGTCGCGGGCGAGGTCGCCTGATGGCCGCCGACCCGGAGCAGACGAACCCGTCGGGCGGTCTCAACCGGCGCCGGGTGCTCAGCGGGATCGGCGTCGGCCTGGGCGTGGGCGCGGCGGCGGCGGCCGGTTCGGTGCTGACGCACGATCACGACACCGGCGGCCGTGCCACCGCAACCGGCGGCACCGCCCCGGCCGCGGACGGCGGCAGCCAGATCGTCGCCTTCCGCGGCCCGCACCAGGGCGGCATCGCCACCCCGGCGCAGGACCGGCTGTGCTTCGCCGCCTTCGACGTCACCACCACCGACCGCGGCCAGCTCCAGCAGATGCTGACCAGTTGGGCCCTCGCCGCCGAGGCGATGACCAAGGGCCTGACCGTCCCCGGCGACGCCGGGGACCTGGAGTCGCCGCCGATCGACACCGGAGAGGCCGAAGGGCTCAAGCCCGGGAACCTCACCATCACCATCGGCTACGGCGCCTCGCTGTTCGACAGCCGCTTCGGACTGGCCGGGCGACGCCCGTCCCAGCTCAAGGCGCTGCCGCAGCTCCCCAAGGAGGACCTGGACCCGGGCAGCTCGGACGGCGACATCTGCGTGCAGGCCTGCGCGGACGACCCGCAGGTGGCCTTCCACGCCATCCGCAACCTGCGCCGTCTCGGCACCGGCGTGGTCGCCCCGCGCTGGATGGAGCTGGGCTTCGGCCGGACCTCCTCCACCTCCCCGGCCCAGGCGACGCCGCGCAATCTGATGGGCTTCAAGGACGGCACCCGCAACATCGACGCGGGCGACGCCGCAGTGATGGGCGACCACGTCTGGATCGGCGCCGAGGAGCCGCAGCACTGGGTGCGCGGCGGTTCCTACCTGGTCAGCCGTAAGATCCGGATGCTGCTGGAGCAGTGGGACCGGGACAACCTCAACGACCAGCAGAACGTCTTCGGCCGGGCCAAGGCCTCGGGCGCCCCGCTGACCGGGAAGAAGGAGTTCGACACCCCGGACTTCTCGGCCAAGGACGCCTCCGGCGACTACGCCATCCCGATGGACGCGCACGTCCGGCTCGCCGCCCCGGAGAACAACCGGGGGCTGCGCATCCTGCGCCGCGGCTACTCCTTCACCGACGGGATCGACCCGGTCACCGGCCAACTGGTCGGCGGCCTGCTCTTCCTCGCCTATATGAAGAACCCGGACCAGTTCGTCACCCTGCAGCGGATCCTCGGCGCCCACGACGCACTCAACGAGTACATCAAGCACCTCTCCGGCGGTCTGTTCGTCACCCCGCCCGGCCTGGCGCCCGGCGCGGACTGGGGGGCTCAGCTCTTCGGCTGAATCCCGGCCAGATAGGCCCGCACCCCGTCGACGGCTGCCTCGACCCGCTCCGGGTCCACGTCGAGCGCCAGGCCGAGGTAGCCGTCGGGACGGACCAGCAGCAGCACGTCGGCGTCCACCGCGACGCCGTAGCCGCGCCGGGTCGCGGCATCGCCGACCGCGACGGCCAGGGCCTCGCCCGCGCCGCGCGCCGACGCGACGGCGGCGCGCTCGGCCCCGGCGCCGAAGGCCAGCAGCGTGGCGTGGATCCCCCGGAAGACCTCGAACAGCCGCCGCCCCTCCCGGGTGGTCCCGTCCGGGGCCCGGTCACCGGCCAGCACCACACCGAGATCCACCCCGGTCCGCTGCTCCCGGCTGAGTGCGGCCTCGCGGTAGCCGAGGCCCAGCTGGTGCAGCCGCGGATCGTCCCTGCGGTGGGCGTCGGCGTCGCCCGCGACGCCCTTGTCGTGCAGCCGGGTGCTGATCCCCAGCACCTCGGCGGCCACCGGCAGCCGCTCCTCCTGATAGCTGTCCAGCAGCTCGGCCGGAGCCCCCTGGAGCACCGCCGCCAGCTTCCAGCCCAGGTTGTAGGCGTCCTGGACCCCGGTGTTCAACCCCTGGCCACCGGCCGGGGAGTGGACGTGGGCGGCGTCGCCGGCCAGGAACACCCGGCCTTCGCGAAAGCGCTCGGCCATCCGGATGTTCGCTCGAAAGAGCGAGCTCCAGACCAGCTCGGTCACCCGCATCCGCGTCCCCGCCAGCCCCGACCCCGCCCGCCCCGGCTCCGGTGGGCCTGACGCCGGTGGGCCTGACGCCGCGTCCAGTATCCGCTGCGCCAGGGCGACGGTCAGGTCAGGGGCCGCCGCCCCGGCCGGCACCGGCAGCACCAGCTGGAAGGTGTCGGTCCCGGCGAGCGGGCACAGCGCCAGCGGGAAGGCGTTGCCCTCGGCGTCCTCGGTCTGCCAGATGTGCCAGTGCTCCCGGTCGACGCCCTCGACCCTGAGGTCGGCGACCACCATCCGCTGGTCCTCCCTGGTCTCCCCGGCGAAGCCGATGCCGGACAGCCGACGGACCGTGCTCCGGCCCCCGTCCGTCCCGACCAGGTAGTCGGCCCGCACCCGTTGCTCCCCCGCGGCCGTCCTGAGCAGCGCGGTCACCCCCGCCGGATCCTGCTCGAAGCCGACCAGCTCGGTGCCCGGCTCCGGACGGCCGCCCAGCTCGGCCAGCCGCTCCCGCAGGATCTCCCCGGTGCGCCACTGCGGCAGCATCCAGCTCTCCGGGTACGGGATGTCGGGCGTCGGCTCGCGCGGGTCGTCGATCCGGCCCTCCCAGACCACCTCGCCGCCCCGGTAGGAGCGCATCGGCGGGTAGGGGCCGCCGTGCCGCCGCACCCGGTCGAGCACGCCGAGATCCTCGAAGACCTCCTGGGTGCGTGGCTGCAGCCCCTTCCCCCGGGAGCCCGCGAAAGGCTGCTCGTCCCGCTCCACCAGCCGGTGGGCGATTCCCCGCCGGGCCAGCTCGCAGGCCAGCACCAGCCCCGCGGGCCCGGCCCCGGCGATCAGCACCCCGGTCCTTGCGTCCTGCCGCATGGCATCCTCCCCGTTGACTGAATCCAGATTCACTGAAGTTGGATTCACCGTACTCCCTGCTAACGTCCACCGCAAGCGAACGAGGCCGGAGGAGTCCTGACGGGTATGACGGGCACACGCGCGGCGCGGGCGGCCGAGACCGAGTCCGCGCTGAAGGAGGCCGCCAAGCGGGTCTTCGCCAGGACCGGCTACCTGCGCGCCAAGATCACCGACATCACCGCCGAGGCGGACCGCGCCGCGGGCTCCTTCTACAGCCACTTCGACGGCAAGGAGTCGCTGCTGGAGTCGCTGCTGGCGGACATGCTGGCCGAGGGCGACCAGCGGGTCGAGGAGCCCGGCCACAGCCCCGACTTCTCCGACCCCGCGGCGGTCCGCTGGCACGTCGCCGCGTACTGGCAGTTCGTCCGGGACAACCGCCCGGTGGTGATCGCGCTGCACCAGGCCGCAATGGTCGACGAGCACTTCGCCCGGCGGCTGCGGGAGATCCTCGCCCCCAACCTGCGCGACATCGTCGACCATCTGGAGTACATCAGCGCCCGCGGCAGCAGCCTGCCCGGCGACCCGCTGGTGGTCGCCTCCGCACTGGTGACGCTGATCGGGCAGTTCGCCTATACCTGGCTGATCGGCGGCGGCGAGGAGCTGGGCCGGGAACTGGGCGACGAGGAGGCGGTGGACACCCTCACCGCCTTCATCGTGCGCGGAATCGGCGGCGGCCCCGCGGCGGCGGGCGCCGCAGTAGGCTGAGCCGGGACGACTGTGCCGCAGATCACTCATTTGCCGCGGGGCATGCTGTAACGAATTTCAGTTTCCGCCGATAATCCAGTGGGTGATGCAGTAGCGCCGAGCGCGTCGCAGACCCCCGGATGCGTGTCCTGCGCAGTCCTCAAGCAGGTCTTTCGAGAGGGAGGCACAGCACCGATGGTGGCTGCCGCCAAGACATCCGAGCGGGCCCGGAAAAGCGTCGTGATAGACGACGGGGACGTTTCCGCCGACATCACTAAAACTCCAGACACCGCGGTGAAAACCCCCGCCGACGAGCCTCCGACGGAGTCGTTCACGGTCTCGGACGAGGACGAGGACGATGCCCCGGCGCAGCTGGTCACGGTCGCCGGCGCGACCTCCGACCCGGTCAAGGACTACCTCAAGCAGATCGGCAAGGTCCCGCTGCTCAACGCCGAGCAGGAGGTCGTCCTCGCCAAGCGGATCGAGGCCGGGCTGCTCGCGCTGGCCATGATCGAGGGCGACGACGAGCTCGCCCCGACCCTGCGCCGCGAGCTGCAGATCATCGCCGAGGACGGCCACCGCGCCAAGAACCACCTGCTGGAGGCTAACCTCCGACTGGTCGTCTCCATCGCCAAGCGCTACACCGGCCGCGGCATGCTGTTCCTGGACCTGATCCAGGAGGGCAACGTCGGCCTGATCCGCGCGGTGGAGAAGTTCGACTACACCAAGGGCTTCAAGTTCTCCACCTACGCCACCTGGTGGATCCGGCAGGCGATCACCCGCGCGATGGCCGACCAGGCCCGCACCATCCGCATCCCGGTGCACATGGTCGAGGTCATCAACAAGCTGGCCCGGGTGCAGCGCCAGCTGCTGCAGAGCCTGGGCCGCGAGGCCACCCCGGAGGAGCTGGCCAAGGAACTCGACATGACCCCGGAAAAGGTCGTCGAGGTGCAGAAGTACGGCCGCGAGCCGATCTCCCTGCACACCCCGCTCGGCGAGGAGGGCGACAGCGAGTTCGGCGACCTGATCGAGGACTCCGAGGCGGTCGTCCCGGCCGACGCGGTCAGCTTCACCATGCTCCAGGAGCAGTTGCACGGCGTGCTGGACACCCTGGCCGAGCGCGAGGCCGGCGTGGTCTCGATGCGCTTCGGCCTGACCGACGGCCAGCCGAAGACCCTGGACGAGATCGGCAAGGTCTACGGGGTGACCCGCGAACGGATCCGCCAGATCGAGTCCAAGACCATGTCCAAGCTGCGCCACCCGTCGCGCTCCCAGGTCCTGCGCGACTACCTGGACTAAGGTCCGGTCCGGCCGGGCTGCGATCGTCAGCTCGGCCGGACCAGGCCCAGGTCGTAGGCGAGGATCACCGCCTGCACCCGGTCCCTGGCGCCGATCTTCGCCAGCACCCGTCCCACGTGCGTCTTCACCGTAGACTCGGACAGCACCAGCCGTTCGGCGATCTCGCCGTTGGTCCAGCCGTGCCCGATGGCGACCAGGATCTCGTGCTCGCGCTCGGTCAGCGCCCGCAGCCGCGGGTCCTCCGCGCCGTCGGGACCGCCGGGCTGCGGACCGGGCAGCCGGTGCGCGTAGGCGTCGAGCAGCCGCCTGGTCAGGGTGGGGGCGATCACCGCGTCGCCGGTGGCCACCGCCCTGATCCCGGCCAGCAGTTCCTCCGGCTGCGCGTCCTTCAGCAGGAAGCCGCTGGCCCCGGCGCGCAGTGCGGCGTGGGCGTACTCGTCCAGGTCGAAGGTGGTCAGCACCAGGATCCTGGACCGGCCGCCGGTGGCGACGATCCGCCGGGTCGCCTCGATGCCGTCCACGCCGGGCATCCGCACGTCCATCAGCACCACGTCCGGGCGCAGCGCGGCGACCTGGCGGACCGCCTCGGCGCCGTGCGCGGCCTCGCCGACCACCTCGAAACCGGGGCTGCTCTCCAGCAGCATCCGGAACCCGAAGCGTTGCAGCGGCTGGTCGTCCACGATCAGCACGGTGGTCATGCGGCACCCCCGTACGGGCCTTCCAGCACGGCCTCGACCGACCAGCCGCCGCCGGGGCGGGGCCCGGCGCTGAGCGTGCCGCCGTACAGCCCGGCCCGCTCCCGCATCCCGGTGATGCCGCGGCCCTCGCCGGTCACCGGGGACGGCGGGGACGCGCCGCGGGAGGGTCCGTTGTCCTCCACCCGGACCCGGGTCTCGGTCCGGTCGGCGACCACGGTGAGCCGGACCGAGGTCTGCGGTCCGGCGTGCTTCAGGGTGTTGGTGAGCGACTCCTGGGCGATCCGGTACAGCGTCAGTTGCAGGCCGCGGTCCAGGGATTCGGGGCTGCCCACGGTCCGGTAGACCACCTCGGGTCCGGCCGCGCGGACCCGTTCGCACAGCGCGTCCAGGTCCGCGACCCCGGGCTGCGGGCTGAGCTGCCCGGCGTCGCCCCGCCGGGCCGAGAGCACGCCGAGCATCCGGCGCAGCTCGTCCAGTGCCTGCCGCCCGTTCGCGGCGATGTGGGTGAGCGCCTCCCTGCTGCGTTCCGGGGCGACGTCCGCCGCGTACGCTCCGCCGTCGGCCAGGCCGATGATCACCGAGAGGTTGTGGCCGATGATGTCGTGCATCTCCCGGGCCACGCTGGCCCGCTCGGCCGCGGCGGCCAGCCGGCTGCGCTGGTCCCGCTCGACCTCCAGCCGGGTGGCCCGGTCGCGCAGCGCGTCCAGGTAGGCCCGGCCGATCCGCACCGCCAGGCCCAGCGCCGCGCCCGCGGTGGCCGCGCAGTACAGGAAGAACAGCGCGACCAGCCAGGACACCGGTGCGACCCGCAGCGCGGGCAGCACCAGCACCGCCGCGACCGCCCCGCAGCACCAGGCCAGCTGCCGGATCCGGGCGTGCCTGGCGACCGTGTAGAGGGCGAAGATCAGCGCGATGTCGCTGTGCAGCCAGATGTCCAGCGACCACTGCAGCAGGAACACCGCCGCCACCGCGCCCAGCACCGGGACCGGAGCCCGCCGCCGCCACAGCAGCGGCAGGGTCAGCCCCAGCTGCAGCGCGGCCACGGCGGGCAGCGGCACCCCGTGGATCCGGAACGCCTCCTGCTGGGGGCCGTGGCGCAGCAGGTCGGGCAGGGCGAACACCAGCAGCAGCAGGACCACCGCCACGGCGTCGGTCACCCAGGGGCGGCGCTGGTCGAACCGCTGGATCCGCCGCCCGGCCCTGGCCAGCCGGGCGACCTGGGGATGCCCCCAGAGCGGGTCCTCGGTCGTCTCCACGCGCTCCATCTCCGACTCCTGTTTCCGGGACCCAGTCTCTCAGGCGTCGCCGCGGACCGGCCGGTGGGCGACCGACTGCGGCCCGGTCGGCTCCACGCTAGGAGCGGGGTGCGGGCGGACCCGTGGTACCCAGGGCCGATCATGGGCGGGGCCGTGGTACCCCGGTACCACCCGGCGGCGGAGCGCTAAGGTCGGGGCATGACGGCGGACGAGGGACCGGTGCGGGTCGACAGCTGGATCTGGTCGGTGCGGCTCACCAAGACCCGCTCGCTGGCCGCCGCGGCCTGCAAGGCGGGGCACGTCCGGGTGAACGGCGACAAGGCGAAGCCCGCCCAGGTGCTGAAGCTGGGCGACGAGGTACGGGTGCGGGACGGCGGCTACGAGCGGATCGTGGTGGTCGCCCGGCTGGTCAGGAAGCGGGTGGGAGCACCGGTCGCGGCCGAGTGCCTGATCGACAAGAGCCAGCCGCGCCCGCCGCGCGAGGAGGTCCCGGTGGTCGCCGTCCGCGACCGCGGCGCGGGCCGCCCCACCAAGCGCGACCGGCGCGAGCTGGAGCGGCTGCACCGCCGCTAGGGCGGGGTCGGCACGGTGCCGGCTCAGCGGACGGTCGAGGAGAACACGGTCCGGTCGGGGTAGAGCACCATCCGGTCCGGCGCGCCGTCGGCCCAGTCCCAGCCCCCGCCGGGGCCGTGGTAGCGGGGGCAGGCCAGCGACCAGGCGAGGTTGCCGCTGAGCATCAGCGCCCAGGCGTCCAGGTAGGCGCCGATCCCCTCCGCGCCGGTGCCGAGCAGCCGTTCGCGCTCGCTGAAGTAGGCGTCCTCGGCCGCGGCCAGCCGGGCGCAGAGCTGGTCCACGGCCTGCTGCAGGTCGAGGCCCGCGGTGCGGCGCAGCACGCCCACGGCGTTCATCGGCTCGTCCGCGGCGTACTCCTTGCGGTACGAGAGCAGGTCGTTGACCAGGACGGTGTGCTCGAAGCAGGCGTCGAGCAGCCCGGCCAGGGCGTCCTGGCCGACCGCCAGGTCGAGTCCGAGGCCGTGCTCGATGGCCACCCCGACCAGGTCGAACGCGGCGTCGGCGCGGCGCACCGCGAGGTATCCGGGGTAGTCGTGGACCGGCGCGGCGGACTTCCCCGCCGCGGTGGCGATCACCTCGGCGAAGCCCGCCGTGAAGCGGGCCCAGAGCCGGTCCGGGACGCCCTCGCGGACCCGGGCCAGGGTCTGCCCGAGCAGCCGCAGGTGCGCCGACCCGCCCTCGGCGGAGGCGCCGCCGAGGACCGCCAGGTAGCGGTCCGCGTGCGAGGTCTCGGCCGAGTCGCCGTCGGTCACGTCGTCCAGCAGGAACAGCACCGAGGCGGCCAGGCAGATGCCGAGCAGCCGTTCGCCGTCCGCACCGGGCAGCACGCGGCACATCAGGCTGACGCCCTCGCACTCCTCGAACAGCCGCCGCTCGGCGTCCAGGCCGAGGCCGGACATCCGCTCCCGGAACCAGGCGTCGTGCCGCCGCCGCAGTGACTCCCGGTCGGGGTGGTCGCCGGGCGCGAGCAGCCGTCCCCGGGGCAGCACCAGCGTCAGCGCCAGCCCGTCCCGCGGCAGCGGCGGCCTCTCGACCTCGGTCGTCGTCGACATCATCCGTCTGCGCTCCCTCGTTCCGTCCGACCGCTGCCGGGACCAACGAGAGGTCTCCCCCGGGGGCCCGGCGCCGAACACCCGGGGACGCCGACTCGCCCCAACGGGGGACAGCCCGCGGCGGTGCGGATGCGGGAGGTTTAGGGTCTGCGGCACGGGTAAGGCGTCAGTTGCGGACGGCGACGGGAGGGATCCTCTCCCCCCTGGTTACTCCCGACGGCCTCCGCCCGGAAGGGCCCCGGTATCCCCCCATCGGGGCCCTTCCGCATGCCCGCCCGCGCCGGACCGCCGGACGCCCGGACCCGCCCGGACCCGCCCGACCCGCCGTCAGAGGATGGCGCCCGGCGCGTACGTGGCCGCCGCCGGGTACGCCGCCGCCACGTCCTCGACCCGGCCGACCACCTGGGCCACCTGGCTCGCCGCCGCGCCGGTGAAGGACAGCCGGTCCGCCAGCAGCGCGTCCAGCTGGGCCCGGTCCAGCGGGATCCGCTGGTCCTCGGCCAGTCGCTGGACCAGCTGGTTCTCGCGGACCCCGGCCCGCATCGCCAGCGCCGAGGCGACCGCGTGCTCCTTGATCGCCTCGTGCGCGGTCTCCCGGCCGACGCCCGCCCGCACCGACGCCATCAGCACCTTGGTGGTGCCCAGGAACGGCAGGTAGCGGTCCAGTTCGGCGGCGATCACGGCCGGGAACGCGCCGAACTCGTCCAGCACCGTCAGGAAGGTCTCGACCAGGCCGTCGAAGGCGAAGAACGCGTCCGGCAGGGCCACCCGGCGGACCACGGAACAGGAGACGTCGCCCTCGTTCCACTGGTCGCCGCCCAGCTCGGACACCATCGAGGCGTAGCCGCGCAGGATCACCGCGAGCCCGTTGACCCGCTCGCAGCTGCGGGTGTTCATCTTGTGCGGCATCGCCGAGGAGCCGACCTGGCCCTCCTTGAAGCCCTCGGTGACCAGCTCGATCCCGGCCATCAGCCGGATCGTCTTGGCCAGGCTGCTCGGCCCGGCCGCCAGCTGGACCAGCGCGGACAGCACGTCGTAGTCCAGCGAGCGCGGGTAGACCTGGCCGACGCTGGTGAAGCCCTGCTGGAAGCCGAGGTGCCCGGCGACCCGGCGCTCCAGCTCGGCCAGCTTGTCCTGGTCGCCGCCGAGCAGGTCGAGCATGTCCTGCGAGGTGCCGACCGGGCCCTTGATCCCGCGCAGCGGGTAACGGGCGATCAGCTCCTCAAGACGCTGGAACGCGACCAGGATCTCGTCGGCGGCCGAGGCGAAGCGCTTGCCGAGGGTGGTGGCCTGGGCCGCGACGTTGTGCGAGCGGCCGGTCATGACCAGCTCGCCGTGCTCGGCGGCCAGCGCCGCCAGCCGGACCAGCAGGGCCACGGTGCGGTCCCTGACGTGCTCCAGCGACTGCCGGATCTGCAGCTGCTCGACGTTCTCGGTGAGGTCCCGCGAGGTCATGCCCTTGTGGATCTGCTCGTGCCCGGCCAGGGCGCTGAACTCCTCGATCCTGGCCTTGACGTCGTGCCGGGTGACCCGCTCGCGCTCGGCGATGGACGCCAGGTCGACCTGCTCCAGCACCCGCTCGTAGTCGGCGACGGCGCTCTCCGGCACCTCGATCCCCAGGTCGGCCTGCGCCTTGAGGACGGCGAGCCAGAGCTGCCGCTCCAGGACCACCTTGTGCTCGGGGGACCACAGTCGGGTCAGCTCGCCGGAGGCGTAGCGGGCGGCAAGGACATTCGGGATGTTCGGCTTCGCGGTCACGCTTCGCAAGCCTAACAGTCCAGGTCGGAGCGACCCGCCGACGGTACGGCGGTCACCGCACCAGCAGCTCCAGCAGCCGCTGCGGCTCGCCTTCCGGGTCGTCGGTCAGCCCGAGGTGCACCGGGCCCGGCTGGACCACCGTGCTGCGCGGGGCGGTCAGCCAGCGGAAGCGCCGTCCCGGGTCGTCCGCCCCGGCCTGGCCCGCCGCCGGGCCGCCGGCGCAGACGTCCGCCACCGCCGCCAGCGCGCTGCGCACCGCGGCCACGTCGGCCGCCGGGTCCAGCGCCAGCAGCCGGGCCTCGTCCAGCTCGATCAGCGCGCGGACCATCCCGGCCTGGCGGCTGTAGACCAGCACCCCGGCGTTCATCCGCTCCCCGCGCTCCACCCGCGGCACCACCCGGACCAGCGCGTACTCGTACACCACCGGGCTCATGACGCCACCTCGGGAAGCCACTCGCGGGCCCCGCCGACCCGCGCCGCGAGCTGGGCGGTGTACGCCTCGCGCACCGCCTCGGCCGAGCCGAAGCCCGGCTCGTCCGCCAACCAGACCTCGGGCACGTCCGCCAGCACCTCCCGCAGCAGTTCCTCGGTGACCCGGCTGGCCAGCGCCGCGTCCGCCGCCGCCAGGTCCGGGGCGAAGCGCAGCAGCGCGTGCCCCTCGGCGTCGTACGGCTTGTCCACGGACGCCGCCGCCGTGCGCCAGTTGTGGTGGAAGATCAGGCTGGCGCCGTGGTCGATCAGCCACAGGTCGCCGTCCCGCACCAGCAGGTTGGGGTTGCGCCAGGAGCGGTCGACGTTGCCGATCAGGGCGTCGAACCAGAGCACCCGGCCCGCGGTCAGCGGGTCGACCGGGAACGCCAGCGGGTCGAAGCCCAGCGCCCGGGACACGAAGGCCATCCCGAGGTTGGTCCCGGCGGAGGCCCGGACCAGCTGCTGGACCCGCTCGTCCGGCTCCCCCAGCGCGAGCGCCGGGTCCACCTCGACGGTGGCCAGCTCCGGCACCCGCAGCCGCTCCCCGGCCAGCAGCCGCCGGGCGAGACCGCCCGCGACCACCTCGGCGACCAGCGCCTTCCTGCCCTGCGCGGCCCCGGTGAACTTGGCGACCCACAGCCCGCGGACGCCGCCGTCCGGGCCGCCGCGCGCCTCGACCAGGCCCGGCAGCGAACCGCCCTCCCGAAGCGGCGTCACATAGCGGACGGCCCGCAGCTCAGACAACATGCGCCCCACCCTACCCAGCGGCGACCCGGCGAAGTCGTCCCCCGACTTGGCGGACTGCGGTGGCAGGGCCCCCGTGTGCGTGCCAGGGTGGCGGGCAGGAGTAGGCCCGAACCAGTCGCGACGCATCTGTCTGAACCTGTGAGGGATGGCATCCAATGGAACGACCCCGGATCCTGGTGGTCGGCGGCGGCTTCGCCGGCGTCGAGTGCGCCCGTCGGCTCGAACACAAGCTGGTCCCGGGGGAGGCGGACATCGCCATCGTCGCCCCCTTCAGCTACGAGCTCTACCTCCCGCTGCTGCCGCAGGTGGCCGCCGGGGTGCTGACGCCGCAGTCGGTCGCGGTCTCGCTGCGCAGAATGCTGCACCGCACCCGGATCATCCCCGGCGGCGCGATCGGCGTGGACCCGCAGGCGAAGGTCTGCATCATCCGCAAGATCACCGACGAGGTGGTGGCCGAGCACTACGACTACATCGTGCTCGCCCCCGGCAGCATCACCCGGAGCTTCGACATCCCCGGCCTGACCGACCACGCCCGCGGCATGAAGACGCTGGCCGAGGCCGCCTTCGTGCGCGACCACGTGATCAGCCAGCTGGACCTGGCCGACGCCGCGACCGACCGCGACGAGCGGATCTCCCGGCTGCAGTTCGTGGTGGTCGGCGGCGGCTACGCCGGCACCGAGACGGCGGCCTGCCTGCAGCGGGTGACCACCTCCGCGGTGAAGCGCTACCCGCGGCTGAACCCCAACCTGATCAAGTGGCACCTGATCGACATCGCCCCCAAGCTGATGCCGGAGCTGGGCGACAAGCTCGGCGCCACCGCGCTTGAGGTGCTGCGCAAGCGCGGCGTCCAGGTGTCGCTGGGGGTGTCGGTGGCCGAGGCCGGCGAGGACTCGATCACCTTCACCGACGGCCGGGTGATCCCCAGCCGCACCCTGATCTGGACCGCGGGCGTGGCCGCCAGCCCGCTGATCGCCACCCTGGACGCGGAGACGGTGCGCGGACGGCTGGTCACCACCGCCGAGATGAAGGTCCCGATGCTGGACGGGGTGTTCGCGCTCGGCGACGCCGCCGCCGTGCCGGACCTGGCCAAGGGCGACGGCTCGGTCTGCCCGCCCACCGCGCAGCACGCCCAGCGGCAGGGCAAGGTGGTCGCCGACAACGTGGTCGCCGCGCTGCGCGGCCAGCCGATGAAGGACTACTTCCACAAGGACCTCGGCCTGGTGGTGGACCTCGGCGGCGCGGACGCGGTGTCCAAGCCGGTCGGCGTGGAGCTGACCGGCGTCGCCGCCCAGGCGGTGGCCCGCGGCTACCACCTGATGGCGCTGCGGACCAATGTCGCCAAGGTCAGGGTGATGACCAACTGGCTGCTGAATGCCACCGCCGGGGACGACTTCGTCCGCACCGGCTTCCAGCGCGGTCGCCCGGCGACGCTGCGGGACTTCGAGTACACCGATGCCTACCTGACCAAGGAGCAGATCAAGGAGCACACCGCCGCGCTGACCGCCAAGCAGTAGCGGCGGGCCCGTCCCGCGCCTGCCCGGCACCGGCCTCAACCGGCGCCGGGCAGGTCCGCGTAGGCGCCGAAGCCGGAGGTCCACCAGGCCCGGCCGTCCGCGGTGACCGCGAAGCCCTCCAGCCCCGGCCGCCGTTCCAGCCACGCCTTCGCCGCCGCGCCGCCCATCGCGAAGGCCGTGGTGGCGGCGATGTCGGCGGCGGTCAGCGAGGCGCCGACCACCGAGACCGAGGCGAGGCCGCCGCCGCTGACCGGGGCGCCGGTGCGCGGGTCCAGGATGTGCGCGCCGCGCTCGGCGGTGCCGGAGGTGGCCAGGGCGACGCCGCTGCCGCGGACCAGGACCGCGAACGCCCCCGGGTGCAGCGGGTGCGCCACCGCCAGGTGCCAGCCGCGGCCCGGCTCGGGCTCCCCCGCCGTCTGCACGTCGCCGCCGCCGTTGACGCTGTGCCGGACCGACCCGGCCGCGCGCAGGATCGCCGAGGCCCGCTCCACCGCCCAGCCCTTGACCACCCCGGACGGGTCCAATGGTCCGTCGGCGCCGCCGGGGCGAACGCTGAACCAGCCCTCGCCGACGCGTTCCGCCTCGGCGCCCAGCGCCAGCACCTCGGCCACCTCCGGATCGCAGTCGGCGAGCGCCAGTTCGCCCCGGCCGAGCCTGCTGACCTGGCTGTCGGCGCGGTAGGTGGAGAACACCGCGTCCACCCGGTGCAGCCAGGCCACCGCCCGGCGCAGGCCCTCGCCGGTACCCGGCCCCGGATCGCGGACGTCGAACGACACGACCGTGCCCATCACCGTTTCGGCGTGTCTGAGCGGCTGCATCCCCCTAGTCTCTCCTCTCGACCGCGCCGATCGCGTACGTTGAGGGCTCGGTAAGACAATGATCTTCGAGGGGACGACGGACGCAGATGAGTGCCAGCGGTGGTAGCAGGGCGATCGTGGCGGCGCTGGGGGCGAACCTGGCCATCGCCGTGGCGAAGTTCGTGGCGTTCGGGTTCAGCGGCTCGTCCTCGATGCTCGCGGAGGGCGTGCACTCGGTCGCCGACTCGGGCAACCAGGCGCTGCTGCTGCTCGGCGGCAAGCGGGCCAAGCGCGCGGCCACCGACGAGCACCCGTTCGGCTACGGCCGGGAGCGCTACGTCTACGCCTTCCTGGTCTCCATCGTGCTGTTCAGCGTGGGCGGCCTGTTCGCCCTGTACGAGGGCTACAACAAGATCCGGCACCCGCACGAGCTGGAGCACTGGTACTGGCCGGTGGGCGTGCTGCTGTTCGCGATCTGCGCCGAGGGCTACTCCTTCCGCACCGCCGTCAAGGAGTCGAACCCGCTGCGCGGCGGCCAGGGCTGGGTGCAGTTCATCCGCCGGGCGAAGGCCCCGGAGCTGCCGGTGGTGCTGCTGGAGGACTTCGGCGCGCTGATCGGCCTGGTGCTGGCGCTGCTCGGGGTGCTGCTGACGCTGGCGACCGGCCAGGGCGTCTGGGACGGCATCGGCACGGTCTGCATCGGTGCGCTGCTGGTGACCATCGCGATCGTGCTGGCCGTGGAGACCAAGAGCCTGCTGCTCGGCGAGGGCGCCGGGGCGGCGGACGTCAGCGCGATCCGCGCGGCGATGGTGGACGGCGACGTGGTCACCGGCGTGATCCACATGCGCACCCAGTACCTCGGCCCGGAGGAGCTGCTGGTCGCCGCGAAGATCGCGGTGCAGCACGACGACACCGCCGCGGAGGTGGCCAGGGCCATCGACGCGGCCGAGGCCAGGATCCGGGCCGCGGTGCCGATCGCCCGGGTGATCTACCTGGAGCCGGACATCCGCCGCGAGGCCTGAGCCCGCGCCGCGGGGCCCGGCTACGGCACCACCGTGACCGGCCAGCGGCCCGCCTTCACCAGCCGCACCGCGACCGAGCCGAGGATCCGGTGCCCGGCCTTCTCCGAGGCGCCGATCACCACCGCGTCCGCCTTCAGCCGGTCCGCGTGCTCGACGATGCCGCCGTAGGCGTCGCCCTGCGCGGTGTGGAACTCCCAGCGGATCCGCACCTGGTCGCCGAGCCGCTCGGCCGACTCGCGGATCTGCAGCTCCAGGTCGGCCGCGGCCTCGCGGCCGGCCTGGGCCACGGCGGCGCCGACGTCCGCCCCGCCCAGCGTGCCCATCGGCTGGATGTAGACCACCGCGAGCAGCGAGCCCTGCCGACGCGCCAGCCCGGCCGCGTACGCGGCGGCGCGCATCGAGGAATCGGAGCCGTCCACCCCGACCACGATCACGGCCGGTCCGTCGGTCCCCAACTCGAACATGCTGTCTCCCTCTCGGCGCGGCCCGGACCCGGAGCGGTCCGACCCGGGGCGGCCGGGCCGCCCCTGCGCATTATGCCGTCGAGCTGGAGGCGCCCTCGGGCGAGGTGCCCGCCACGGCGCCCTGCGGGCGCTCCCCGATCTCGTCCGGCTTGTTCAGCACGTCCAGCCGGGACAGCCCGACCGCGCCCAGCAGCACCAGCCCGGTGCCGAGGATCTCCGGGGCCAGCCACCACCCGGTGCGCACCGACTCGGCGTAGAGGGTCACCCCGAGCGACAGGCTGATCAGCGCGTCGCCGAGGGTCAGCGCCGGTTGCGAGGCGACCAGCGGGCCCGCCTGCATCGCGTTCTCCAGCAGGAACAGCGCGCAGACCCCGACCGCGGCGAACCCGTAGGTCTGCCAGGCGGTGAAGAAGGCGGCGACGCCGCGGTGGTCCAGGGTGTCGGTGGCCGACTTCATCAGCGCGGCGGTCAACGCGTAGCCGATCGCCGCCGCGGTGCCGAGGAAGGCGGCTCGGGCCGGGCCGACCGGACGCTTCAGCGCCGCGCCCGCCAGCAGCACGATGGCACCGCCGCAGCAGGCCAGCGCCAGCACCCACAGCGCCATCGGCGGCTGCAGTTGGCCGCCGCTCGGCGCGGCGGCGGCCAGCGCGGTGCCCAGGCCGACCACGATGCCCGCCACCGAGAGCCAGCCGCGGGCCGGCATCCGCTTGCGGAACACCAGGCCGGAGATCAGCAGCGCGGCCGGCAGCTCCAGCACGAAGATCGGCTGCACCACCGCCAGCGGCCCGGTGACCAGCGCCAGGCCCTGGAACACCGCGGCCATGATCACGCCCAGGATGCCGAAGGCCCAGATCGGCGTACGCAGCAGGTCCCACATCAGGCGCAGCCGGAACCCGTCCGACTGCGGGACGATCAGCGCGGCGCGGCGCTGGAGCACCGTGCCCATGGCGTTGCTCACCGCTGCGAGCACGGCGAAGACGACGGACAGCATCGCCATCAGCGTCACGGTCATCCCCCTTCCTGCGTCCCTTGCGGCCTCTGTGCCCGGCGGTCTCCGACCGCCGACCGGGATGGCCCCGCCCGTGATGTCGCTGCCCGGAACCGATGCTACCGGGAGTGTCTCCCCCGAAGCCCGCCACGCCGAACCCGGACCGCCGCTGAGTACGATGACCTCATGGGTGGACCCGGGTGAGCGCCATGGCCGACAGCGAGCGACAGGGCAGGCTCGACCAGGCCGCCGCGGCCCGCGTCGCCGGAACGCTGCAGGCGCTGGCCACCCCGTCCCGGCTGATGATCCTGGACCGGCTGCGCGAGGGCGCCTGCGCGGCGACCGAGCTGGCCGCCGAGGTCGGCATGGAGCAGTCGGCCTGCTCGCACCAGCTCCGGGTGCTGCGCGAACTCGGCCTGGTGGTCGGCGAACGGCGTGGCCGCAGCGTGGTGTACGCGCTGTACGACGCGCATGTGCTGGCCCTGCTCGACCAGGCGGTGCACCATGTCGAGCACCTGCACCAGGAGCACTCCCGCCCGGCCCCGGCCCCCGCCTGAACCTATGATGGGCCGATGGGAGCGATCACCGACTGGCTGCAGCACCTGTCCGGCCCTCTCGTCTACCTGATCGTCGCGGCGCTGGTCTTCAGCGAGGACGCGTTCTTCTTCGGATTCGTCCTGCCGGGTGAGACTGCGGTGGTGATCGGCGGAGTGATCGCCAGCGCCCACCAGGACGTGGACCTGCCGGTGCTGATGCTGGTGGTGGTGCTCGCCGCGATCATCGGGGACTCGGTCGGCTACGAGGTCGGCCGCCGCTTCGGCCCCCGGCTGCTGGCCACCGGCTTCGCCACCAAGCACCACGACCGGATCGAGCGCTCGCGCCGGTTCATGCGCGAACGCGGTCCGGTCGCGGTGTTCCTGGGCCGGTTCGTGGCCCTGTTCCGGGCCATGGTCCCGGCCCTGGCCGGGGTGTCCCAGCTGCCCTACCGGCGGTTCCTGCTGTTCAACGCGCTCGGCGGGCTGGTCTGGGGCATCGGCTACACCCTGCTGGGCTACCTGGCCGGGGCCGCCTACAAGCAGGCCGCGCAGACGGCCGGGACGGCCGCGGCGGGTGTGGTGGCCGCGGTGGTGCTGGTCGCCCTGATCGTCTGGTCCGTCCGCCGCCGCCGGCGCGAGGCCGCGCCGGACCCGCGCTCGCCGGAGCAGGACGCGCCCGGCGAGCAGGCGCCCGGCGAGCAGGACTGAGCCGCACCACGCGACGGAGGCGGGACCCGGCCGGGTCCCGCCTCCGTATCACGCCGACGCCCGGCTCAGCTGCTGCTCGTGGTCTTCGGGCCCTCGTCGTCGACCGCCGTCTCGGCCGGGTCCTCCGCGGCCGGGGCGGCGTCACCGTCGTCCTCCGGCTGCTCCGCGTCCGCAGCCCCGTCGGCGGCGATCAGCGAGTCACCGAGGCGGGCCTCGAGCGACGGTTCGGGGCGGTTCCTGGTCGCGATCAGGAACGCCACCGCGGCCAGGAACAGGATCACCGAGGTCCAGTCGTTCAGCCGCAGGCCGAGGAAGCGGTTGGCGTGGTCGCTGCGCAGCGACTCGATCCAGCCGCGCCCGGCCGTGTAGGCCGCGACGTACAGGGCGAACAGCCGGGCCGAGTGGAAGCTCCAGCGGCGGTCCGCGTAGAGCAGCAGACCGCAGACCGCGAGGTCCCAGAGCGATTCGTAGAGGAAGGTCGGCTGGAACACCCCGTGCACGCTGCTGCCGTCGGCGAAGGTCTGGTTGATCTTCAGGCCCCAGGGCAGCGTGGTCGGGTCGCCGTACAGCTCCTGGTTGAAGTAGTTGCCCCAGCGGCCGATGGCCTGGGCCAGGATCAGTCCGGGGGCCAGCGCGTCCGCGAAGGAGGCCAGCGGGATGCCCTTGCGGCGGCAGCCGAGCCAGGCGCCGACCGCGCCGAGCGCGACCGCGCCCCAGATGCCGAGGCCGCCGTCCCAGATGTAGAGCGCCTTGATCGGCTGCTCACCGGCCTTGAAGTAGAGCTCCGGGTCGGTGATCACGTGGTAGAGCCGCCCGCCGACGATGCCGAACGGCACCGCCCACAGGCTGACGTCGATGACGTCGTCAGCACGGCCGCCGAGCTTCACCCAGCGCCGCCGGGTCAGCCACATCGCGGCGACGATCCCGAGCAGGATGCACAGCGCGTACGCGCGGATCGGCACCGGACCGAGGTGCCAGACGCCCTGCGAGGGGCTGGGGATGTACGCGATTTCCATCGGGGTGGTTTCCCTTGAGTTCCCTGGGGGCGGTCTTGCGGCGGGGCCAACACTACATCCGCCCCCGGCGACGGTCAGGCCACCCCGGCGATCATGCCGGACGCCGGGAGGGGCCGGTACCGCGGTCGCCCGCGGTACCGGCCCCTCCCTCTGCTGCCAGATGCCCTCAACTCACCCGGCGGTGCAGGTCAGGGTGGGTGCGGTGTTGGTGCCGGAGTAGTTCGCGCCGAACCCGAAGCTGGTGTTGCCGCCCGGTGCGATGACATTGTTGTACGCAGCGTTGGTCGCGGTCACGGCCTTGCCGGACTGGGTGTAGTTGGCGTTCCACATGTTGCTGATGGTCTGGTTGCCGCCCCAGCTCCAGGTGACCGTCCAGGACTTGGTCGCGGAGCTGCCGGTGTTGGTGACGGTGACGTTGGCGTTGAAGCCGGCGCCCCAGTCGCTGCTGATGCTGTAGGCCGCGGTGCAGCCGCTGCTCCCGGTGCCGCCGGAGGCCGCGGTGGTGCCGGTGACCGTGGCGGACGAGGCGGAGACGTTGCCCGCCGCGTCGTGCGCGGTCACGTGGTAGCTGTACGCGGTCGAAGCCGTCAGCCCGGTGTCGGTGTACGTGGTGCCCGAGGTCACCGTGCCCACCTGGGTCGAACCCCGGTACACCGCGTACCCGGTCACCCCGACGTTGTCGGTCGAAGCGGTCCAGGACAGCGACACACTGCTGCTGGTGGTACCCGTCACGGCCAGGTTGCTCGGAGCCGACGGAGGCGTGGTGTCACCGCCGCCGCCGGAGGCCGCGGTGGTGCCGGTGACCGTGGCGGACGAGGCGGAGACGTTGCCCGCCGCGTCGTGCGCGGTCACGTGGTAGCTGTACGCGGTCGAAGCCGTTAGCCCGGTGTCGGTGTACGTGGTGCCCGAGGTCACCGTGCCCACCTGGGTCGAACCCCGGTACACCGCGTACCCGGTCACCCCGACGTTGTCGGTCGAAGCGGTCCAGGACAGCGACACACTG
>NZ_JBHFAB010000018.1:59880-162077 GCF_042510955.1 Streptacidiphilus cavernicola
CTGCTGGTGGTACCCGTCACGGCCAGGTTGCTCGGAGCCGACGGAGGCGTGGTGTCGCCGCCGCCGGTGCTGCCGATCGCCGGGTAGGCGTTGGCGACCAGCTGCTGGAACTGCGCCGCGAACCAGTCGCCGGCCGGGATGTCGTAGCCGGGGATGGCGCCGGTCGGGTAGGTGTTGCCGTTGCCGTCGCTCTGCGTGCCGTTGGGGTCGCAGTGCGGGTCGCCGTGGGTGTGGGTGGCCGTGGGGTAGTCGCCGTCGGACTCGCCCGGGGGCTTGATCCAGACGTAGGCGATGATCGGGTCGCTCGCCCCGTACGGCTGCGCGGTCGGCCGGTAGCCGATGCCGGCCCCGTTGACGTTGCACCAGTCGCCGCGGAAGGTCCGCTTGTCGACCTTGTTGGCGGCGACGTAGTCGTTCACGTTGGTCGGGCTGGAGTTCAGCGCGGTCGGCCGGGCCGACCCGCCCCAGCCGTTGCGGGAGGTGTCGATGAGCATGCCGACCGAGCTCGGGAAGCCGGCCGAGACCAGCGACGCGTGCATCGCCTCGTCATAGCTGTGCTCGTCGAAGTACGGGTTGTACTGGTAGAAGTTCGCCGAGTCCAGCGGGTTGCCGCCGACCTGCAGGGTGGAGTTGGGCAGGAACGGCTCGTCGGTGGGGGTGGTGTTGGCGGTGTCGCTGATGAAGCCGTCGACGCTGGCGACGCCCGCGGTGGTGGCCTTGGCGACCTTGGCGAACTCCTGCGCGGCCGGGCCCATGTTGCTGGACCAGCCGAGCCAGCCGGAGTGGCCGATGTCCAGGTAGGTGTAGACGTTGGGGATCGCGTGCAGCTTGTTCAGCGTGTACTCGACGCCGCTCTCGTAGAACGGGGTGGCGGTCTGGCAGGCGGCCAGGTTGGTGTTAGTGACCGCGTTGGGCAGCGAGTCCGGCTCGATGATGGTCGAGATCCGCAGGTTGCTGTAGCTGCTGCTGCCGAGCAGCGCGGCGATCGGGTCGACGTACTGCGACTCGTACTCGGTCAGACCGGCCGTGGTGGCCGGGATCTCGCCGTTGGAGGCCAGGGCGGCGCAGTCGCGTCCGGGCAGGTCGTAGATGACCACCTCGAACAGCACCGGGGTGGAGCTGCCCGCTGCCTGGGTCTCGGCGTTGTCCAGCTGCGCCTTCAGGCCGAGGTGGGTGCTGTCACCGGCGATGGCGCCGATGTGGTCCATCCAGATCGCGGTCTGGTAGCCCGCCACCTTGGCCTCGGTGGTGCCGGTGGTCCCGCCGTCGGCGGAGGCCTGGGCGTTGACCTCGGCGACGTAGTTGGGGTTGAGGTACGGCGTGGAGCCCGCATAGGGGTTGGCGACGTGGGTCACCGCGGCGCTGGCGGACTGGGTAGTGGCGGCGATGGGCACGAGCATGGCCGCACCGAGGGCGGTCACGGCGGCCGCCGTTCGGAAGCGGGCGAAGGAGCTGGTCCTTCTCCGGGCGGAGGGCAGATGCGGCACTTCACGATCCTTTCGGGTGGGGGTGGAACGTGATCACTTTGCTCGAATGGATGGGAGCGCTCCCATCCACGGCAGGGCATACCCCTGCTCCCTCTCGTCAGTCCGGCATGGCAAGTCGTCCAGAGAGCCACGACGGACGGCGGCAACCAGTGGGAGCGCTCCCGATAGTGGAGCCGTTTCCGACGGTGCGTCAAGACCTTTGACCATGAGCAGAAAAGTCGGACTGATGGACTGTCATGAAGAGTGCGGTTCCGCTACCTTGACGCCTGGCAACCAGTGAGAGCCCCCCACCACCACACCGAAACGGGTGCTCTCCATGCGATCCCGCACCAAGCTCCTCGGCCTCGCCGCGGCCGTCGGCGGCCTCACCGCCGCACTGGTCCCGCTGGCCGGTTCCTCCTCCGCCGCGGCGGCGCCCACCTGCAGTGTCAGCTACGCCGTCAGCAACGACTGGGGCTCCGGCTTCACCGCCGCCGTGACCATCAGCGACACCGGCACCGCCGCCCTCGGCAACTGGACCCTGACCTACGCCTACACCGGCAACCAGACGCTGCAGAGCGGCTGGAACGGCACCTGGGCCCAGTCCGGCAAGAACGTCACGGTGACCGCGCCGAGTTGGAGCCCGGACATCGCGCCCGGCGGCACGTACACCACCGACGCCAACTTCGGCTACTCGGGCGCCAACGCGGCCCCCACCGCGTTCGCCGTCAACGGCGTGGCCTGCGGCGGACAGGGGACCTCCTCGCCGACCCCGACCCCGACCCCGACCCCGACCCCGACGCCCACCCCGACTCCGACCCCCACCCCCACGCCGACCACGACCGGCACTCCCACCGGCGCGCCGCAGCTGCACGTCTCCGGCAACAAGCTGGTGAACGCCAACGGCGGCACGGTCACCCTGCACGGGGTGAACCGCTCCGGCGCCGAGTTCGCCTGCGTCCAGGGCACCGGCCTCTTCGACGGCCCGGTCGACCAGGCCTCGGTCAGCGCGATGACGTCCTGGCACATCAACGCGGTACGGGTGCCGCTGAACGAGGACTGCTGGCTGGGCGAGTCCAACGTCCCGGCCGCCTACTCCGGCGCCGCCTACATCAACGCGATCAAGAGCTATGTCGCGCTGCTGCACCAGAACGGCCTGGTCGCCATCCTGGACCTGCACTGGACCGACGGCGTCTACACCGGCAACTCCTCCGCCTGCACCAGCGCCACCGCGACCTGCCAGAAGCCGATGCCGGACGCGGCCGGCGCGGTCCCGTTCTGGGCCTCGGTCGCCAACGCCTTCAAGGGCGACGACTCCACCGTCTTCGACCTCTTCAACGAGCCCTACCCGGACCGGGCCACCAGCACCGCCGCCCAGGCCTGGACCTGCTGGCGGGACGGCGGGAGCTGCCCCGGCATCGGCTACCAGGTGGCCGGGATGCAGTCGATGGTCAACGCGGTCCGCGGCACCGGCGCGAACAACGTGCTGATGCTCGGCGGCCTCGCCTACTCCAACGACCTGACCCAGTGGCTGGCCTACGAGCCGACCGACCCGGACGGCAACCTGGTCGCCTCCTGGCACTCCTACAACTTCAACACCTGCAGCAACAGCTCCTGCTGGACCAGCCAGATCGCCCCGGTGATCGCCAAGGTCCCGCTGGTGACCGGGGAGCTGGGCGAGAACGACTGCGCCCACGGCTACCTGGACTCGCTGCTCCCCTGGCTCGACAGCCAAGGCGCCTCCTACCTGGCCTGGACCTGGAACACCTGGGACTGCAGCTCGGGTCCGTCCCTGATCAGCAGCTACGACGGCACCGCCACCGCGTACGGCGCCGGCTTCAAGGCACACCTCGCTTCGCTCGGCTGACGCCGGGTCGGACCGGCGGGCCTGACGGACGAACCCCCGTCCGTCAGGCCGCTGCCGCGGGGCCGTGGTCGGTGGCCAGCCGGAGCGCCAGGGCGCCGAGCAGCGTGCCCATCAGCACGCGCTGGACCCGGAGCCAGCCCGGACGGCGGGCCAGGAAGGCGGCGATGCCGCCCGCGGTCAGCACCACGGCGAGGTTCACCGCCAGGCTGACCGCGATCTGGATCCCGCCCAGGGCGAAGCCCTGGAGCAGCCGGTCCCCCGCGCGCACGTCGATGAACTGCGGGATCAGCGAGAGGTACATGACCGCGATCTTCGGGTTCAGCAGATTGGTGAGCAGCCCCATCGCGAACAGCCGCCGGGGCGGGTCGGGGGCAAGCCGCTGCGGCGCGAAGACCGAGCTCCCGCCCGGCCGCAGCGCCTTCCAGGCGAGCCAGCCGAGGTAGCCGGCCCCGGCCAGCTTCACCGTCAGGTAGAGCGCGGGGACGGTCAGCAGGAGGACCGAGAGGCCGAGGTTGGCGGCGGCCAGGTAGACCAGGAAGCCCACGGCGACCCCGGCCAGCGAGACCGCTCCGGCCCTGCGTCCCTGGGTGATGCTCCGGGAGACCAGGTACATCATGTTGGGTCCGGGGGTGAGCACCATGCCGAGCGCCACCGCGGCGACGCCGAGGGCCGCATTCGTTCCGATCATGGGATCAGGCTGCCAGCGCCGACCGTTCAGCACCAGCGATTGTTTCTCCACTGTCGATGTAGCGCTGCTGTACGGTCAGCGCAGCCGCCAGGGGATGCGGGCGCCGGAGGCGAAGGCGGCCTGGCCCTCGGCCAGCGAGGCCGGGTCGTTGCCCAGCTGGACCAGGGTCTTCGCCACCTCCAGCGCCTGCCGGTAGCCCAACTCCTGGGCGTACCAGACCGCGCGCAGGGTCGCCTGGACCGCGAGCGGCGGCTGCGCGGCGATGTCGGCGGCGACCCGCCAGGCGGCGTCCAGCAGCTCGGCGGCCGGGACCACCTCGGTCACCAGGCCGATCTCCTGGGCCCGGCGCGCGGAGAGCCGCTCGTACGCCCCGGTGAGCTGCATCCGCATCACCTCGCCCAGCGGCATCCGCTGCAGCATGGCCATCGACTCGAAGACCGAGGCCATGCCGTAGCTGGTGTGCGGGTCGAAGAAGGTGGCGTGCTCGGCGGCGATGATGAACTCGACCTGTCCGAGCAGGTAGAACGCGCCGCCGCAGGCCATCCCGTTGACCGCGGCGATCACCGGTTTCCACAGGTCGCCCGCGGTCTTCGGGCTGATCCAGTCGCCGGGGTCGTCGAAGTGCAGCGGGGTGCCGCCGCGGGTGCCGATGGGCAGGTCGGGGTCGTCCAGCGCGGTGCGGTCGACGCCGGTGCAGAAGGCGCGGTCGCCGGAGCCGGTGAGGATCACCGCGCGGACGCCGTCGTCCTCGCGCAGGTCGCGCCAGAGCGTCCGCAGTTCGCGCATCATCGCCAGGTCGAAGGCGTTGTGCAGGGCGGGGCGGTCCAGGGTGACCAGGGCGACGTGGTCGCGCTGCTCGTAGCGGAGGGTGGTGAACTGCTTCGGCATCGCGGGGTCCTCCGGTCGCGGGACTGGCGGGTCGAGGGTCTGGCCTATCGACGTAGAACACGTTCTACTTGGTTGCCGTGGCAGACGGAAGGGGCACCGCGATGCGGGAACAGCGGCACGGCCGACGGGTGATGATGGACCGGCAGCAGCGGGACGCGTTCCTGCGCGAGCAGCGGACCTGCCGGGTCGCCACCGTCTCGGCGGACGGGCGGCCGCATGTCACGCCGCTGTGGTTCGCCTGGGACGACTCGGCGCTGTGGCTCTACTCGATCACCCGCAGCCGGCGCTGGGCCGAGCTGCTCGCCGACCCCCGGGTGGCGGTCGTGGTCGACGACGGCGAGGAGTACGGGGAGCTGCGCGGGGTCGAGCTGACCGGCAGCGTGGTCCCGGTCGCCGAGGCGCCGAGGACCGGCCTCCCGTACCAGGGTCCTGAGGGTCTGGACGCCGCGGAGAAGCTGTTCGCGGAGAAGTACGGGTTCGGCGCGGCGATGTTCCACGACGGCCGACACGCCTGGCTGCGGCTCCTCCCGGACACCCTGACCAGCTGGGACTTCGCCAGACTGGGTGGAGATTTCACAAGGTAACGCAGGTCACAGCGGCCCGGTCGGCCGGGTCTGGAACGATGATCGGATGGTGGACGACGCACACGGGACGACCCGGCACGAACCAGTGGACCCCGACCCGGCTGCGCGGCCCGGGACGGGTGACCGGGCCGGGGCGGGTGACCGGGCCGGGGTGATCGCCGGGTTCGTCGACCTGCTGCGACTGGACGAGATCGACCTCAACCTGTTCCGTGGCTGGTGCCACGCGGGCGCGCCGCTGCGCGCCTTCGGCGGGCAGGTCGCGGCGCAGGGTCTGGTCGCGGCCGGGCGCACGGTCGAGCCGGACCGGCCGGTGCACTCGCTGCACAGCTACTTCATGCGACCGGGCGACCCGCGGCTGCCGCTGGTCTACGAGGTGGAGCGGCTGCGCGACGGCCACTCCTACACCACCCGCCGGGTGACCGCGATCCAGCGCGGGGAGGCGGTGTTCACCCTCTCCGCCTCGTTCAAGAAGCCGGAGACCGGGCCCGACCGGCAGCGGGTGATGCCGCGGCTGCCCGACCCGGAGCGACTGCCCGACCCGTACGCGGACTGGGCCGAGGCCGGGGGCGCGGACCCGGAGAACTACTGGGCCTCCACCGGGCGGCTGACCCTGCAGATGCGGGTCGTGCCGCCGGGCTCGGAGGGGCTGCCCGGACGAACCGCCGGGGTGGAGGAGCAGTTCGTCTGGCTGAAGTCGGCCTCCGCGCTGCCGGACGGCGATCCGCTGCTGCACGTCTGCGCGCTGGCCTACCTCTCCGACCTGACCCTGGCCTCGACCGCGGCGCTGCACCTGCAGCTGCCGCGGTCGCAGCGGACCGGGCCGCCGGTGATCAGCCTGGCGTCGCTGGACCACGCGATGTGGTTCCACCGCCCGTTCCGCGCCGACGAGTGGCTGCTGTTCGCCCAGCGGAGTCCGACCTCCTCGGACGGACGCGGGCTCGCCCACGGCGAGTTCTACACCCGGGACGGGCTGCTGGTGGCCTCGGTGGTGCAGGAGGCGCTGATCCGGGAGAAGCGGCGGCCCCGCGGGAACTGAGCCCGGCCAAGCTGAACCCCGCGGCGCGGTGGCGCGTAGTCAGCTCCGACAGAGGACGGGCGACACTCGCGCCCCTCCGCCCTCAGCTCTGCCGGGAGTAGACATGACCGACGAAGCGTCGCAGCAGCACAGCAGCAGTGTTCCCGCCGCCGTTCACGGCCGCCGCACCGTACTGGCGGGCGTGGGCGTGGTGGGCATCGCCACGGCGCTCACCGCCTGCGGCTCCAGCTCGTCCACGACTTCGGCGGGGTCCGGGGCTGGGGCCGGGGCTGGGGCCGGGGCGACGAGCGGGGCGGCTGCCCCGTCGTCGGCGGCGGCGGGCGGCGCGGCGGGCGGCGGGACCGCGTTGGGCGCTACCAAGGACGTGCCGGTCGGCGGCGGGAAGGTGTTCGCCGCCGAGAAGGTCGTGGTGACCCAGCCGACCGCCGGGGAGTTCAAGGCGTTCACCGCCATCTGCACGCACATGGGCTGCACCGTCGGCAGCGTCTCCGGCGGCACCATCAACTGCCCCTGCCACGGCAGCCAGTACCACATCGCCGACGGCTCGGTGGCGCGCGGACCGGCCCCCAGCGCGCTGGCGCCGGAGACCATCACCGTGGCCAACGGGGAGATCACCCTGGACAGCTGACGAGAACAGCGTTTCACCGGGGCGGAGCTGAAGGTCAGGTACATGGCTTTCAAGTGATCTGATTCGGCGTCATACACTTGCAACACCGTTCCCGGTACCATGGCGGGGTGTCCAAGGTAGACCTGTCCCCCAGGCCGGTCGAGGCTATGTCTCCCCGCCAACTGGAACGCCGCAAACACCTGATCACGGCAGCGATCGACCTGGTCGCCGAAATCGGCGTGGAACGCGTGCAGATGAAGCAGGTGAGCGAACGCTCAGGGGTCGCCCTCGGGACGACCTACCGGTACTTCTCCTCCAAGGACCACCTGCTCGCCGCCGCCGTGTCCGACTGGCGCGGGATGCTGATGAGCGATCTGGCCGCCGAGCTGCGCGGGTCCAACGCGCCGCTCGGCGGCACGGAACGGGTGGTCAGATTCGTTCACCGGGGTATGCGCGCGTTCCAGCGCCAGCCGCATCTGGCCCACCTGCTGGTGGCCGTGACCGTCTCCACCGACCCGTTCGCCAGCGAGGCGGTGGACGCCATGGCCAACGCCGGACGGGCCTCGCTGCTCGCGGTGATGCCGGAGGTTCCGGCCGCGGCGCGGGGCGTCGTCCCGCACATCATCGACGCGGCGTGGCAGAGCGAGCTGGTCGCCTGGGTGACCGGGCGCAGCACGCTCGGCGACGCGTACCTGCGGTTGGAGGAGGTGATCCGGCTGGTGCTGGGGCCGTACTCGACGGGGGGCGGTGCCGGTGCCGGTGCCCCGGCGGGGGCGGCGGTGGGGGCCGCGGTGGGGGCGGGGGCGGCGGTGGGGCTGGCGGCGAAGCTCCCGGCCCCCGGCTGAGGACGCCGTTGCGCGGCGGGCTCACGGCTCCTGCCGGAGCAGTTCCGCGCGGCCGTGCTCGGCGAAGGCGGCGCGGATCTTCTCCGCGTCCGCGGCGGTCAGCGGGCGGTACTCGGAGGGGGATGCGGCGGCGGGGCCGGTACCCGGGCCGCCGCCGTACGGGCGCCAGAGGATCAGCTCGCCTTCGGCGGCGTTCCAGCGGGCGGCCCGCAGTTCGGCCTTCGCCGTCTTGTGGGTGGCCGTGGCCGGCAGCGTCCGCACAAAGCGCACGAACCGCGGCGGCATCTTGGTCCCGAGATCAGGCTGCGCCGCGAGGAACGCCCCCAACGAAGCCGCAAGCGCCGCAACGGCGGCAGCGTCCCCCACGGACCCGAACCCCGCCGCGGAGGGCGGCTCAGGCCCAGAGCGGAACCTATGCGCGGAGGGCGACTCAGGCGCGAGGTGGGACCCCTCCGCGGAGCGGGGCCCCTGCGTGGTGGTGCTGCCGCTGCCGCGCAGCTGGATCGCGGCCATGACCTGGTCTCCGGCTACCGGGTCGGGGACGGCGTAGACGGCTACCGCCTCGGCCGCGGGCCAGCGGCCGAGGATGTTCTCGATGTCGGCCACCGCCAGGTTCTCGCTGTCGACGCGGAGCCAGTCCGCGCTGCGGCCCGCGAAGCGGAACCAGCCGTCGGCGTCGCGGTGGAACAGGTCGCCGGTCCAGTACCAGCCGTCGCGGGTGCGGGCCGCGCCCGCCTCCGGGTTGCGCCAGTAGCCCTCGAAGCCGGCCCGCCCGGTGCGGTTGACCAGCTCGCCGATGGCCTCGGAGCCGTTCGCCAGCCGCCCCGCGGCGTCGAAGCGGGAGCGTGGGCACTCGGCCCCGGTCTCCGGGTCGACCACGGCCAGGTCGTCGCCGGGCCCTGAGCCGGTCCGGCCGACCGCGCCGGGCGGGGCGTCCGGGTCCTGCCGCAGGTTGCAGCCGCCCTCGGAGGAGCCGTAGCCCTCGACCAGGCGGCAGCCGAACCTCCGCTCGAACCGGGCCGCGTCCACCGCCCCGGCCTCGGTGCCGAAGCCCAGCCGCAGCGGGTTGTCGGCGTCGTCCGGCCGCGGCTCGGTGGCCAGGACGTAGGAGACGGCGCGGCCGACATACGTGGTGTACCCGGCGCCGAAGGCCCGGACGTCGTCCAGGAAGTGGGAGGCGGAGAAGGTCCGCCGCAGCGCCACGGTGCCGCCGGACAGCAGCATCGGGGCCCAGAGCGCCATGGTGGCGTTGCCGTGGAACAGCGGCATGCAGGCGTAGCCGGTGTCCTCGGCGGTGAGCGAGAACATCTCGCGGAGCTTGTCCCCGGCCCGGCCCAGCCGTCGCTGGCCGCAGATGACGGCCTTGGGGGCGCCGGTGCTGCCGGAGGTGAAGGTGAGCAGCAGCCGGGTGTCCGGGTGCGGCAGCACCGCGGGCGGCGGCGCGTCCCCGTGGTCGGCGATCCGCGCCGCGTAGTCGGCGCTGTCGCTGTCCAGGACCGGTACGGCCAGGTCGAGCCGCTCCAGCAGCGGGCGGCGCGCGGCCTCGGTGACGACCACCGCGCAGTCGGTGTGCCGGATGTCGCGGGCCAGGTCGGGGCCGCGCCGGGTCGGGTTGATGCCGACGGCGGTGGCTCCGACCAGGGCGCAGGCCTGCAGCCAGAAGACGTACTCGGGGGTGTTGTCGAGCAGCAGCCCGACATGCGGGTGCCCGGAACCGGTGCGCGGCAGCAGCTCGGCGCCGAGCAGCTCCGCTCGGGCGCAGGCCGCCTGGAACACCTCCCGCTGGCTGTACCCGAAGCCCGCGCCCACCAGGCCGGGCCGTTCCGGCCGCCCGCGCTGGGCCAGGATCGCGGCGACCAGGTCTGAACAGCCTTCGGCTTCCGGCACGGCAGCCTCCCGCTCGCATATTTCTGACGGATCGTCAGTTCTATGCGTTGATACCCCGGCCGGGACGAGGAATCAAGAGCCCCAGGCGAGGTGGAGCACGGCCAGGTCGTCCGCGTGCCGCCCGGCGTTGAGCCGCTTGGTGGCCAGGACCAGGTGGTCCAGCAGCGATTCGGCGTCCCCGGCGCCGTCCTCCGACTCCACCAGCCGGACCAGCCCCGCGGTGCCCAGCCGGTCGTCGCCGGGGCCGTCGTAGCCCTCGAACAGGCCGTCGGTGAACAGCAGCAGCGCCCCGCTGGCCGGGAGCTTCAGCGTGCTGGGGGCCCAGCCGCGGCAGCCGGGGAGCAGGCCGAGGGCGATGCCGTGCTCCACCGTGGGGGTCCTGGCCCCGGACTCGTCTATCAGCAGCGGCTCGTGATGCCCGGCGTGACGGAGCGTCGCGGTGCCGCCGACCGGGTCGATCTCGGCGGTGGCGCAGGTGGCGAACATGTCGCCGCGCGGGCGCTCGGCCACCAGCACCTGTTCCAGCAGGTCCAGCAGCTCCACGCCGCGGTGTCCGGCCAGGATCAGCGCGCGCCAGGTGATCCGCAGGCAGACCCCGAGCGCCGCCTCGTCCGGGCCGTGCCCGCTGACGTCGCCGATGACGGCGTGCACGATGCCGTCATCGGTCTGCACCACGTCCAGGAAGTCGCCGCCCAACAGCGCGCGTTCGCGCCCCGGGAGGTAGCGGCTGGTGGCCACGACCGCGTCGGTGCGCAGCAGCGGGGCCGGCAGCAGGCCGCGTTCCAGCCGGGCGTTCTCCTGGGCGTGGATCCGGTTCTCGCGCAGTTCGGCGCTGGCCCGTTCGGCGTTCTTGCGGTGCACGGCGTAGCGCAGCACCCGTTGCAGCAGTTCCGCGCCGACGGTGCCCTTCACCAGGTAGTCCTGGGCGCCGCTGGCCACCGCGAGGGCTCCGGCCTGGGACTCGGACAGCCCGGTGAGCACGATCACCGCCGCGCCGGGGCAGGCCGCCTCGACCGTGCGGACCGCCTCGACGCCCGAGGCGTCCGGCAGGTGCAGGTCGAGCAGGACGCAGTCCGGGAGCTGCTGGTCCAGCTCGACCAGGGCGTCCGCCATGGTCTGCTTCCAGCGCAGCGTGTGCGGGATGTCGGTGTCCCGCAGGAGTTCCTCGACCAGCAGCGCGTCGCCCGGGTCGTCCTCGACCAGCAGGATCGCGTAGGTGCTCTCGGTCACTGCGACTCCGTGTCGTCGCCGGGGCGGGGAAGGGCCGGGGGGAGCGCCGGGGGAAGGGCGGCGGGGAGCTCCTCCGAGGGGAGCGGGAGGGTGAAGACGATCCGGGTGCCCGGGGCGTACTCGGCGTCGACCGCGATGCTGCCGCCGTGGTACTCCACGATCTTCTTGCACATGGCCAGCCCGATCCCGTTGCCGGGGTAGGCGTCCCTGGTGTGCAGCCGCTGGAAGATCACGAACACCCGGTCCGCGTACTCGGCGCCGATGCCTATGCCGTTGTCGGCGACCGCGAACGTCCAGGCGTCCGGGCCGGGTTCGGCCGAGATGTGGATCTCCGGCGGGCGGTCCGGCGAGCGGAACTTGATCGCGTTGGTGAGCAGGTTCTGCAGCAGCATGCCCAGTTGGGTGGGATCGGCGGTCAGCGTCGGCAGCGGGTCGTGGGTGACCACCGCGCCCGACTCCTCGACCGCGAGGCCGATCGAGTCCAGCGTGGTCTCCAGCAGCTGTTCCAGGTCGACGGCCGCGTAGGCGGCGTTGACCCGGCCCACCCGGGAGAACGCCAGCAGGTCGTTGATCAGGGTCTGCATCCGGTTGGCGCCGTCCACCGCGAAGGCGATGTACTGGTCGGCGCGCTCGTCCAGTTTGTCGGCGTAGCGGCGCTGGAGCAGCTGGCAGAAGCTGGCGACCTTGCGCAGCGGCTCCTGCAGGTCGTGCGAGGCCACGTAGGCGAACTGCTCCAGCTCGGCGTTGGAGCGGCGCAGGTCGGCGGCCTGATCGTCGAGCAGCAGCCGGGTCTGGTCGGCGAAGGCCAGCTCCTCGGCCAGCCGTCGGCGCATGGCCTCCACGTCGGCGGCGAGCAGCCGCAGGTCGGCCGGGCCGGTGCCGGTGTCGACCGGGTGGTCGAACTCGCCGCCGCTGACCCGGCGGACGTCGTCGGACAGCGCCTCCAGCGGCTTGGTGACGCCCCGTCGGAGACCCTCGAAGACCAGCACCGCGAGCAGCAGGATCACCACCGCGATGGTGGTGAAGACCCAGGCCCGCAGGACGTCGATGCGGTCGAGCGAGGCACGGGCCGAGTCGCGCTCGGCCTGCAGCCGGTTCTGCTGGACCGCGGCGGCGGCCCGGACCGCGTCGAAGTCGGCCTTGCCTTTGGCCACGGTGAGCGTGGCGACCTGGGCCTGCGTCCCCGGCGCGGCGGCGGCGACCGGACGGGCGACGACGGCCTGCCAGGTCTCGACCCGGGCGAGCACCCGGTCCAGGTCGGCCAGCGGCTTCGGGTCGCCCGCCAGCAGCGTGCGCAGCCGGTCCACCGCGCTCTTCTGGTCGGCCAGGCCCTGGGTGTACGGGGTCAGGTAGTCGCGCCGACCGGTCAGGCCGTAGCCACGGATGCCGGTCTCCTGGTCCAGCAGCGCCGATTCCAGCCGGACCGCGCTGGTCAGCGCGGGCGAACTGTGGTCGACCATGGTCGAGGTGTCGGTGGCGGCCTGCGCCAGCACCCAGGCGCCGAGGCCGCCCAGCACCAGCAGCACGGCGAGGGCGCTGAGCACCCCGGCCCTGAGCCACTCGCCGGTGGTCCAGCGCCGCCACGGGGTGAGCCGCCCGGAGGCGTCGTCCGGGGGCCGCCGCAGCGGCTTCGCGGTGAGGCCTGCGGGACCTTGTCGCTCGGTGGCGCGGACCGGCACGTCCGTGACCTCTCTCCTGCTCCCGCCCGTGGTCCGCGTCGACGCGGTGGGCCCGCACACCCTATCGTCAAAGGCCCTAGTCTTCTGTCTGTCCGGCATCCCCCATTCGGCGCACCGCGCCCTCGTCGACCGGAGCCCCCGATGGCTGCCCTCGCCCCCGCCCACCCGCGCGACATCCTGCTGGTGGAGGACGACGACGCCGACGCCATGCTGATCGAGGAGGCGCTGCTGCAACGCGGCGCGGCCAGGACCATCACCGTGGTCCAGGACGGCATCGCGGCGCTGGAGCACCTCAGGGACCCGGAGCGGCTCCGTCCGGACGTGATCGTCCTCGACCTGAACATGCCGCGGATGAACGGCCGGGAGCTGCTGGCCGTGCTGAAGGACGACCCCGAGCTGAAGGTGGTCCCGGTGGTCGTGCTCTCCACCTCCAACAGCCCCGAGGACGTCACCGGCGCCTACCGGAGGCACGCCAACGCCTATGTCACCAAGCCGGTGAACCTGGACGAGTTCATCCACGCCGTGCAGAGCATCGACGCCTTCTTCCTGGAGACGGTGACCGGCAGCCCCCACGAGGGCGAGGCCTGAACCGCTGCGTGTACCGAGGATTGGATCCGGGCATCCGGGGCAGACGCAACGCCGACCCACCAGCCCCAGCTCCCCCATCCAGAAGGTGAACGCAGTTGACGACCCCGCAGCCCCAGAGCCGATTCGCCGCCGCATGCTATGAGCTCGCCTTCGCGCCCGCCCCGGCCGGATCGGCCCCGGCCGGGGCGCCGGCCGCGTCCGTGGTGGTCCGGCGCACCGACGCCAAGGGCCCCGGCGGGCACCCGGTCTACACCGACGCCAGCGGCGACGTCCGGGCCGAGATCAGCGACCGCGGCGAGTACCGGATGCTGTCCACCAGCGCGCACCGGCGGCCGGGCCGCCCGGTCGACTGCCGGGCGCTGGACGCCGGGGACGACCCGGTCGCGGCCTGAGCCCGACCTGGACCCCTGCGATAGCCCGTACGGCCTATGACCGGTTTATCCCCTTGGCGGACGGCAAGCAGAGTTGAGTCGACAGCCCACGACAAGGACGGTGCGGATGGACGCCTACACGGTCTCGGCCGAGTTCTACGACGTGCTGCAGGCCAGGGACGAACGGGAGCGGGCCGATCGCCTCTTCGCGTCCCCGGCCCGCCGGGCCCGCAGCGGCATCATCGAGGTCGGCGCCGGGTCCGGCCTGGTGACCCAGGTGCTGGCGCGGGCGGCCACGGTCCCGGTGCACGCGATCGAACCCAACCCGGCGATGCGGACCCTGCTGCTCTCCCGGCTCTCCACCGCGTCGAACGAGCAGCGGAGCCGGGTCACCGTCCACCCGGAGCGGGTGCAGGAGCTGTGGCCCAAGGACCACGCCCCGCCCGCCGACCTGGCGGTCTGCAGCAAGGTGGTGGCCACCCTGGACGCCGGGGAGCGCCGGGACACCTGGGCCGCGCTGGCCCGGCTGGTCGGCCCGGACGGCCTGCTGCTGATCGACCCGCCGCCGAGCGCGGTGCCGGAGGGTCCGCGGACCCAGGTGCTGCGCCAGGTCGCGGTGGGTGAGGACGTCTACTCCGGCTTCATCAGCGAGACCCCGATCCACTGCGCGACCAGCGGGATCGGCCGGATCCACCTGGAGTACACCTACCAGGTCCGCCGGGACGGCGAGCTGCTGCGCGAGGAGCGCGAGGAGTTCGACCTCTGGCCGGTGGGCTCCGAGCAGCTGCGCTGGGAGCTGGCCGCGGCCGGCTGGGCGGTCTGCGAGCCGTCGCCCGCGAACCGGCGCAGCGAGCTGCTCGCGGCCCGGGTGATCCGGGACCCGCAGGGGTGAACCGGCGTCAGGCCGGGTCGAGGCGGCGCAGTGGCTGCCCGGCCAGGAACGCCGCGATGTCGTCCACCGCCTCCTGGTAGAAGACCCGGTAGTTGCGCTCGGTGACATAGCCGAGGTGGGGCGTGGCGAGGAGGTTCGGCAGCGAGCGGTACGGGTGGTCGGCCGGCAGCGGCTCGCTGTCGAACACGTCCACCGCCGCCCCGGCGATCCACCCGCCGCGCAGCGCCTCGGCCAGCGCGGCCTGGTCCACGATGGCCGCCCGCGAGGTGTTGACCAGGTACGCGGTGGGGCGCATCCGCTTCAGCTCGTCCGCGCCGACCAGCCCCCTGCTGCGGTCGCCGAGGACCAGGTGGACCGAGACCAGATCACTGCGCTCCAGCAGCTCCTCCTTGCTCGCCGCGAGCCGGACCCCGGCCTCGGCGGCGCGCTCGGCGGTGAGGTTCCGGCTCCAGGCCGACACCTCCATGCCGAACGCCTGGCCGACCCGGGCCACCTTGGCGCCGATCCGGCCCAGTCCGAGCAGGCCGAGGCGGCGTCCGTACAGGTCGCCGCCGACCGTGCTCTGCCAGGGGCCGCCGTCGCGCAGCGCGGTGCTCTCCGGCACCAGGCCGCGGAGCAGCCCGAGGATCAGCGCCCAGGTCAGCTCGACCGTCGGCTCGGAGGCGCTGGCGGTGCCGCAGACGGTGACGCCGTGCCGGGCGGCGGCGGCCAGGTCGATGGCGGCGTTGCGCATGCCCGAGGTGACCAGCAGCCGCAGCTCGGGCAGCCGGGCGAACACCTCCTCGGTGAACGGGGTGCGCTCCCGCATCGCCACCACCACCGCGCAGTCGCGGACCGCGCCGACCAGCTCGTCCACGGTGGCGAAGTGCTGTCGGAACGTCACCGGCTCGACCGCGTCGGCCAGTCCGGACCAGTCCGCGATCGAGAGCGCGACGCCCTGGTAGTCGTCGAGCACGGCGCAGCGCAGCTTCATCGTCGTGGTCCCTCGTCGTCCCTGCTGGTTCGAGTCCGTACGGTCGCAGTCTAGGACGCCCGCCGCCGCTTGATCCGCGCCCGCCGGGTGTGGCAGCGTTCGCCGGTATGAGCGGACGTGCGGATGGCCAGGCGCTGGCGCGGGCGGAGCGGCTGCGGGAGCAGCGGACCGAGGCGGCCTGCGCGGAGCTGGGCGAGCTGGCGGCGCGGTGGCCCGAGGACGCCGGGCTCGCCTATCTGACGGCCTGTGCGCATGACTCGCTGGGACTGGAGGCCGAGGCGGCGCCGCACTACGAGCGGGCACTGGCGGCCCGTCCCGGGCTCTCCGGCGAGGACCGGCACGGGGCGTTCCTCGGGCTCGGCAGCACCTACCGGGTGCTCGGCCGCTACCCGGAGGCGGTCGCGACGCTGCGGCTCGGCCTGGACGAGTTCCCCGGGGACGCGGCGCTGCGGACCTTCCTGGCGATGGCGCTGCACAACACCGGCGAGTCGGCCGAGGCGGTCCGGACCCTGCTCCGGGTCACCGCGGCGACCAGCGCCGACGCCCGGGTGCGGGCCTACCGGCGGGCGATCGACCACTACGCGGACCACCTGGACGAGGTCGTGCCCGGCGGCGGCCGGGGGTGATCTTGCCAATGGGTGATGGCACAGTGATTCGTGCCGTCATGGGCGTAGTGCGAGATGCGTCCGATTTCCTACGATGATCGCCGCAAGGCCCTGTTGTGCCCCCGCGCGGCAGGGCCTTCGCCGTACCTGAATCGCCCGTACCTGAATCGCCCGTACCTGAACTGCCCGTACCTGATGCCAGGAGCACGTGTACTTTGAGCGCATTGCAGTGGCGAGTCGCGGCCGATCTGCAGCTGATCGCCGAGATCATCCCCGCCCCGCACGACCCCGGCCGCCGGCTGGACCGGCTCACCGACGTACGGATAGCGGCGGACGGCCTGGTGCTCTACGTGGACACCGAGCAGGACGTCTTCGCGATACCGGTGGCCTCGGTGGTGTTCGTGGCCTACCGGCGCACCGGCTGACCGGACGCAGCAACGGCAACCGCGCGGTGCCGCGCGGTTGCCGTCGGTGCGTCCGGTCAGCCGGTGCGGCCGGGTCCGGTGGAGTCAGGTCAGGACTGGGCGAAGGAGCCCAGGTAGGCGTTGGCCGCGTCCGGGGTGAAGAACCAGTTCGGGAAGTCCGAGGGGTTGTCGAAGCCGTTGGCGAACCGGTCCGCGACGGCGGGGATCTGCCCGGCCGCGCCGATCAGGTTGAGCACGTGCTCCGGCGGCGGGGCCAGCATGGCGTTGGTCCAGGCGGTGACGTCGCTCGCGGTGGCGGTCCAGAAGTCCTCGAATGCCGTCTCCATGAAGGCCCGGTCGAACGGCCGGTCGCCGTGCGCCCGGAACGACTCCAGGTAGCTGGTGGCGCACTTGGCCGCGGTGTTGGAGCCCTGGCCGGTGATCGGGTCGTTGGCGACCACCACGTCGGCCACGCCCAGCACCAGGCCGCCGCCGGGCAGTTCGCCGACCGGGCGGCGCACCACCGGGGTGTAGCGGCCGGCCAGGGTGGCCCGGGAGTCGGTCAGCTCCACCCCGCCGACGGTGCGGTCGTACTCCCAGGGGGTGTACGTGCGCATCAGCTCCAGGGTGCGGGCCAGGTGCTCGTCCGGGGCCAGCGCGGGCTCGAAGACGTCCAGCGGGCCGCCGGGGACGCCCTCCCAGAACAGGATGTCGCAGGGGCCGGAGAGGGTCAGCGCCGGGATGACGAACAGTTCGCCCACGCCGGGCACCAGGTTGCAGCGCACCGCCGGGAAGTCGTGTTCGGGGCGCGGCGCGAGGCCGTGCACATAGGAGACCGCCAGCGACCGCTGCGGGACGGTGTACGGGGAGCGCTCGGCGTCGCGGGTGAACATCGACACCAGCTCGCCCTTGCCGGCCGCGACCACGGTCAGGTCGTAGCCGCGCACCAGCAGGTCCAGGTCGGAGACGGTGACCCCGTTGACGACCACCTTGCCGCCGCGGTCGGCGAACAGCTCCAGCCAGCCGGGCATCTTGACCCGCTGGTCCACCGACTGGGCGTGGCCGTCGAGCCGGCCCACCCAGTCGATCACCCTGGCCGCCTCCGGGCCGCTGACCGAGACGCCCAGGCCCTCGGTCTTCGGGGCCTCGGCCTCCCAGAGGTTGAGGCCGAGGGCGCGCTCGGTCGCCAGCGAGCCGCGGAACATGCACTGGGTGGAGAGGACCCGGCCGCCTCGGATCTCGTCCGGCGTGCGGTCCGTCATCACGGTGACGTCATGGCCGTCGGACTGCAGGCCGAGGGCGAGCTGCAGCCCGGCCTGGCCGGCGCCGACGACGAGTATCTTCGCCAAAGGAGGCTCCTTGAAAGGGCGGTGAACAGGAGAGAGGTGAACTGGTGCTGCCGGGAAGGATGGTGCCAGACCGTCAGTCCGAGGTCAGCGACAGGGTGTGCTGGACCAGACCGGCCAGGGTCCGCGCGGCGGACAGCCGGGAGCGCGCGTCGCAGCGCAGCAGCGGCACCCCGGGGGCGAGGCTGAGCGCGTCCCTGATGTCCTCGTCCGGGTAGTCGGGCGCCCCGTCGAACTGGTTCACCGCGACCACGAACGGCATTCCGCTGCTCTCGAAGTAGTCCACCGCGGGGAAGCCGTCGGCCAGGCGGCGGGTGTCGATCAGCACCACCGCGCCGACCGCGCCGCGGGCCAGGTCGTCCCACATGAACCAGAAGCGGCGCTGTCCGGGCGCGCCGAACAGGAACAGCACCAGGTCCGGTGCGATGTGCAGCCGGCCGAAGTCCATCGCCACGGTGGTGGTGGTCTTGCCGCTGCCGTCCAGCAGCGGGTCGGTGTCGCTGCCGGCGTCGGTCATCACCGCCTCGGTGCGCAGCGGGGTGATCTCGGAGACCGAGGCGACCAGCGTGGTCTTGCCCACGCCGAAGCCGCCGGCGATGACGATCTTGGCCGAGGTGACCGGGAGTTCGGTCAGCGGGATGCCGGCCGGCGCGCCGTGGCCGGGCGCGGACGTGCCGGGGCGCTGCGGGGTGTACGAGTCAGGCGAGATCGCGGAGGCCACCGAGGATCCTCTCCAGAACCAGGCGGTTCGGTCGTGCGGGTGCGGCGATGGACGGGCCTCCCCCGGAGCGGGACGGGACGGACGCGCCGTGCACCCGGATGCGTCCCGCGTCCACCAGGTCGCTGACCCACACCCGGACCACGCCGAGCGGCAGCCGCAGCAGGGCGGAGACCTCGGCGACGGAGCGCATCTGGCCCTGGCAGAGCTCGCAGATCCGCTCCAGCTCGGGGAAGGTGGGGCCGGTGCTGCCCGGCGGCTGGTAGAGCGCCGAGATCAGCGTCTCGACCAGCAGGACCTGCCCGAAGCGGGTCCTGCCGCCGGTCAGGGCGTACGGGCGGACCCGTGCGGAGCGGCGTGTCGAGGGAATCACCGGTGTGCCTCCTGCCCGGGTGCGGCCCGGAGCTCGTCGCGGAGTTGCGTGGTCAGCACGTGCCCCGCCCGCTCGACCAGGCGGGCCAGCTGGTAGGCGGCCACGCTCAGATCGCAGTCGGCGGTGGTGTACGCGGTCAGGCAGGCGGTCCGGTCCACCGACATCAGGATCAGCGTGCCCTCGTCGAGGGTGATCACCGTGCGTTCGAGGCCGCCGTAGGCCAGCAGTTCGGACAGGCCGGTGGAGAGCCCGGTCAGTCCGGCCGCCAGGGTGGCCAGCTGCTCCGAGGGGCAGCCCTCGTCCGCGCTCACCAGCGGCAGCCCGTCGGTGGAGACCAGGGCGAGCGAGCGCAGTCCCGGCGTGGTCACCAGGACGTCGCTGAGCAGCCAGCGCAGCCGCTGGAGCGGGGAGTCGTGCTCGCCGTCCCTGGGGACCGCGCCGGGGGTGGAGCCGCTGGTCCTCATCATGTCCCCTGCTCCTCGCGGCGGATCGGCGCGGCGGCGCGCACGCCGTGCTGGAACCCGCCCAGCCTGCGGCGCAGTTCCTCGGCCCCGGCGCCGGGGCGTTCGGCCCCGGCGGGGCTCCCGCCGTCGGGCTGCTCGGCGGCCTCGGGCCCGCCGCCGCGGGCGAGTTGGCCGCTCTCCCCGGGCACCCGCTTGGGCAGGCCGCCCGCGGCGACCCGGTCGGGTCCGGTGCCCGGCACCGAGCTGAGCGGGCGGGCGGGCCCCGGCACCGCCGCGACCACCGGCGCCGGACGGTCCCAGCCGGCCGCCGGGTCGGGTTCCGGCGCGACGGCCGGGGGTGCGGCGAAGACCCAGGTGGGGACGGCGACCAGGGCCGTCGTCCCGTCCGCGGTCGGGCTGGCGCGCAGCTGGACCCGGAGGCCGTGCTTCAGCGCCAGGATGGCCACCACCTGGAGGCCCATGCTGCGCCCGGTGCGCGCCGCGCTCCCCTCTGGCTGGCCCGAACCACCGGACGCCAGGCGGGAGTTGACCTCGTAGAGCAGCTCCGACGGCAGTCCGATGCCCCGGTCGACCAGGGAGACCATCAGCTCGCCGCTCTCCAACTGCCAGGCGGTGACCGTGACCGGCTCGCCGGGCGGCGAGAACGCCGTTCCGTTCTCCAGCAGTTCGGCGAACAGGTGGCTGAGGTCCTCGGCCACGTCGGGCCTGATCCACAGCTGCGGGACGGCGGTGAGGTGGACCCGCTCGTAGCGCTCGATCTCGGAGAGCGCGGCCCGCATCACGTCCAGCAGGCTGCTGGGCAGTTGCGCGTGCCCCGGCCGCTGGTGGCTCGCGCCGCCCAGCAGCAGCATGTTCTCGTTGTTGCGGCGCATCCGGGTGGCGAGGTGGTCCAGCCGGTAGAGCTGCTCCAGCCGGGCCGAGTCCGCCTCGGTGCCCTCCATGCCTTCCAGCTGCCCGAGTTGGCGCTCCACCAGGGCCAGGCTGCGCAGTGCCAGGTTCACCAGCACCTCGCCGCTGTGCTGGTCCCGTTCCTTCGCGGCGGCGGTCAACTCGTCCCGTTCGCCCGCGAGCTGGACGCAGTACTCCTGCAAGGTGCGGTACTCGCGCCCGGCCTGAGACTGCGTCAGCTGCAATTCCTGATAGGTGGCCTGCAGTTCCTCCCGGTGCCGCCGCTCCCGTCTCTCGGCCCTCCGGGAGCGGGCGAGCAGGAAGCCAAGTATCAGCGCGACCACCAGGGCCGCCGCCGCGAGGCCGATCGGCATGTACACGAGTCCCCGCATCTGCGCAGCTGTTGTCGCATCGGAATCAACTGACTCATTCCATCACATCACAGATCTCATTCCGGTTTCCAGTCCGAGAACGCCCAGCTCAGTTCGCACCGGGAGTGGTGACAGCAGACCGGTGTTGACCCCTGATCAGCCCGGTGATTTCGTACCCGCAGCTCAGCGGCCCGGCCTCGGCAGCAGGGCCTGCGGGGTGAGGTCGGCGAGGCGGGGGTAGCCGTCCACGGCCATGATCAGATCCGCCTCGGCCAGCAGCGAACGCAGCACGTGGACGACGCCGTCGACCCCGCCCAGCGCCAGCCCGTACGCGTACGGACGGCCCACGCCGACCGCGGTGGCGCCGAGAGCCAGAGCCTTCACCACATCTGCACCGCTGCGCACCCCGGAGTCGAACAGCACCGGCAGCCCGTCCGCCGCCTCGACCACGCCGGGCAGCGCGTCCAGGGCGGCCAGGCCGCCGTTCGCCTGCCGGCCGCCGTGGTTGGAGCAGTAGACGCCGTCGACGCCCGCGTCCCTGGCCCGGCGCACGTCCTCCGGGTGGCAGAGGCCCTTGAGCAGCAGCGGAAGCTCCGTCAGCGAGCGCAGCCAGGGCAGGTCTTCCCAGGTCAGCGGGTTCCCGAAGATCCCGGCCCAGTGCATGGCGGTGGCCCTGGGGTCGTCCTCGGGGGCGTGCGGCAGCCGGGCCCGGAACACCGGGTCCGAGGTGTAGTTGGCCAGCGCGTGGCCGCGCAGCTGCGGGAAGCTGCCGCTGCCGAGGTCGCGCGGACGCCAGCCGGTGATCCAGGTGTCCAGGGTGACCACGATGCCCTTGAACCCGGCCGCCTCGGCCCGGTGCACCAGGCTCTCGGCGAGGTCGCGGTCGGTGGGGGTGTAGAGCTGGAAGAAGCCGGGGGTGTCGCCGAACTCGGCGGCCACGTCCTCCATCGGGTCGTTGGAGAGGGTCGAGGCGACCATCGGGACGCCGGTGCGGGCCGCGGCCCTGGCGGTGGCCAGGTCGCCGTGGCCGTCCTGGGCGCAGAGCCCGATCACACCGATCGGGGACAGGAACAGCGGGCTCGGCAGCGTCATCCCGAACAGGTCGACGGTCAGGTCGCGTGCGGTGGCGCCGACCATCATCCTCGGGTATAGCCCCCAGCGTTCGAACGCGCTGACGTTGGCGCGCTGGGTGAACTCGTCCCCGGCCCCGCCCGCCACATAGGACGCCACCGAGGGCGGCAGCACCGCCAGCGCCTTCGCCTCCCACTCGGCGAAGGCCATCGGCCACTGCGGCTGGACCCCGAAGAGGGCGTTGAAGTAGATCTCGAGCTGGTAGTCGCCGAACTGCTGGGTCATCCCGCGCGCCTTCCCTCTGCAGCCGGTCCCGGCCCGGCCGCGGGCCACGATCGTCCCACCGGCTCCCCGGCGGCGCGCGCCCGGCCCCCTTGCGGCGGCGCGGGCCCGGCCCTTCCGGCGCGCCGGTTCAGGACGGCGGGTTGCCGGTGCTGCCCGCGGTGAAGGGGGTGACGCTGAACAGGTTGTCGCAGTTGGTGACCTTGCCGCTGAAGACGATCGAGGCGGTGTTGCCGGGCGGGTAGATCCGCAGTTGGACCGACGTGGGCAGGCACTCGGTGCTGCTGTTGGTCTGCCGGTTGGCGGTGTGCACGGTGTCGCTCGCCGACTCCCCCGGGCGCAGCACCACCGGGGTGTGCGCGAGCGCCTGCTCGGTCGCCGGGGCGCCGATCTGCTTGCCCGCGGCGTCCAGCAGGGACAGCCCGGGGAAGCCGGTGACATGGCAGGTGGTGCCGCTGTGGTTGGTCAGCAGCAGGTAGCGGTACACATTGCCCGCCCCCGCGTCGCCGCCGCCGAGCGAGGCGGTCAGCTGCGAGGTCGCGCACATCGGCGTGGCCGTGGCGGTGGCGCTGGTCCCGGTGCTCCGGCCGGCGCCGGGCACGCCCGGGTCGGGACGGCCGGTCGGGCTGACCGGGGCACTGCCGGTGTTCGCGCTCGGCGTGGGCTGCGGCCCGACCGGCGAGGGGGAGGCGCCCGGGGCGGTCCCGCTGGGCGCGGGGGCGAGCAGGCCGCTGCTGGCGGGCGGGGTGACCACCACGGTGGAGCCGGTCGGGGTGAAGGTCCCGGCCAGGTAGAGCGAACCCGCCACCAGCACCGCCGCGAGGCCGCCGCCGACCGCGGCCTTGGCCCGGCGCCGCCGCTTCGCCGTACGGTAGATCCGTTCGAACGAACCGGCCGGGGCGGGCAGGAACTCCACCGTCGGCCGCAGCAGCGCGTCCAGTGGGTCGGGACGGCCGCCGTCCCGCTCCTCGTCGTCAGATGGTCCGGTCATGGTGTCCTCCGAGCTTGGCGCGGAGCAGTTCCCGGGCGGTGTGGAGGTCCGACTTGACCGTCCCCTCGTTCCGGGCCAGCAGCGCGGAGACCTCCCGGACCGGCAGGTCGGCGTAGTAGTGCAGCAGGACGGGGGTGCGCAGCCGCTCCGGCAGCGACTGCACCAGCAGGCGCACGGAGGGGTCCCCGGTCCCGTCCAACTGCTGCTTCACCAGTTCCTCCGTGGTGACGCGCCGGTAGGCACGCCGCTCGCGCTCCAGTTTCTGCCAGTGGTCACGCACCAGGTTGGCGGCGGTGACGAAGAGGAAGCCGTGCGGCTCCTCGACCTTGCTCCAGCGTGCCCACAGCCGGGCGAACGCCTCCGAGGCGATCTCGTGCGCGGTCCCGTCATCGTCGACAAGCTTGCGGCACCAGCCCGCGAGGCGCGGGTAGAAGGCCGCGAACAGTTCGGATGCCGCGCTTTCCTGAGACCGGATGTCCGTTCTCCTTACCTGTTACCTGACCATGGAGGCATAGACGACCACGTTGTCGGTGTACCCGCTGCCATTGCCGGCACGGACGCCTCCGCAGGTGATGAGACGCAGCGCGGGGTGGTCCACGTTCCCGTAGACGGACGCCGTCGGGAACTGCGCCTTGGGAACCGTCTGTACCGAGTCCACCGAGAACACGGCCGAGACGCCGTCCTTGAGCAGCACCGTGATCCGGTCGCCCGGCTTCATCCGGGACAGGTGCAGGAACACTCCGTCGCCGAACTGGCCGACCGTGACATGGCCGAGCAGCACCGAAGGGCCGACCTGGCCAGGGGTCGGCGATCCGTCGTACCAGCCGGCCGGGGCGTGCGCCTCGATCGGCGGCACCCCGACCGTGCCGTCGGCGGCCAGGCCGAGTTGCATCACCGGCGTGTCGACCCCGATCGCCGGGATCTCCAGCCGCACCGGCACCGACCGGGCCAGCGGGGCCGGTGCGCTGCTCCCGGCGCCGCTGGGCGCGGTGCCGCTGGGAGCGGTGCCGCTGGACGCGGGCGTGCTCGCGCTGATGCCGACCGGCGGCGCGGCCGGGTCGGTCGGAGTGGAGGTCACGGCGCAGCCGGCCAGCTGCGCCGCTGTGAACAGCGCGACCATCAGCGCGGCGACCGCGGCCCCGGCCCGCCGCGGGCGGTGCTGGTCGGGGGTCCCGGCCCCGGCCCCGGCGCCGGCCTGCTGGGCGTCGGAGCCGGGACCGGGACGGCCCGGTGTGTCGGTCGGTCCGGTCAACGGTCAGCCCCGCGTCCGGGCCGAGGACCGGCTCCGGTTCCTGGACCACAGCACCAGCCCGCCGAGACCGCCGACCAGCAGCACGCCGCCCACGGTCGCGCCGACGACGTCACCGGAGTCGGAGCCGGACCGCGCGGTGAGCGCCAGCCCGGTGTCCGGCGCGCCGCTCGGCACGGTGGAGACCTGCGAGCCGGTCGGCGCGCTGCTCGGCGCACTGGTCGGCTTGCTGGGGGCGGTGTTGGACGGGTTGCCGCCGGTCCCGGCCGTGAACGGGGTGACGCTGAACAGCTTGTCGCAGTTGGTGACCTTCCCGGCGAAGACGATCGAGGCCTTGTTCCCGGGCGGGTAGATCCGCAGGTCGGTCGAGGTCGGCAGGCACTCGGTGCTGCTGTTGGTCTGCCGGTTGGCGGTGTGGATGGTGTCGCTCGCCGACTTGCCGGGGGCCAGCACCACCGGGGCGTAGCCGATGTGCTGCTCGGTCGCCGGGGCGCCGATCTGCTTGCCGTGGGCGTCCAGCATGGACAGCCCGGGGAAGCCGGTGACATGGCAGGTGGTGTGGCTGTGGTTGGTCAGCACCAGGTAGCGGTACAGGTTGCCCGCCCCGGCGTCGCCGCCGCCGAGCGACGGGGTGAGCTGGGAGGTCGCGCACATCGGGGTGGACGCCGCGCTGAGCGGGGCCGCGGCGACGGCCGCGGCCGGGGCGAAGCCGACGGCTGCCGCCGCACAGGCCAGAGCGCCGACGGTTCGAATGCTGCTGCGCATGCTGCCTTCTCTCTCGCTGAGGCCGCCGGGACCCCGAAGGGTTCACCGCGCAGGCCGCGTTTCACATCGTGCGGAGAGACGACGCAGCCCGCCCCCAGGTTGTAAAGAAAAGGCAAACCCTGCACCGGGGGCCGGTACAGGGTGGTCAGCAAGCCTGGTGCGGGCGGCCGGCGGGACCGCGCCCAACGCCGATGGACACGACCGGCCCCCGCACTCCTGAACGCTAGTACACCCCCGGTCGGTTCGGTGTAAGGAGAGCCCGGCGCAAGGAGCGACTACGGCCTGCGCAGCAGGTACCCGAACACCGGCCCCAGCGACGCGTCCTCCAGGTACATGAAGTCGCTCCACTGACGCTGTGCCACCGGAGCGAGCAGGTCGCCCACATCGCAGGACCAGGCCCGGCAGATCTCGCGGAGCAGCAGCCCGTGCAGGTTCCCCGACATGCGCCACCAGACCTTCTCCCAGGCCAGTCCGGGCTGGTCACGGGAGAACTCATACGCGGGGTCACGGTTGTACGAGTCGGGGAACATCCCCAGGAAGATGTCGGCGTTGCTGTAGAAGAAGATGCTCACCCAGTCGTCCGGAAGGCGCACCTGGGTCCCGGACAGATAGTGGATCACCTGGGGCGGCCGGGTGTTCCACGACAGCGGCATCCCCATGGCCAGGAAGATCTCACTCCGCTGTGCGGCCCAGGACCCCATGCGACCGGGGCGGAGCACTCCCTCGGAGGTCATCCCGCAGCCGAAGTCCGCCCCGAGCCGACCCAGCACCCGCTGGAACGTGTAGGCCAGCTCAAGCTGGACGGAGTCGCTGAAGTCACCGGTCTCCCGCAGTCGCCGCTCCTGGTCGGAGAACCACCGGCTGACGACGGCCCGATCGGCCACCAGGTCCACCTGGTCGCGGGAGGCACGATTGGGCAGCCCTTCGAGGTAGCCGGCGAACGCGATGGACTCGTCCCCGAGGAATCCGTTGACCGGGACGATTCCCATGTACCCCAACTGGTTCCAGTACAGGAGGTCGGGGCCGAGCGCGGCCAACCCGATCCGCCGACCGGAATCGTCGAACAGTTCGGTGGCCCGCTGGACGAACGCCTCACGCAACTGGACCCGCTGCTTCTCCAGGCCGAACCTCCAACTGCCGGTCAGCGGCGGATACAGCCGATCGAACACCTGATCCGCAGTCCCGGTTTCCAGCGAGAACGGAGGAAGGACGTCAGGGACGCCCCCTCTGGGCTCCCAGCTACGCACGGGTACCGTGCTCTCCAGCGCAAGCCGCTCGATCAACTGGCCAAGGCGGTCGTCCTCGGTTCTGCGGAGGATGCCCTCGGCGGTGAACGGGCTGTGCTTGAGCACGACCCGGACCAGGGTTCCCGGGGCCACCCGCGCGGGCGCCTGCACAGCGGTGAGCAGCGGGCGCCGGTCCAGGCCGTCGAATCCCAGACGGCGTGCGTCCGCTTGGGCCCCGTCGTAGCGCCTGGTGACCAGTTCCACCTGGTCGCCCAGCATGAACACCGAGAAGAACCCGATCCCGAAGCGGCCGCGTGGCTTGAACCCTCCTCCGGCCAGGCCGGGGAAGCTCTTGCGGACCCGGTTGGAGCTCCAGCCGCTCCGTCCGAAGTCGAGCAGGCTGTGGACCAGGAGGTCCTCGTCCATGCCGACGCCGTTGTCACCGACTTCGAGAACCCACTCCCCGTCGACTTCGGAGAGGCGCACCTCGACCCGCCCGTCGGTGAAGTCCGGATCCACCACCGTCCTTGCCATGACCGCGTCCTGGGCGTTCTGGATCAGTTCACGGACCGCGACCTCGGGCTCCCGTCCGTAGAGTTGCTCACCGCCGAGCACCCCGACCAGGGCCGGTACGTCCGAGATCTGCAGGGCAGCGTCGACCGGCCGCCAGCCGAGCACCGGGAAGAGTTCCGCGAACCGCTCCGGTGAGTCCACCCCGGCCACGGCACGCGCCGCGAGCCGCCTGCGGCCGAGATCGTGCAGCAGTGCGTCCACCCGCTTCAACTCCCGGTCGACACCGCGCAGATAGTCCAGGGCAAGCCACCAGGCCGGGGCGGCGGCCTGGTCGAACGGACGCAGGGAGGTAAAGTCACCCGGTCGCCCGACAGGTGCGGACGGCTGGCGTGCTCCTGGAACCTCCAGTGGTGGTACGACTCACCGCCGGGCGCACGGAGGGCGAACAGGAACGTGGGGGCGCGACGGCTGTCGATCTGGACCGCATCGGCCAGGCGCAGGATGCAGGCGAGCTTGAGCGGTTCGATGATCCAGTCCGCGGGCTGCCACGGCAGCGAGCCCCTGGTCTGCTTGAACCGCTCCGCCAGCGAGTCGACGTCCCACCAGTGACTGGCCGCCAGCTGGCCGATCAGCGGGCCGTAGGACTCCCGCAGTTGGGTGTCCTGGATCAGGTACAGCTGGTTTCCCGCACTGCTGGTCCACGGCTGGTCGACCAGTCGCGCGGCCTGCGCGGCGTGGGTCTCGCGGATCGCCTGCACCGTGCACAGCTCGACCACCTCGGCCGGAGGGGCGTCGATCTGCTCCGCCTCGGGCCAGCAGCCCTTGCTCCGGTAGTAGGCGACCGACACCAGGTCGCGCCAGCGCTCGGCGCCGATGGCGTCGGGAATGCCCGACCCGTAGGCCGCCGCCCCCATCGCGGCGTCGTGCAGCACGAACGAGCAGCCGAGCACGTAGGCTTCCGCGGCGGTGAGCCGGTTGTCCTCGCCGCAGACCAGGCTCGCGGTCTCCCAGAGCGCGTCCACATGGGTGATGTCGTGCACGGTGAACTCCGGGGTGCTGCGCGCGGCCTCACCCAGCAGGTGGACGGCGTTCTCCCGCAGCGAGAGGTAGGACGCCCGCAGCCGTTCCCGCTCGGATCGGTAGCCGTCGTTCCGTGACGTGGCCTCAAGGGTGTTCCGCCACAGGTCCGTGCTGGTGAAGTGGTGCTGATTCAACGAAGCGGCGCCTTTCGTCCCTCCCGGCGGCCCCGGGATCTCAGGTCATGGCAGGCAGCAGGAAAAGCTCGGCGAGCAGCCACATAGCGGCCATGGACACCAGGATGAACAGCAGGGCGTAGGTCTCGTACCAGCGAAAGACGTTCCTGGACCGCGGTCGGGCCCGGAATCCGGGGCGGACCGCCTCGTCCATCAGGTCGCACTCCTCGTTGCGGTAGTCGAGCCAGGCGAAGGCGCCCACCACGACCAGCGTGGAGGTGAAGGCGGCGACCACGGTCGTCAGCACCAGCAAGCCGATCACCCCGCCCCTGGCCGTCCCTGCGGCGACCCCCCACTGCCGGTAGCCCACGAAAAGCGCGAGGGCCGCGCCCACCAGGGTCGTCGCCAGCGTCTGGAAGATCGCCAGGAACCGGTAGAGGTTCTCGTTGACGGTGTGGATCTGCTGGAGGATGTACCGGTAGCGCTCCAGCGCGAATTCGGACTGGGTTGTATGCGCGGGCCCAGGACCCGGTGATGTCATCACGCCCCCCCGACGGTCGATGGGGATCAACTGTACCGGGGCGAGCAGGAGTTGTACGTACTCTTGGCAGTGTCCGGACACGGCGCTGCCGCCCCGACGGCGAGGCGGGGCGGCAGCGGTTCTGGGGCCGGGTCAGTCCTGTGGGGCCCGGCGGCGGTGCAGGTTGAGGGCGGCGTAGAGGAGGAAGGAGGAGGCCAGGCCGACCGCCCAGCCGTAGTCGGCCAGCGGCTTGAGGAACGGGATCAGGCCGCCGGTCGGGAACGGGCCCTGCTTCACGCCCTGGGCGTCCAGCGTGGAGTAGGAGCCGCCGATGGCGAGCAGCCCGCCAACCGCGAAGGCCAGCACCGCACTGAGGTTCCAGCCGCCGGTGTACCAGTAGCGTCCGCCGGGCCGGTACAGCTCGTCGAGGTGCAGCTCGGTGCGGCGGATGAACCAGTAGTCGGCGATCAGGATGCCGGCCACCGTCCCCAGCAGCCCGCCGACGAAGCCGAGCCAGGTGAAGATGTAGACGTGCGGGTTGGCGACCAGCTTCCACGGCATGATCACCACCCCGACCACCCCGGTGATCAACGCCCCGGTGCGGAAGCTGATCAGACGCGGCATCAGGTTCGACAGATCGTACGCGGGCGAGACCACATTGGCGGCGATGTTCACCGAAAGGGTCGCGATCATCACGATCAGCAGCGCGAACAGCGCGCCCACCACGTTGCTCATCTTCGCGGCCAGCGCGATCGGGTCCCAGACCGGCTCACCGTAGACGGCCTGCGAGCCCGAGGTGACCAGCACCGACAGCACCGCGAACAGGGTCATGGTGGTGGGCAGTCCCATGGCCTGGCCCCGTAGTTGGGCCCGCTGGCTGCCGCCGAAGCGGGTGAAGTCGGAGATGTTCAGCGACAGCGTGGACCAGAAGCCGATCATGCCCATCAGCGCCGGGAAGAAGACCTTCCAGAAGCCGCTCCCCCAGCCCAGCGCCGAGGGCTGGTCCAGCAGCGGGCCGAAGCCGCCGGCCTTGGCGGCCATGAACCCGAGCAGCGCCAGCGCGCCCGCGATCACCAGCGGCGCGGCCCAGTTCTCGAACTTCCGCAGGGTCTCCATGCCGCGGGTGATCACCGCGACCTCGATCAGCCAGAACACGAAGAACGCCAGCCACTGCGTCCACGCCGTCCCGGCAATGGTGCTCGCGTTCTGCCAGCCGCTGCCGAAGAGCTTCCCGGCGAGCAGGAAGATGCCCTCGCCGCCGATCCAGGTCTGCACCCCGAACCAGGCACAGGCCACCGCGGCCCGCACCAGCGCGGGCAGGTTGGCGCCGCGCAGCCCGAAGGACGCCCGCGCGAACACCGGGAACGGGATGCCGTACTTGGTCCCGGCGTGCCCGGTCAGCAGCATCGGGACCAGCACCACGACGTTCGCCACCGCGATCGTCAGCACCGCCTGCTTCCAGTCCATCCCCAGCGCCACCAGGCCGGAGGCCAGCGTCCAGGAGGGGATGCAGTGGGCCATGCCGACCCACAGCGCCAGGTAGTTGTAGGTGCTCCAGGTGCGGCGGTCCATCGGGACCGGCCGCAGGTCGGCGTTGGCGAAGCGCGGGTCGTCCACCACGGCCGAGTCGGCGAGGGCGACCCGCCCGTCCGGGTGGACCAGTTGGGCGGTCGGGGATTCGTGTATCGGGGGTCTGCCGGAGGACATGGGCCACCTCGGGGTCAGCTGAAACCGGGGATGATGTCGGTGCCGTAGGCGTCGATGGTGTGCTCGACCGCGTCGTGCATGGCGTAGACGGCGAACTGGTCCACGCCCAGCGCCCGGAGCTGTTCCAGCTTCTCGCGATGCGCGGAGGCCGGGCCGAGCAGGCAGAAGCGGTCGACGATCTCGTCGGGGACGAACGCGGTGTCCGGGTTCCCGGCCCGTCCGTGGTGGCTGTAGTCGTAGCCCTGCCGGGCCTTGATGTAGTCGGTCAGCGCGTCGGGCACCAGGCCCGAGTGCTCGCCGTAGCGTCCGACCAGGTCGGCGACGTGGTTGCCGACCATCCCGCCGAACCAGCGGCACTGCTCCCTGGCGTGGGCCAGGCCCTCCGCGCTGCCGTCGGTGACGTAGGCGGGCGCGGCGACGCAGATGGTGAGGGAGTCCGGATCCCGCCCGGCCTGCTCGGCCGCGCCGCGGACCGCCTTGACCATCCACTCGGTGAGGAACGGATCAGCCAACTGCAGGATGAAGCCGTCTGCCTGACGTCCGGTCAGTTCCAGCGCCTTCGGACCGTAGGCGCCCATCCAGACCGGCAGCCTGCTGCCGTCCTCGACCCAGGGCAGCCGCATCGCGGTGCCGTCGACCTCGGCCTCGCGGCCCTCGGCCAGCTCCTTGATGGCGTGCATGGCCTCGCTGAGCCGGGCCAGGGTGGCGGGCTTGCGTCCGGCGACCCGCATCGCCGAGTCGCCGCGGCCGATGCCGCAGACGGTGCGGTTGCCGAACATGTCGTTGAGGGTGGCGAAGAGGGAGGCGGTGACCTCCCAGGTGCGGGTGGACGGGTTGGTGACCATCGGACCGACCGTCAGCCGCTCGGTCTCGGCCAGGATCCGGCTGTAGACCACGAACGGCTCCTGCCACAGCACGACCGAGTCGAAGGTCCAGCCGTGGGTGAATCCGGCGCCCTCGGCGCGCTTCATCCGGTCGATCAGCAACCGGGCCGGCGGATCCGTCTGCAGCACCAGTCCGAAGTCCATCGGTCGCTCCTCTCCTTGAAGTTGACGGGAAGTCAGATCAGGTACTGGCTGGTGCCGCGGGGCAGGAAGGCGCCGTGCCCGGCCCGGCCCAGGTACTCCCCCTCGTGCACCACCGCGCTGCCGCGGGAGAGCACGGTGCGGGCCCGCCCGGTGATCCGCTTCCCCTCGTACGCCGAGTAGTCGACGTTCATGTGGTGGGTGGCGGCGGACATGGTGTACTCCTGGTGCGGGTCGAAGATCACCACGTCGGCGTCCGCGCCCGGGGCGATGGTGCCCTTGCGCGGGTAGAGGCCGAACATCCGGGCCGGGGTGGCGCAGGCCAGCTCGATCCAGCGGCGACGGCCGATGTGGCCGTCCACCACGGCCTGGTGCAGCAGGTCCATCCGGTTCTCCACCCCGGGCATCCCGTTCGGGATCTTGGAGAAGTCGCCCCGGCCCAGCTCCTTCTGCCCGCTGAAGCAGAACGGGCAGTGGTCGGTGGAGACCACCGACAGGTCGTTGGTGCGCAGCCCGCGCCACAGCGCAGCCTGGTGCTCACGCGGGCGCAACGGGGTGCTGCAGACGTACTTGGCGCCCTCGAAGCCGTCGGCACCCGGCTCGGCCAGGTTGTCGGTGGAGAGGAAGAGGTACTGCGGACAGGTCTCGCCGAAGACGTTGAGGCCCAGGTCGCGGGCGGCGCTGATCTCGGCGACGGCCTGCTCGGCGGAGACGTGCACCACGTACAGCGGCGCTCCCCCGGCGACCCGGGCCAGCTGGATCGCCCGGTGGGTGGCCTCGGCCTCCAGCAGTTCGCGGCGGACCTCGCCGTGGTAGCGCGGGTCGGTGTGCCCGGCCGCGAGCGCCTGCTCGACCAGGACGTCGATGGCGATGCCGTTCTCGGCGTGCATCATCACCAGGCCGCCGTTGCCGGCCGCGCGCTGCATGGCGCGCAGGATGCGGCCGTCGTCGCTGTAGAAGACGCCGGGGTAGGCCATGAACAGCTTGAAGGAGGTGACCCCCTCCTCGATCAGCAGGTCCATCTCCTTGAGGCTGGACTCGGTGACGTCCGACATGATCATGTGCAGGCCGTAGTCGATGGCGCAGTTGCCCTCGGCCTTGGCGTGCCAGGCGTCCAGCCCGTCCCGCAGGCTGCCGCCGACCGACTGGATCGCGAAGTCGACGATGGTGGTGGTGCCGCCCCAGGCGGCGGCCCGGGTGCCGGTCTCGAAGGTGTCCGCGGCGAAGGTGCCGCCGAACGGCATCTCCATGTGGGTGTGCGCGTCCACGCCGCCGGGGATGACGTAGCGTCCGGTGGCGTCGTAGACCGTCTCGGCGGTCCAGGCCTCGGCGGCGGAGCTGCCGGTCGCGGCGAGGGCGACGATCCGCTCGCCCTCGATCAGGACGTCGGCGTGCACCTCCTCGGCGGCGGTGATCACCAGGCCGTTGCGGATGACGGTGCGGGGAAGGGTCATGCGGGATCGCGCTCCAGACTCGGGTCGTGGGGTGCCTGGCCGGTGGACGCTCCGTCAGCTCCGTCGGCAGGCGCTCCGGCAGTGGGGGCGTCGGCGGAGGCCCAGTCGGTGGAGTCGGCCTGGGCCCGGCGCAGCGCCTCGATCAGCAGCCCGGCGCCCTCGGCCGCCTCCCCCGCGGTGAGCGACAGCGGCGGCGCGATCCGCAGCACATTGCCGGACAGGCCGCCCTTGCCGATCAGCAGGCCCAGCTCACGGGCGTGCTCCAGCACGGACGTGGCAGCAGCGGGCGAGGGCTGCTCGTCCCGGCCGACCAGCTCGACGCCGATCATCAGCCCGCGTCCGCGCACCTCGCGCACCACCGGGAGCCCGGCCTCGCGCAGGGCCCCGATCAGCTCCGCGCCGACCCGGCGGGCGTTGCCCTGCAGGTCCTGGTCCAGCAGGTAGCGGAGGTTGGCGAGGGCCCCGGCGGTGGTGATCGGGCTGCCGCCGAAGGTGGAGATGGAGTTGGCGCCCAGGCAGTCCATCACCTCGGCACGGGCCACCACGCCGCCCATGGACAGGCCGTTGCCGATGCCCTTGGCGAAGGTCAGCACGTCCGGCGGCCCGGCGTCGGCGTGGGCCTGCCAGCCCCAGAAGTGGTCGCCGGTGCGGCCCCAGCCGGTCTGCACCTCGTCCGAGATCCAGAGGATGCCGTGCCGGTCCAGCACCCGCTTGAAGGTGGCGAACAGGCCGTCAGGTCCGCTGGTGAAGCCGCCGACGCCCTGGATCGGCTCGGCGATCAGCGCGGCGACGTTCCCGCCGACCTGGCCGAGCAGGTCCTCCAGGTCCGCCGCGCAGGCGGCGATGAACCCGGCGTCGGAGAGGTGTGCGAACGGGCCCCGGGTGCGGATGCCGCCGTGCACGTAGAGGGTCTGCAGGGCGGACAGGCTGGTCGGCGACCAGGCGCTGTTGCCGGTGACGCCGATGGTGCTGAACGAGCGCCCGTGGTAGCTGTTGCGCATCGCCAGCACCTGGTTGGAGCGGCGGAAGCTGGTGGCCAGCAGCAGGGCGGCGTCATTGGCCTCGGTGCCGGAGGTGGTGAAGAAGACCTTGGCGTCCGGGATGCCGGACAGCTCGGCGATCTGCTCGGCCAGCTCGACCATCGGGGTGGAGAGGTAGAGCGTGGAGTTGTGCAGGATCCGGCCGGCCTGCTCGGCGACGGCCTTGGCCACGTCCGGCTGGGCGTGGGCGGTCATGGTGGTCAGGATGCCGCCGAAGAAGTCCAGGTAGCGGTTGCCCTGCGAGTCCCAGACGTGGCGGCCCTCGCCGTGGGTCAGCTCGATCGGCTGCGCGTAGTAGGTGGCCAGCCAGGACGGGGTGACGGTCCGGTGACGGTGGATCAGCTCGGACGGGTCGGACGGGTTGCTCATGTGCGGCTCATTCCCCTCGTAGCTCCTGTCTCCGCTTACTACCCCGGCTCAGGCCTCGGTGAGCGGGCCGTAGGCGTCCGGGCGGCGGTCGCGGTAGAACGCCCACTGGTGCCTGACCTCCTCGATCAGGCCGAAGTCGAGGTCCCTGACCACCAGTTCCTCCTCCTTGTCGGAGGCGGGCTCGCCGACGAACCGGCCGCGCGGGTCCACGAAGTAGCTGGTGCCGTAGAAGTCGTTGTCGCCGTACTCCTCCACGCCGACCCGGTTGATCGCGGCGACGAAGTACTCGTTGGCGACCGCGGCGGCGGGCTGCTCCAGCTGCCAGAGGTAGGCGGACAGGCCGCGGCTGGTGGCGGAGGGGTTGTAGACGATCTGCGCCCCGGCCAGGCCGAGCGCGCGCCAGCCCTCGGGGAAGTGCCGGTCGTAGCAGATGTAGACGCCGACCCGGCCGACCGCGGTGTCGAACACCGGCCAGCCGAGGTTGCCGGGCTTGAAGTAGTACTTCTCCCAGAAGCCCTTGACCTGCGGGATGTGGTGCTTGCGGTACTTGCCGAGGTAGCTGCCGTCGGCGTCGATCACCGCGGCGGTGTTGTAGTAGACGCCGGGCTGCTCGACCTCGTACACCGGGACCACGACGACCATGCCCAGCTCGGCGGCCAGGGCCCGCATCCGGGTGACGGTGGGCCCGTCCGGGACGGCCTCGGCCCAGCGGTAGTGCTCCTCCTCCTGCACCTGGCAGAAGTAGGGGGCGTTGAAGACCTCCTGGAAGCCGATGATCTTCGCGCCCTGGGCTGCGGCCTCGCGTGCGTAGGACTCGTGCAGGTCGATCATGGAGGCGCTGTCGCCGGTCCACCGGGCCTGGACGAGGGCAGCGCGCACCACCTGGGTCGGCTCGCCGGAGTTCGCGGGTTGGGACATGACACACCCTCACCTTCTACTGACAGCAGAGAAGCGGTTCACGCGAATGTCTACGTGCGTAGAACCTAGGACCACCAGCGCCGGGCTGACAATACGTCGGCCGTAACACAGCGAAGACGTTCATGTTTCCCAGGAACGCCGCCACCGGTCCGGCCTGCACCGATCCCGGCCGGTCACCCGCTTCCGAGAATAGGCGCTGACCACCCCCGGACGGGCGCACCGCGCAGCACCCGCCGCCCAGGTGTCGGCCCGTCAGCCGGACTCCGGCCCGGGGGCTGTCCCCCGGCAGGCTCAGTGCCTCGCCGCCGGACAGCCCGCCCCTCGCGGCGGAACGACCGAGACGGCCGCCGCCGGCAGGCTGAGGGCCTGGCCCGAGGGTCCACCGCGGTCCGGGCGCCGCGGGTCCCACGCCCACAGCGGGTCACTGCCGGTACCGAAGACCAGGACCGGGTGGTCGGTCGGCAGCGGGCCGTTGAACACCGGGACGGGTTCGGCCCCGGTGGGCACCAGGCACATCATCCGGCCCTCGATCCCGAAGTAACTGGACGGCGCCCGCCCTGCCCGCGCCTGCTCCGCCGCCCGGTCGGCCGCACCGCTCGCGCCGTGGATCCCGGCCAGCAGCGCGCTTCCGACGTAGACGACGCAGATCAGCGGGCCATAGAGGAAGGCGAGACTGGCAGTGCTCGGAGCCTGGTGGAAGTACCGCAGCCATCCGGCGCCGCCGACCAGCACCATCAGCAGGGCCGCCCCGATCAGCACCGGCTTCAGCCCCGCCGCGTCCACGGCGTACGAGGCGACCGGGACCGACGAGGCGGGGATGCCGAATCCGTCCTGCAGGTACACCTCCTTGAGCAGGTTGCCCACCCAGGGCAGTACGAACGGCAGGACCCCCAGCAGGCCGCCGGCCACGAACGTGGCGTTTCGGCTGAGCCAGGTGAAGCGCACGGCCAGCCAGCAGCCGTAGGCGCAGCACCCCAGCAGCAGCAGGACGAGCGTGCGCAACAGCAGCAACCCGGCGCTGCTCCCCGGGGGGACGTCCGCGGCGAGGGTGTACCCGAGAAAGACCACGATCGCGGCGGCCGCCCCGCCGACGACGCACCTCAGCAGCGGCCTGGCGTTGGCGGTCAGCCAACTCCCCGCCGGCCAGGCCGCGGCAACGGCCACAGCTGACGGAACCGCACCCCAGGCCCCCGAAGACCGCTGCAGCACCGCCCCGCAGGCCAGGAAGAGCAGCATCCAGAGGATCACCCGGCCCGCGATCAGCGCCTTGGCCTGCCAGCGCATCCGTCCGGACGAACCCGGGCCGGCCGCGGGCCCCAGCACCACCCGGACGTCGTGCAGCACCGGGTCGAACAGCACACCGCCGAGGTGCCTGCGCTGCGCCTCGGCTCGAGCGGCGACGAGATCCGGAGGGCCGGGCAGTTGGAACCCCCGCTGCGCGTCGGCTCCCCCGAGGTCGCGCCAGAGGCCGGACAGCCAGCCCAGGCCGTGCGGGGCGGTCTGCCGCGTGTAGACCTGGTACGTCGTCGACGGGGCGCCCGGCTCGGCTCGGACCAGGGCAGAGTCGATGACCCAGAGCCCGAGGGTGGCGCGCGCCGCCAGCTGCTGCACCGCCTGCTCCGCCCTGGGCCTGGCCCCGACCCGGGCCCCGCGGACGTACATCTCCACCACCATGGACACCCGGTTGGGAACCGGGGTGACCTGGTCCTCGCTCCGGGTGGGCCGCACCGACCAGTGCTCGCCGTTGAGCAGCGTCACCGCGCGTGCGCGCTCCTCGGGCTGGTCGACCACCTGGACCAGCAGCCGCACCAGCCGGTTGTCCGGACCGGGGGGCAGCAGGGGCAGGTCGTCCGGACCCGCGAACGTGGTGGGCACAGGGCGTTCCTTTCGGAGCGGAGATCGTCGACCCGCCCCCCGGGCCTGCCCCGGCCTCGGCAGAATGGGGCGGGAACCGGGGGAGGTGGGGAGGTCATCCGGGTGAGTGAGGGCTCACTACCCCCTGCGGTTCCGGCTCGAACGTGCCGTCCGTGTCAGAGGTGTCCGATCCGCGATATCCGTCCGAGGAGACGAAACCATGCCGAACCCCACGCCGTCCCGCACCCTCCGTAGCGCGCCCCGCGCGTCCCGTATCCCCCGCCGCTCGCGCCGGGCCGCCGCCCTGACCGCCGCCGCGGCCCTCGGGACGGTCGCCCTGCTCGCCGGGGTCACCGCCTGCAAGTCCGGTGGCAGCAGCGGCTCCACGACTCCGAGCGGTGCCCAGACCGGGCCCACCGCAGTGCCCACGGGGCTGCCCAGCGGGCTGCCCTCGGGGCTGCCGTCCGACCTCCCGTCGTCCGTGAAGTCGCTGCTGCCCAGCGGCCTCCCCTCGGACGTCCCGACCGATCTGCTCCCCTCCGGCCTGTAGGCCTGAGGCTCGACCAGGCCCGGGGCTCGGCACCCGCCGGTCGGCCGCGTTCGTACCACGCCGCAACGGGAGCTTCGCGCCCGACCCCTTGCTACAGTGATTCCGGCCTCTCCTTGGAGAAGATCTTGGTAGATGTGCGACGTGTCGGGGACAGCCAGTCAACTTCAGCGGACATCGTGCTGCTCCACGGTCTGGGCGGCGACGGGCACGGAACATGGACCTACCCTTCGAAGAAGGGGGCTCCGCTTTCCTGGCCGGACTGGCTGACCGAAGACGATTCCAGGTTCGCCGTATGGTGCGTCAACTATCCGGCCTCAGCAACGCGCTGGCACGGCAAGAGCATGCCGATACGGGATCGGGCGACCAATCTCCTGGCCGCCCTGCGGGACGGGCACGATATCGGCAGGCGTCCTTTCGTCCTGGTCGGCCACAGCCTCGGCGGCCTGGTGATCAAACAGATCATCAGGCACAGCAACACCATGGGCGACCAGTACTCCGGATTCTGCGAGAACCTTGCCGGGGTCGTGTTCTTCTCGACTCCCCACACCGGATCCGGGCTCGCCTCCCTGTTGGGCTACCTGAGGACCGTACGGGCGACCCCGCTGGTACGCGAACTGGCCGACGACCACACGTACCTGCGTGAGCTGGACGACTGGTACCGCAACTACGCGACGCGCACGGAACTGGCGAATCTCAGTTTCTACGAGACCCAGGACACCAAGGGTCTGCGGGTCGTCGGTGAGTCCTCAGGAAATCCGCACCTTCCCGGTGCAACGGCCATTCCCGTGGATGCCGACCATCGCACCGTCTGCAAGTTCTCCGACCGGTCGGATCTCACCTACGTCCAGGTGAAGCGCTTTCTTGTGCAGCGGGTCGGGGAGCAGGTGGCTCCCACGGTTCCCCGTCCGAGGGAGGAACCGCCCCGGATCCCGGCCGCCGCGTCCGCACCCCCGCGAGCGGGTGGCAGCGCCTGGTCGGACCCCGACGCGGTCGCCGAGAAAGTCCTGCTGGCCCTTCTGTCGGAGCAGTTGCCGAGCGGGGGCTGGGCCAGGTCCCTGGCCCGGTGGATGACGGAATACGCGAACGCCTCGGAGATGCAGGCCCCCGACCGCCCGCCGATGCGGGTTCACGGGGGCATCGATGTCACCTGTGCCGCGCTGAACTCCCTGGTCACGGTGGGCGACGGCAGTTCGGAACGACTGCAGGCGGCCATCGGGGAGTCCCTGCGTGCCGGGGCGAACTTCTTACGCTTGCGCACGGCCAGCGGCGGTGCCGTGGGTGCCACGATTCAGACCCGCACCGCTCCCACCGAGGTACGCATCCGGCACACCGCGATCACCCTGGCCACCCTGCTGAGGTTGCAGCGCGCCTTCGGTGAGGAGAGCCCGTACCCCGAAGTCGTGCGCAGCGCCAAGTACCTGGAGAGCTCGCTGCGCCACTGGCGGCTCGACACATCGGGGACCTTCGGCATGACGGCCGGGGCCTGGGCGCTGTACGAGCTCCTGGCGCACGACAACGAGATCCTGGGCTCGCACCTCTCGGAGAAGCTGCGGAACACCCTGTCGACCACGGTCGACGAGATGGCCCAGGAGTTGGAGGGACGGGTCTCGGCGCCGTTGGCCGACACCTCGCCGCAGGCCGCCTGCGCCCGCTTCGGCGCCTACGGAAACCTGGTGGCGCTGGCACAGTCGAGTTTCCTCTTCAGCGCCCAGCAGTTGACCTCACTCCACCTCGGCCGGATGCCGCTCGGACTGGCCCAGCAGTACCTCTACGAGCAGACGGTGGCAACCTGTCAGCAGCTCGCAGTCGCCGTCCTGCAGGGGGAGCACACACGTGACGGTCTCCTGACCGTGCCGACCCCGAACGGACCTCGGCCCGACATCGGCCTGAGCATCCAGGCACTGTCGGTATTCGACGACCTCTGTGCCGCCCGTTCCTCGGACGACCGCGTGTCGACGGCCAGCGACATCGTGCGCCGCGCCCTGGACCGCGTGTTCAGCTCGACCGATGAGGTCGAACTGAAGGAGCGGCTCCGCTTCACCCACGGTGTCCAGTTCGCCGGGCTGCTACGGGATCCCACCATCGCGGAGGCCTTCAGGGTCGACCGGACCCTGCATCTGACGGCCGCCCGGACCAGCCGGAAGACGCTGAGCCAGCGCGATGTCTCCGACCAGGCTGTGCTGTGCGCGGAGCACCGCGGCCGTTCAACGGGCGCCGTCGACACTCCGCGTCACCGGGCCTGGGCAAGGGCATGGTCCAGGACCCTGGAAAACGGCCACTACGTGTCACCCGATCAGCAGTCGGAGCCCTCGGCGGCCACCGCCTGGCGCCCTCGGCAGGCCACGGTGCGGGCGGTCCTCCAGGTGCTTTCCGAGCACGCGGAGTCGGACGTCCTCTGGATCGCGGGCGAGGCCGAGGAGTCGGTCGGCCTGGTGCCTCCGTCGCGGTCCCGCCTGGTCCGGGCCGACTTTCCGGTCTGGCTGGACCCGGAGAGCTCCTCGGCCTCCCGCGGCTTCGACCTGGTCTACCTGCCGACCGCCGCATCGTCCGCCCGTCCCGGCGTGCTGATCTCGGCACTCAGACGTGCCAGGGAGTCCCTGTCCGGGGCCCGTGCCCAAGGTGTGATGTGCGTGCGTTTCGGCGATCACCGACTGGTCTCCGAGAGCAACGAGGGGATTCTGTTCACGGAGAGCAGCGCACAGTTGGAGCACATCCTCCATGACTGCCGACTCAGGCTGCTCGGCATCGACAACACCGATGAGTCCCTGGACGGAGTCGAGTCGGTCATCAGGTTCTCCGCAGGCGTCTGAATCGATTCCAGGGGGCGACGGTTGAAGGCCGACGAGTACAGGACGATGGACCGGCTCGCCGTGCGGCAGCGGGTGCATCTGCTCCACAGTGATCCGCCCGACGACGTCGAGGCGTCCACTCTTGCGTACGCCCCCGTGAGCGGGAACGCGTCAGTGCTGGACATCGGCTGTGGAACGGGCAGCTTCCTGGCCCGGCTGGCGCGTCCGCAGCGGAACGGACGGGTGCTCGGCCTCGACATCTCCGAGGCCGCTGTGGGAAGCGTCACCGATCGGGGGATCCATGCCGTGCGCGGCGACATCCACCGGCTGCCGCTCAGAGACGACGCCTTCGACTTCGTCTTCGCCCGCCATATGCTCGACCACGTACGGGCGGTACCCGACGCGCTCCGGGAGTGCCGGCGCGTCCTCAAGCCGTCGGGGACGTTCGTCGCCGTGGTGAACGACGCGGGTCAGGCTCCGCTGCTCAGCCGGCTCATCGCCAGAACGGTGCGGGCCCACGGGGTCACGGTTCCACCGGACGCCCGACCGGAGACCGACTCCGGAAATCTTCCCGGGATGATCAGGGAGGTCTTCGGGAACGTCCGGGTGAACAGCGTCCCCGGATCCCTCGTCTTTCCCGAAGCCGCCCCCCTCACCGAGTTCGCGGTGTCGCTGCTCCACTTCTACGGCGTCCCGGCCGACAGTCCGCAGTACCCCGCGGTGTGCGCCGCGCTGTCGCAGGAGATCGACCGGGGCTTCCAGCAGCCCGGGTTCGTCTGGCGTGACCGCAAGGGCTACTCGGTCAGCACGGCCACAGCGCGCTGACCAAGGCCCGGACCGAGGCTGCGAACAGGCGGTCCGGGTCGGTCGGGCGGCCGAGGGCGGCGGCCAGGGGCGGGTCCTGTTCCGCCGTCTCGGCGTCCCAGAGCTCCGGTTCGCCCGGGTGCTGCCGGGGGGCGCGTTCGCGGTTGCGCTCGACCAGGACGAAGCCGACCACCTGGACCTGCACCGCCCGCACCGCCTCCGCCGCGGCCTCGCCGCGCAGCCCGGCGGTGTGCGCCTCGTGCACCAGGGCGCGCTGGGCCGGGAGCATCATCAGCTCGGTGAGCCCGCGCTCGTGCACCAGCGCGATCAGGTGCGGGTGCGCCCTGAGCTTGCGCCGCAGCGTCAGCGCCACCGACTCGGCCCGCGCCGCCGGGGTCGCCCCGTGCGCGGTGATCTGGCCCATCTCCCGGACCGTGCGCTGCACCAGCTCGTCCAGCAGCGCCTCCCGGTTGCCGACGTGCCAGTAGATCGCGGTGACCGCCGCGCCCAGTGCGGTGGCGAGCCTGCGCATGGTCAGCGCCTGAGGGCCGTGCTCCCGCACCAGCTCCTCCGCGGCGGCCAGCACCGCCTCCCGGCTGAGCTGCTGACGGGATTGCTGACGGGTTGTCATTTCTCTTTACCCTTCGCGCAGTTCGGAGTAACAGTGTTACAGACCGAGGCGACGAGAGGGTGGTTCAGCCATGGCACGAGTACGTTACGGTCCGCGCTCCGAGGCGGACATCGAGGCGGCCAGGAGCAGCCGCGCGGTCCTGCCCGACATCTGGTCGACCGGGGTGGTCGCGGTGTGGACCACCGACGCCGACGCGGTCGCCCAGGTGCTGCCGCCGCCGCTGAAGCCGGCCGAGCAGGCGCTGGTGCGGGTGAACATCAGCCAGGTCGACCTGTTCGGCGCGCCGCTGGGCGCGGGCTCGTTCGCGGTCAGCGCGCAGCACGGCGCGCACACCGGCTGGTACCCGCTGGTGATGCCGATGAGCACCGAGCGGGCGCTGATCGGCGGACGCGAGGTGTTCGGCGAGCCGAAGAAGCTGGGCGAGGTCGCGGTCCACCGCGACGGGGACCGAGTGAGCGCCACGCTGACCCGGCACGGGATCACCTTCGTCGAGGTCAGCGGCCGGGTGACCGGTGAGCTGCCGGTGCCCGCGCCGACCGGGAAGCCGACCGAGAAGCTGGACTTCTACTTCAAGTTCCTGCCCGCCGTGGACGGCGAGGGCTTCGACCTGGACCCGGTGCTGGTGCACTGCACCCGCACCGAGCGGATCCGCCGGCTGGAGCGGATCGAGGGCGAGGTACTGCTCCGCGAGTCGCCGTTCGACCCGGTGGCGGATCTGCCGGTGCACCGGCTGCTGGAGATCACCATCGGCGAGAAGAGCTCCGACCAGCGCGGACGGGTGGCCGAACGGGTCAGCGCGCAGGCCCTGCTGCCGTATCTGCACCAGCGCTACGACGACCCGATGCAGCTGCTGGACGCGCCCGTGCCGCCGACGGGGGGCGCGTGATGGAGCTGCTCCCCGGGCAGGTCGCCGTCATCACCGGGGCGGCGAGCGGGATCGGTCTGGCGATGGCGCGGCGCTTCGCCGCCGAGGGGCTGAGGGTGGTCCTCGCCGACGTCGAGGAACCCGCGCTGGACAAGGCCGTCGCCGGGCTGCGCGAGGGCGGGGCGGAGGCGGTCGGCGTGCCCACCGACGTCTCCGAGCGGCCGAGCGTGGACGCGCTCGCCGACGCGGCGTACCGGGCCTTCGGCGCGGTGCACGTGCTGTGCAACAACGCCGGGGTCGGGTCGGGGGCCGAGGGCCGGATGTGGGAGCACGAGCCCAACGACTGGAAGTGGGCCTTCGCGGTCAACGTCTGGGGCGTGTTCCACGGCATCCAGGCGTTCGTGCCGCGGATGCTGGCGGCCGGGGAGCCCGGACACGTCGTCAACACCTCGTCCGGGGACGGCGGGATCGCCCCGCTGCCGACCGCGTCGGTGTACGCGGTGACCAAGGCGGCGGTGGTGACCATGACCGAGTCGCTCTACGCGCACCTGCGCGCCGAGGGGGCCGCGGTCGGCGCGTCCGTCCTGTTCCCCGGCCCGCACATGCTGCGCACCGGGCTGTGGGAGTCGCACCGCAACCGCCCGGACCGCTTCGCCAAGGAGCGCCCCCGGCGCACCCCGTACCGCAGCCTGGCGCAGTGGGAGGCGGCGATGGAGGCAGCCGGGCAGCAGGTCGCGTTCACCCCGGTCGAGGAGGTGGCCGGGACGGTGGTGGACGGCATCCGGGCGGACCGGTTCTGGATGCTGCCGCCGAGCGAGCACAGCGACCGGCAGATCCGGGCCAGGTCGCAGTCGATGCTGGACCGCGGCAACCCGTCCTACCTGGAGCACTTCATCCTGGAAGGTGAATGACGATGGAGCATTCCGGAGGAGGAGTGATGGCCGATCAGGAACCGTATCTGGTCATCTCGTCGGACTGCCACGCCGGGCTGCCGACCGAGCAGTACCGCCCCTACCTGGAGTCGGCGCACCACGCCGCCTTCGACGGCTTCCTGGCCGAGGCCTCCGCCCGGCGGGAGCAGGCGACCCGGCTCGGGGTCCGCAACGAGGCGTTCGCGCGGAAGTGGTTCGAGGAGCACGAGGAGGGCCTGCGCGGCGGCTGGGACGCGGCGCAGCGCGACAAGGAGCTGGACGGCGACGGCGTGGCCGGGGAGGTGGTGTTCCCGGACGCGGACGCGGTGGACAGCACCACCGCCGCGCCCTTCGGCGTCGGCCTCGGCCTGAGCGGCGACCAGGACCCGGTGCTCGGCATGGCCGGGGCCAAGGCGCACAACCGCTGGCTGGCCGAGCTGATCGCGGACAGCGCGCAACCGGAGCGGCACGCCGGGGTGGCGCTGCTGCCGATCACCGGCGAGGTGGGGGCGGTGGTCGCCGAGGTGCGCCGGGCGCACGCGTCCGGGCTGCGCGCGGTGATGATCCCGTCCATGTGGGTCGACAAAGCGCCTTATCACGACCGCCGCTACGACCCGGTCTGGGCGGTCTGCGCGGAGCTGGGATTGCCGGTGCTCACCCACTCCGGCGCGGCCCCGCGCCATGAGTACGGCGACCACCTGGGCATCTACGTCACCGAGGTGACCTTCTGGCCGTCCCGCCCGCTGTGGTTCCTGCTCTGGTCCGGGGTGTTCGAGCGCTTCCCTGGCCTGCGCTTCGGGATCGCCGAGTCCGGCTGCTGGTGGCTGCCGAACCTGCTGTGGTTCATGGACCGGCTCTACCTCGGCGCGCACGGCGGAAAGAAGCTCTCGCCGTTCTCGGAGCTGACCATGGCTCCCAGCGCGTACGTGGACCGCAACTGCTTCATCGCCGCGACCAACACCAAGCGGCGCGAGCTGGCCCAGCGCTACGAGATCGGGGTCGGCAACATCTGCTGGGGAAGCGACTTCCCGCATCCGGAGGGGACCTGGCCGAACACCCGGCAGTGGATGCGGACCACCTTCCACGACATCCCAATCGCGGAGACCCGGCAGTTGCTGGGGCTGTCCTGCGCCGAGGTGTTCGGCTTCGACCTGGCGCGGCTGGCCCCGATCGCCCGCCGGATCGGCCCGACCCCGGCCGAACTGGGCCAGCCGGCGGACCAATCGGCGGTCGAAGCGGCCTGGGCCCCGGCCCGCGAGGTCGGCCGGCACTGGCTGACCGGACACGACTTCCCGTTCATCGGCACCGCCCGCCCGTCGCCCACCACCACCCTTGCCGGAGGCGCTTCGCGCCACACCCCTGATCCGACCGAGGGGAGCACACTGTGACGGACCGTCAGACCCCGCCCCCCGAGCGCTACACCGTGATCTCGGCCGACTGCCACGCCGGGGCGGACCTGCTGGACTACCGCCCCTACCTGGCCTCGCGGCACCACCGGGCCTTCGACGCCTGGGCCGCGGACTACGTCAACCCCTTCGCCGACCTGCAGGCCCCCGAGGCCGACCGCAACTGGGACAGCGACCGCCGGCTGGCCGAGCTGGAGCAGGACGGCGTGGTGGCCGAGGTGGTGTTCCCCAACACCGTCCCGCCGTTCTACCCCAGCACCTCGCTGACGGCGGCTCAGCCCACGGCCGAGGAGTACGAGCTGCGCTGGGCCGGGCTGCAGGCGCACAACCGCTGGATGGCCGACTTCTGCGGCCTCGCCCCCGGCCGCCGGGCCGGGACCTTCCAGATCCTGCTGGGCGACCTGGACGCGGCCGTGGCCGAGGTGCGCCGCTGCCACGCGGCCGGGCTCACCGGCGGCGTGGTGCTGCCCGGCGTCCCGCCCGGAGCGCCGGTGCCGGAGCTGTACTCGGCGGTCTACGACCCGCTCTGGGCGGTCTGCGCGGAGCTGGGCGTGCCGGTGAACCACCACGGCGGCTCGGCCGGTCCGGTGCTCGGCGAGGAGCCGGCCGCGCGGGCGGTGTTCATGGTGGAGACCACCTGGTTCTCGCACCGGGCGCTGTGGCACCTGGTGTTCGGCGGGGCGTTCCGGCGCTTCCCGGAACTGCGGCTGGTGCTGACCGAGCAGGGCTCGGGCTGGATCCCCGGCGTGCTGGACATGCTGGACTACTACCACCGGCGGCTGGTCGGCGCGGCGACCCGGGCGTCCACCGCCGAGTCCAAGTTCGGCGCGGGCCTGGCCGAGGCGATGGGCGCGGGACCGCGCGCGGTCTGGGAGCGCAACTGCTTCGTCGGCGCCAGCTTCATGCGGGCGCACGAGGTGCCGCTGCGCGAGCGGATCGGCCTGGACAAGATCATGTGGGGCAGCGACTTCCCGCACGACGAGGGCACCTACCCCTACACCACCGAGGCGCTCCGGACTGCCTACGCCGGGCTGCCGTTCGCCGAGGTGGCGGCCATGGTCGGCGGCAACGCGGCCCGGGTCTACGGCTTCGACCTGCCCGCCCTGGACACGCTCGCGGCCAAGGCTGGACCGCTGGTGGACCAGGTCGCGCTGCCGCTGGACGCGCCGCCGCCGGGGGCGACCAGCCCGGCCTTCGCGACCGGGGGCTCGGTCCGGGTCTGGTAGCAGTGGGACGCGCGGGAGCAGGGGGACGGCCGGGGCGCGCGGCGGGGAGATTTTCCTACGGGTGGGTAACAACCCCTATGCAGGGAAGTCTCCCCGTTCTACGCTCCCGATCATGCCGAACCTGCCCGATGCCGTGCTCTGGTCCGTCCCCGCGTTCGTCCTGCTGACGATCGTGGAGATCGTCTCCTTCTTCGTCCACCCGGACGAGGACGAGCAGGGCTACGCCAAGAAGGACACCGCGACCAGCCTGGCCATGGGGCTCGGCAGCCTGGGCACCAACCTGCTCTGGAAGCTCCCCGCGTTCGCGCTCTACAACCTGCTCTACGCCGCCACCCCGCTGCGGGTGCCGCTGCACTGGTGGACCACCGTGCCGCTGATGCTGCTCGGCCAGGACCTCTGCTACTACTGGGCGCACCGCTCGACCCACCGGATCCGGCTGCTCTGGGCCCAGCACGTGGTGCACCACTCCAGCCGGCACTACAACCTGTCGACCGCGCTGCGCCAGCCGTGGACCGACCTGACCTTCGGCGTCTTCTACCTGCCGCTGATCGTGCTCGGGGTCTCCCCCGCGGCCGTGGCCTTCTGCTCCTCGGTCAACCTGGTCTACCAGTTCTGGATCCACACCGAGCGGATCGGCACCCTGCCCCGCCCGTTCGAACTGGTCTTCAACACCCCGTCGCACCACCGGGTGCACCACGCCTCGCAGGGCGGCTACCTGGACCGCAACTTCGGCGGCATCCTGATCGTCTGGGACCGGCTGTTCCGCAGCTTCACCGCCGAGACCGACCGGCCGGTCTACGGCCTGACCAAGAACATCAGCACCTACAACCCGCTGCGCGTGGCCACCCACGAGTACGCCGCGATCGGCCGCGACCTGGCCGCCGCCCGCGGCTGGCGCGAGCGCGCCGGCTACCTGTTCCGGGGCCCCGGCTGGCAGCCCGCCGACCTGGCCGCGGCCACCGCGGCGGCGAAGCAGCGGGACGCGAAGGTCGCCGCGTGACCCGCTCGCGGGCGATGACGGCGTATGCCGTCCTCGGCGCGCTGCACCTGGTGTTCCTGCTGGTCGGGCTGGGCCTCGGGGCGGATCTGACCAAGCCGCTGCTCATGCTCGCGCTCACCGCCGCGGTCGGCGCCGCCGCGCCGCGACTGCTGCTCGGCGCGCTGCTGGCGTCCTGCGCCGGGGACCTGTTCCTGATCTTCGGCGGCGGCTGGTTCCTGGTCGGCATGGGCGGCTTCGCCGTGGCCCACGTCTGCTACGTCACCCACTTCGTCCGCACCGGCGCGCTGCACGACCGGGCCCGGCTGCTGCGCACCGGCGCCCCGTACGCGGTGGTCTGGGCGGTGCTGATCACCCTGCTCTGGCCAGACCTGGACGCCGGGCTGCGGATCCCGCTCGCCGTCTACAGCCTGCTGCTGACCGCGACCGCGGTGACCGCCGCCTGCGCCGGACCGCGGACCGGCCTCGGCGGCGCGCTGTTCCTGGTCTCGGACAGCCTGATCGCCACCGACCTGGCGCACTGGCCGCAGCTGCCCGCGGCCGGCTTCTGGGTGATGGCGACGTATCTGACGGCCCAGTACCTGCTCGCCACCGGCATCGTCCGCCGGGCTCAGAGCGCCAGGTCGACCACCACCGGGGCGTGGTCCGAGGTGCCCTTGCCCTTGCGGGCCTCGCGGTCCACGTAGGAGTCGCTGACCGCCGCCACGAACGGCTTGTTGGCGTAGGTGAGGTCGATCCGCATGCCGTAGTTCTTGGGGAAGGCCAGCCCCCGGTAGTCCCAGAACGTGTAGGGGTGGTCGTACTTCAGCGGGCGCGGGAAGACGTCGGCGAGGCCGATCTCGCGCAGGTCGGCCAGCGCCTGCCGCTCGGGCTCGGTGACATGGGTCAGGCCCTCGAACTTGGCGACGTCCCAGACGTCCTGGTCGGTCGGGGCCACGTTGAAGTCGCCCAGGACGGCGAACGGCCGCGCCCCCGCGGTGTCCTCGCGGACCGCCTCGCGCAGCGCGGCCAGCCACTCCAGCTTGTAGCCGTAGTGGGCGTGGCCGACCTCGCGCCCGTTGGGCACGTACACCGACCAGACCCGGACCGGGCCGCAGGTCGCGGCGACCGCGCGGGGCTCCTGCTCCGGCTCGGCGGCGATCAGGGTGTCCGCGGCGGAGTCGGCGTCGGCGAGGTAGCCGGGCTGGCCCGGCAGGCCGCGGACGACGTCGGCCAGGCCGATCTTCGACAGCACCGCCACGCCGTTCCAGCGGCCGGTGCCGTGCGCGGCGGTCTCGTACCCCAGCTCGGCGACCGCGTCGAAGGGGAAGGCGTCGGTGGCGCACTTCAGCTCCTGCAGGCAGAGCACATCGGGCTGGGCCGAGGCCAGCCACTCCAGCAGCTTCGGGAGCCGGGCGTTGACCGAGTTGATGTTCCAGGTGGCGACGCGAACGGTCATCGGAGGGCTGCTTCCGTACGGTGACAGAGGGACGCCATTAACTTACCGCGAGAGACTGACAACGGGCCCCGCCTGAAGATCGCTCCGGGCGCAGGAGCAGAATCGGAAGCCGGACCACCGGACGGCGAGGACGGGAAGAACGGCGTGATGGAGATGCACCTGGCTGCTGCCTACTCCGGACCCCCGGCCTGGACCTTCGGCCGGGCCTTCAGCTCCTGGCAGCTGGAGCCGGTGGTCCTGGCCCTCGCCGTGCTCGGCACGGTCGGCTACCTCTACGGCGTCCACCGGCTGCACCGGTCGGGGACGGCCTGGTCCTTCGGCCGCGGCTTCGCCTTCGTGCTGGGCATGGCGCTGTGGGTGTTCACCACCTGTGCCGGGCTCGGCGTCTACGAGAAGGTGCTGTTCACCGACCGCGCGGTGCAGTCGGTGCTGCTGCTGATGGTGGTGCCGCTGCTGCTGGCGATGGGCGCCCCGGTGACCGTGCTGGTCGAGGCGGCCCCCGAGGCCCGGCGGGAGCGGCTGCGGGCGGCGCTGCGCGGGCGGGCCGCGCAGGCGCTGATGTTCCCGCTGGTGTCGACCGTGCTGCTGATCGTGCCGCCGTGGCTGTTCTACTTCAGCCCCTGGTACCGGCTCTCGCTCACCACCGGCGGCTGGAACACCGCGTTCCACGTCGGCTTCGTGCTGTTCGGGCTGGCCTACTTCTGGCCCCGGCTGCAGATCGACCCGGTCGCCAAGCACTACCACCCGCTGCTCGGGGTGACGATCACGGTCGCCGAGGTGATCTTCGACGCGGCGCTGGGCTTCGTCCTGGTCTTCGGCTCGACCCTGCTGGTCCCGCACTACTGGGAGGCGCTGGGCCGCCCCTGGGGCATGTCGCCGCGGACCGACCAGTCCTGGGGCGGCGCGGTGCTGTGGGGTCTCGGCGACATCGCCGGGGTGCCCTTCCTGGTGGCGCTGATCATCCGGGTGATCCGCGAGGAGCGGGTCCGCACGGTCGCGGTGGACCTGGAGCTGGACCAGCAGGAGCGGGAGCAGCACGAGCAGAAGGAGCGGGAGCAGCAGCCGTCCGTTCCCGCGGCGGCGGCCTCCCCCGCCCCGGAGGAGGGCCTGCGCCCGTGGTGGCTGGACGACCCCAGCCTCGCCCACCGCTACGGCGGCGGCGAGCGCTGAGCAGCCCCCGCTACTTGCGGTCCTTCATATAGGACTCGTAGGCCTCCACGATCTCGTCGGTCGGCCCGTCGGCGCGGATCACGCCGTGCTCCAGCCAGATCGTCCGGTCGCAGGTGTCCCGGATCGACTTGCTGCTGTGCGAGACCAGGAACACCGTCCCGGCCTCCTCCCGCAGCTCCTTGATCCGGGCCTCGCTGCGCCGCTGGAACGAGGCGTCGCCGGTGGACAGCGCCTCGTCGATCAGCAACACGTCATGGGTCTTCGCCGCCGCGATGGAGAACCGCAGCCGGGCTCCCATGCCGGAGGAGTAGGTCCGCATCGGCAGCGAGATGAAGTCGCCGCGCTCGTTGATCCCGGAGAAGTCCACGATGCCCTGGTAGCGCTCGCGCACCTCGGCGTAGGACATCCCCATCGCCAGGCAGCCGAGGACCACGTTGCGCTCCCCGGTCAGGTCGTTCATCATCGCCGCGTTCACCCCGAGCAGCGACGGCTGCCCGTCGGTGTAGATCGCCCCGGACGCGGTCGGCAGCAGGCCGGCCACCGCCGCCAGGGTGGTCGACTTGCCCGAGCCGTTGGAGCCGATCAGCCCGATCGCCTCGCCCTTGTACGCGGTGAAGCTGATCCCGCGCACCGCGTGCACCTCGGACAGCGCCGGGGAGGCCTTGCGCCGGACGATCCGGGACAGCGCCGAGGTGGCCGAGCCCCGTCCGGCGCCGGAGCCGTAGATCTTGTAGACGATGTGGACGTCGTCCACCACCACGGTCGGGGTGCGTGCCGCGCCGCCGCCGTAGGAGCCGTTGGACGAGCCGCCGTAGGAGCCCTGGAACGAGGCCGCGAAGGGGGAGTCAGCCACGGCCGTACTCCGCCTCCGCCTTCCAGAAGAAGGCATAGCCGCCCAGCACCACCAGCAGCGACCAGACCAGGGCCGCGATCCAGGCGTGGTGCGGGACGCTGCTGGCCGGGACCGAGTCCATCAGCGCGAACCGCATCATGTCGTTGAACAGCAGCGCCGGGTTGAGGTTGAGCAGGGTGGCCACCCAGGCCGGGTGCCCGGAGGCGAGGTTGCTGACGCTCCAGAAGACGCCCGAGGCGTACATCCAGGTGCGCAGGATGAACGGCATCAGCTGGGCCAGGTCGGTGGTCCTGGCCCCGATCCGGGCCAGCGCCAGCGCGAGCCCGGCGTTGAACAGGGTCTGCAGCAGCAGGATCGGGATGATCAGCAGCCAGCGCAGGGTGACCGGTTCACCGGTGGCCAGGATGATCGTGATCAGCACGCCCATCGAGAACAGCAGCTGCTGCAGCTGCATCACCGTGGCCGCGATCGGCAGGCAGGCCCGGGGGAAGTGCAGCGCCCGGACCAGGCTGAGGTTGTCGGCGATCGAGCGGGTCCCGGCCAGCACCGCGGACTGGGTGAACTGGAAGACGAAGACCCCGGTGCAGAGGTACGCGATGAAGTTGGGGATGCCCCGGTTGGTCCCCAGCAGCAGACCGAAGATCAGGTAGTAGACGGCCGCGTTCAGCAGCGGCGTCATCACCTGCCAGATCTGCCCCAGCCGGGCGCCGGTGTACGCGGCGGTGTTCCGCGCGGTCGCGTAGGCCAGGATGAAGTGCCGCCGGGACCAGAGCTGCCGGGTGTACTCGGGCAGGCTCGGCCGCCGGCCGCTGACGCTGAGCCCGTAGGCCGCGGCCAGCTCGGCCGGGCTCGGGCCGGGGTCGGCCGTCCGGATCGCCGCCGTCCCGGCAGCCGGGGCCCCGCCGCTGTACTCGTCCACTTTCCGACGGTCTCACGGCCCGGCCGGTCCGGCAGTCCGGATACCGCCAAAGCGGGCACGGGGGCCCGCCCTGGCGGTCCGTCAGCGCAGCGGTCCAGTCGTCTGCCGACCGGTCAGACCAGCGGGGGCCGTCCCAACCGGGTCATCCGCCAGACCGTGCGCCAGCGGATCGGCCGGCGCGGGCCGCAGGGGCTGCGCCAGCCGTCGGCGAAGCCCGCGAACCACGCCTTCAGCGCCCCCGGCGACCGGGTCCTGAGCAGCGTGAGCAGCACCCAGCTGCCCAGGTAGACCGGGACGATCGGGGCCGGCAGGTTGCGCCGGGCCAGCCAGACCCGGTTCCTGGCGATGTTGTGGTTGTAGACCGCGTGCCGGCTCGGCGGGGTCTTCGGGTGGTGCAGCACGATGTCCGCGCGGTACTCGATGTCCCAGCCGGCGTCGAGGGCCCGCCAGGCCAGGTCGGTCTCCTCGTGGCCGTAGAAGAACTCCCCCGGGAGCTGGCCCGCGGTGGCGAAGACCTCGCTGCGGACCGCGCTGGCCCCGCCCAGGAAGGTGGTGGTCCTGGACGAGCGCAGCGGGTCGGTGGCGCGCAGCCGGGGCACGTGCCGCCGCTGGGTCTCGCCGGACTCCGGGTCGGCGATCCGGAAGCTGACGATGCCGAGCCTCGGGTCGGCGGCGAAGGCGGCGCGGATCCGTTCGGCGTCGCCGTCCTGCGGGAGCAGGCCGTCGTCGTCCAGGAAGAGCACCGCGTCGACGTCCGAGCCGTCCTTGCCGAAGGCCTCGATGCCGACGTTGCGTCCGCCGGGGATGCCGAGGTTCTCCGCCGTCTCGACCCCGCGCACGCCCGCGGGCAGCTCGGGCAGCGGGACGCCGTTGGCGACCACGACCACCTCGACCGGCGCGCCGTGCTGGACCGCGACCGACTCCAGCAGTGCCTTGAGCTCCACCGGGCGGGTGCCCTGGGTGAGCACCACCGCTCCGAGTTTCATTGCCGGACCGCTCATCGCAACCTGCTCGACAGCACGATGCTCAGCAGGTGCAGCAGAGTCTGGACCACGGCGATACCGGCCAGCACGGCCACGGCGAGGCGGGTGAAGAACAGGTCGCCGTGGGCGAAGTCGGCGATCCCGGCGACCAGCAGCACCAGCGAGGCCTCGACTCCGCCGATCAGGCGGTGCAGCTTGAGTCCGGCCGCGAGCTTGCGCAGGGTGGCGACCCCCGAGGCGCGCGGCACCGAGGCGGAGTCGTCGACGGCGGACAGGCCGCGGCGGATCCGGGCGACGTCCACCAGGTCGGTCTCCGCCTTGATCAGGATGGCGCCGAGCGCGGCGACGGTCCCGAGGAAGGCCCACATCCAGTCGGTCGTCCCGCTGGACCGGAACAGGTCGGCGGCCCGCAGTCCGGCGCCGGTGAGCAGCGCGGCCTCGGACAGGTAGTGGCCGACCCGGTCCAGGTAGACGCCGGTGGTGGAGGTCTGCTTGCGCCAGCGGGCGAGCTCGCCGTCGACGCAGTCCAGGCCCAGGTAGGCCTGGATCAGCAGGGCGGCCAGCACCGCCCCGGTCAGACCGGGGATCAGCAGCGCGGCGCCGCCGAGGACGCCGGTGAGCATCATCAGCCAGGTCAGCTGGTTGGGGGTGACCGGGGCGGTGATCAGGTGCCGGGTGACCCGGGAGGAGATCCGCCGCATGTAGAGGCGGCCGGCCCAGTGCTCGCCGGAGCGCCGCTGCAGCATGCCCTCGGGATGGGCCACGGCGCGGAACTCCGCGATGGTGGGCTTGCCCTGGGCGGGGGTTCGTTCAGGAGCTGACGTGTTTGACATAGTCGGTGTACGCGTCCCGGATGGCTGTGGGGTCGAGGTCTAGGTGCTCCAGGATGGTGAAGCGTCCTGGGCGGGTCTGCGGAGCGTAGTGCACGGCGGCGACGAACTCCTCGTCGCTGAAGCCGATCTGATCGGCCGTCACGGGCAGCCCGTGCCGGGCCAGGACGGCGGCCATCTCCCCCGAGAGGTCGGCGTCCCCGCGCAGGTAGCTGGCGAAGGCCCCGCCGAGGCCGCACTGCTCGCCGTGCTGGGCGGAGCGGCCCGGGTAGAGGATGTCCAGCGCGTGGCTGATCTCGTGGCAGCCGCCGCTGGTCGGCCGGGTGCTGCCGCTGATGTTCATGGCGATGCCGGACAGTACCAGGGACTCCGCCAGCGCGATCAGCAGGGTGTCGTCGGCGATCGTGCCGGGGTGGCGGAGCATCAGTTCCCCGGCGCTGCGGCCCATCGCGATGGCCAGGCCGTCGACCTGCTCCCCGGTCTCCCGCTGGGACAGCTCCCAGTCGGCGCAGGCGGAGATGTTGGACAGGACGTCGCCGATCCCGGCGGCGACGAAGCGCCCGGGGGCGTCCCTGATCACGTCCAGGTCGACGATCAGCCCGATCGGGCTGGGCACGCCGTAGGAGCCGCGTCCGGCGTCGTTGTCCAGGGTGGAGACCGGGGAGCAGATGCCGTCGTGGGCGAGGTTGGTGGCCACCGCGACCATGGGCAGGCCGATCCGCGCGGCGGCGTACTTGGCCGCGTCGATGATCTTGCCGCCGCCCAGGCCGACCACCGCGTCGTAGGTGCCGGAGCGCATCCGGTCGGCCAGCTCGACCGCGGCGTCCAGGGTGCCGCCGGCCATCGGGAACCAGTCGACGCCGGGCAGCTGCGGGGCGAGCCGCTCGCGCAGCGCGGCCCCCGAGCCGGCGCTGACCGCGACGGCCAGCCGCCCCGAGGCGGAGATCCGCTGGTCGGCGAGGATCGAGCCGAGGTTCTCCAGCGCGCCGGCCCGGATGTCGACCACCAGCGGCGAGGGGACCAGACGGGTCAGTACCGGCACGCGATCTCCCGTCCCCTGGCCAGGTCCTCGTGGTTGTCGATCTCGACCCAGGAGACGTCGCCGATCGGCTGGACGTCGATCCGCAGGCCGCGGTCCACCATCTCCTGGTAGCCGTCCTCGTAGTAGAGCTGCGGGTCGCGCTCGAAGGTGGCCTGCAGCGCGGAGGCGAGGTCGGCGGCGGCGGACGGGTTGACCACGGTCAGCCCGATGTACTCGCCGGTGGCCTCGGCGGGCTCCATCAGCTTGGTGATCCGGCGCATGCCCGCGGCCGGGTCGACCACGACCTTCATCTCCTCGTCGGCGAGCTTCTTCACGGTGTCCAGCGCCAGCAGGATGCCGGGCGCGGCGCCCTCGGCGGTGAGCCGGGCGTTGCCGTCCAGCATGGTGCGCTGCACCGAGGCGGGGTGGACCGTGTCGCCGTTGGCGAGCAGCAGGCCCTCGGCGAAGAGGTCGCGGGCGCACCAGAGCGAGTAGGCGTTGTTCCACTCCTCGGCCTTGTCGTTGTCGACCAGGGTGAGGCTGATGCCGTACTTCTGTTCGAGGGCGGCCTTCCGCTCGTACACGGCCTCGGCCCGGTAGCCCACCACGACGGCGACGTCCCTCAGGCCGACCTCGGCGAAGTTGCCCAGAGTGAGGTCCAGGATGGTCCGCTCGCCGTCCACCGGCACCAGGGCCTTGGGGAGGGTGTCGGTGTAGGGGCGCAGACGGCGTCCGGCGCCGGCGGCCAGAACGAGGCCGATCATGTGGTTCTCCGGTCCTTGTAGCGTGCGAGGGCGTCCCGGGGGAACAGGGCTGCCCTGGCGATCGTAGGCGACCGCGGGCACCGGGTGACACGCGGAGGCCGTGTGGACGAGGGGCGAATGGGGGATGGAGACTCGGATCGGTCCGAATGTCCTACCGGTGTTCGATCATCATCGCGGACAGTGACACCGGGCCACAAGCCGCGTCGTCCGGGCGGGCTGCGAGTCCGTTCGAGCGCACCACCCGATAGGGTCTTCACGCTGACCGGCACAGCCCCGTACGGCAGACTGGTCAGCGGCGGTCTCCGCCGTCGAGGCCGGGGACAGCGCCCCGGTGCGTTCGTCACACCCTGCCGAAAGGTCCTGCATTGTCGACGTCGACCAGTTCTGCGATTGCCCAGGCTGAGACCGCCCTGACCGCGCCCGAGATCCTGCTGGAACTGGTCGACGAGCAGGGTCGGACCATCGGGACGGCGGAGAAGCTCTCCGCCCACCTGGCCCCCGGGCAGCTGCACCGCGCGTTCTCCGTCTTCCTGTTCGACACCGGGGGCCGGATGCTGCTGCAGCAGCGCGCCCTGGGCAAGTACCACTCCCCCGGCGTCTGGTCGAACACCTGCTGCGGGCACCCCTACCCCGGCGAGGCCCCGTTCGCCGCCGCCGCCCGGCGGACCGCCGAGGAGCTGGGCCCGGCCCCGGTCCGGCTGCAGGCGGCCGGCACGGTCACGTACCACCACCCCGACGAGGCCACCGGGCTGGTCGAGAAGGAGTACAACCACCTCTTCGTCGGCATCGCCGAGGCCGAGCAGGACCCGGACCCGGACGAGGTCGCCGCGGTCCGCCTGGTCACCCCGGCGGAGCTGGCCGAGCTGCGCGGCGCCAAGCCGTTCTCGGTGTGGTTCGGCACGGTCCTGGACGCCGCGCTGCCCGCGGTCCGCGAGCTGCTGCCCGACGCCGGCTGGTAGCCGGGGAGGTCCTGCCGACAGGCATGGCGCAGGGGCGGGGCCGGGGTTCGCGGCCCCGCCCCTGCGTCGTCTGTTCAAAGGCGCCCCAGTTCAGGGACGCAGCGTGCGCAGCTCCCCCGCCACCCGGGCCAGGTCGGCCGGGCCCTCGGCGCGGACCACGGCGCCGCCGAGCGCGACCGACGGCGTCACCGCCGACGCGAGGTAGGAGTTCAGGCCGGTCAGCAGGAAGTCGTCCAGCTCCCCCGCCACCACCCGGAGCAGCGCCGCGCCGCCCTTGGCGCCCTCCAGGGTCACCGTCCCGACCCGGTCGCCGCCGAGCGGCAGCGCGACCGTGACCGGGCCCTCGCTGTCGCTCTGCACCAGCACGGTCAGATAGCCGGTGTCCGGGCCGACGGTCCGCCAGTAGGCGTCCGCGTGGCCGGAGAGCACCGTCGGCGCGCCCGCGGCGGCCTCGGCGGACGGGTTGTCAGCGGCGGGGGCACCGGCGACCGCCGCCAGCGCCTCGGCCAGCACCGTGCACGGCCGCAGCAGCTCGTCCAGCCGCGGCACCTCCCCGCTCAGCTCGACCGTGTGCCCGGCCGCCAGGTGGTCCGCGAGCAGCCGCTGCACCGAGGCGTGCATGAAGGGGCCGCCGTGCAGCACCAGGTGCGGGTGGCCGGCCAGGGTCTGCGGGTCGGCGCTCTCCAGGTCCACGATCCGGTAGTCCTGCCCGGTCCCGCGCATCCGCTCGTGGAAGGCGCGCAGCTGACGGCCGCAGCCGGTCCCGCTGTCGTCGTCGGCCGCCCAGGCGGCGACCGCGGCGTACGGGGCGTAGAGGCCCCAGCTCGGCCCGGTGACCTGGGTCGCGGCCAGGAACTCGGCGCCGTGCAGCGCGAAGAAGTCCGCCAGCATCCGGACCGTGCCGGCCTTGTCGGTCGGGTTGCCGTGCTGGTCGATCGGCGGGCAGTCCGGGTAGGGCGCGCTGTGCATGACGTCCATGTCGTCGCCCCAGCCGGAGGTGGCGACGCCGGTGTAGACGTTGATCCCGGTGGCCCCGGCCGCCAGCGCCAGCAGGCTCTGGTGGAAGCTGGTCGCCCCGGCCGCGTAGGCCCGGTCGTACAGCTCGGAGAAGCCCCAGTTCTCCTCCAGGTTGGGGCCGGGGGCGCGCTTGGCGGCGAGCACGTAGCGGGCGTGCGAGGTGCGGTCGGCGGAGACCACGCCCATCCAGTTGGTGAAGCCGTAGTGGATGCCGTTCCAGCGCTCCGGGCGGACCCGGGACAGCCAGCCGTCGAACGAGTGCGGGTGCTCGGCCGGCGGGTTCAGGTTGACCAGCACCGGGACCTCCGGCGCCAGCGCCTCGGTCCAGCTGTGGTAGGCCTCGGCCAGCAGGTCGGAGTGGAACCGGCCCCAGTCGGCGCGGGCCAGCTGCTCCTGGACGCTGCCGGCCGCCCGGCGCTCGCGCGGCGGCTGGACCTCGGCCCAGTCGGTGTGCGCGGTGCCGTGCACCTGGTTGTAGCCGTCCAGGCTGCCGTAGTGCTCGCTCAGGCCGCTGCGGAAGAAGGCCAGCCCCGGGGCGCTGTAGTCGTAGGACCAGAGCGGCAGGGCGCCGTCGGTGAACAGCCCCTCGTTGGCGATCTGGACCAGCACCACCGGTCCCTCCGGGGTGGTGGCGGCCTGCAGCACCTCCTTGCCGACGGCGCGCATCCACTCGCCGACCCGAGCCGAGAAGTACGCGCCCTGCGGGGACGGCAGCGGCCAGCGCTCGACCAGGCCGTCCGCGCCGAGGACCGAGCCGTTCCAGAGCACCGGGTCGCCGTAGGCGTCGAGGGTCGGCTCCACCTCGGGGTTGACCGCGGGGCAGATCCAGTCCGGCAGGCCGCCGTAGTTGGTCTCGGCGTGGATGAAGGGACCGGGCTTGGCGATCACGCTCAGCCCGAGCTCCGCGCAGATCCGCAGGTAGCCGAGCAGGTCGCGGTCGGGCCTGGTGGCGCCGGTGAAGTCCGGCGGGACGTCGGCGTCGGGCTGGTGGTGCCGCCAGGGGAAGTAGCTGGTGACGACGCGGATCCCGGTCTCGTCGCGCAGGGTCCGCAGCCGTTCCCGCCACACCGACGGATCGTCGCGGTAGTAGGGGTAGTCGGCGGTGGCGAGCAGGCCGGGGGCGCCGTCGGTGTGCAGTACGCCGTCACGGAGCTCGATGCGCACGGGGGGTCCTCTCGGGGCGGGGACTGATGGTCAGTCGGGGATGGTGCTGGGCATGGTGCCTGTGCCGTCGGCCGGAGACGGGCAGGAGCCGCCGCCCGGCCTGGGCCGGGCGGTGCCCCTGCGCCGGACGCGCTAGGCCTCGCGGTTGCGGCGGATCGTGTCCGCGAACCAGAGTCCGCTCTGCTTGACGGTCCGCGCCTGCGTCTCGTAGTCCACGTGGACGATGCCGAAGCGCTTGTCGTAGCCGTAGCTCCACTCGAAGTTGTCCAGCAGCGACCAGGCGAAGTAGCCCCTGATGTCCGCCCCGGCCTCGCGCGCGTCGGCGACCGCGGCCAGGTGCTCGACGAAGTACGCGGTGCGGTCGGCGTCGTCGACCCCGCCGTCCGGGCCGACCCGGTCGTCGAAGGCCGCGCCGTTCTCGGTGACGTAGAGCGGGACGCCCGGGTAGTCGCGGCCGAGTCGGACCAGCAGGTCGGTGAAGCCGTGGGGGGTGATCTCCCAGTCCATCGCGGTGACCGGGAGGCCCTGCAGCACCTGGCGGACCACCGGCAGGCCGTCCACCTCCCGGCGGCCGTCCTCGTCGGTGCCGGAGAAGTAGTGGCTGGTGTAGTAGTTGACGCCGAGGAAGTCCAGCGGCTGGGCGATCACCGAGAGGTCGCCGTCCTGCACCGGGAGCTGCACCCCGCGCGCGGCGAGGTCGTCCACCACGTCCACCGGGTAGCTGCCGTGCACCAGCGGGTCGGTGTAGACCCGGGTGCCGAGGCCGTCGGCGCGGCGGGCCGCCACCGCGTCCTCCGGGGCGTCGGTGGCCGGCAGGGTGTGCGCGGTGTTCAGGGTGATGCCGACCTGGATCGGCCCCGGCGCGGTCTCCCGCAGCCGCTGCGCGGCCAGGCCGTGGCCGAGCAGCAGGTGGTGCACCGCGGCCATGGAGTCGCCGAAGTCCTGCCGCCCCGGCGCGTGCCGGCCGGTCTCGTAGCCGAGCACGGCCGAGCACCAGGGCTCGTTCAGGGTGGTCCACCAGCTGACCCGGTCGCCGAGCGCGTTCATCGCGATCTCGGCGTAGTCGGCGAAGCGGTGGGCGGTGTCGCGGGCCGGCCAGCCGCCCGCGTCCTCCAGCTCCTGCGGCAGGTCCCAGTGGTACAGGGTGACCCAGGGCAGCACCCCGCGCTCCAGCAGCCGGTCCACCAGACGGTCGTAGAAGGCCAGGCCGCGCGCGTTGGCGGGGCCCTTCCCGCCCGGCTGGATCCGCGGCCAGGACAGCGAGAAGCGGTACGAGTCGACGCCGAGGCCGGCGATCAGGTCCACGTCCTCGGGCATCCGGTGGTAGTGGTCGCAGGCGACCTCACCGGTGTGGCCGCCGAAGGTCGCGCCGGGGACGCGGCTGAAGGTGTCCCAGATGGACGCCGTCCGGCCGTCCTCCAGCTCCGCTCCCTCGATCTGGTACGCGGAGGTCGCGACGCCCCACAGGAAGTCCGTGGGGAAGCGGGAGCCGACGTCGGCGCGCGGTTCGGGCGCGGACGAGCGGTCGAGGCTGGTCGTCATGGTTCTCCAGTGGGATACGGCGGGGACGGGTGAGCGGGGCGCTGGTTCAGGGCGGGGCCAAGCACGCGATCAAGAGAGAGCGCTCTCTCACTGAGTGGAGTGTCGCGCCAGACCTCCATGAGCGTCAAGGCCCAGAGTAGAACCAGTCGTTTGCATGCGAGACATGAAGACAGGTCACATCCCTGCAACGTCGTTGACTTCGAGTCTTGACAGCAACCGCACCCCGAGGCAAGCTCCGGGCAGGCAGAGAGCGCTCTCCAGGCCCTGGCCTCAAGTTAACTCTTTGTTGCCGGAACGTGATTGACGTGACGGAGATTACCTTGGTTGACTCTGCGGCGGAACCGGTTCCGTAACCGGTTCCCGAACTGGCTTCCAAGACTTGGCAATTCACCCCGAATCACCCTGAGTAGGACAACTACGACCACCGATCAATGACGAACGGAGGCGGACGTGCCGATCACCATCGCCGATGTGGCAGCACATGCCGGGGTGAGCAAGACCACGGTCTCGCGGGTCCTCAACGGCAAGGGCGAGCTCAACGCGGCCACCGCCGCACGGGTCCGCCAGGTGATCGCCGAACTCGGCTACGTCCCCAGCGCAGGCGCGGTCGGCCTGGCCCGGGGGCGCACCCAGATCGTCGGAATGCTGGTCCCCTCACTGACCTGGCCGTGGATCGGGCAGGTGCTCCAGGGCGTGATCGACGTCGTGGAGGCGGAGGGGTTCGGACTGCTGCTGTTCACCTGTGACCGCGGCGAGGACTCGCTGCGGCGCTTCGCCAAGCAGGTGTCGGCGAAGTCCTTCGACGGCCTCCTGGTGATCGAGCCCGAGGGGACCCTGGACTACATCACCGAACTGCACCACGCCGGCCTGCCGGTCGTCCTGATCGACGACCGGGGCCACCGGCCGCTGTTCCCCTCCGTCGCCACCACCGACCGGAGCGGCGGCGAGCAGGCAGCCCGCCACCTGCTGGAACTCGGCCGGGAGCGGCCGGTGGTGCTCACCGGTCCGGAGAGCTTCGGCTGCACCCAGGAGCGGCTGGCCGGCTTCGCCGACGCCTACGCGGAGAGCGGGCACCCCCTGTTCCCCGAGCAGGTCGTGGTCGGCGACTTCACCTTCGAGCAGGGAAGGGCCGCCGTCACCGCGGTCCTGAGCACGGGAATGACCTTCGACGCCGTGTTCGCCCAGAACGACCTCTCCGCGACGGGCGTCCTGCTCGCCCTGCGCGAGGCCGGGATCCGGGTCCCGGAGGACGTGGCCGTGGTCGGCTTCGACGACGTGCCGCTCGCCTCCTACAGCGACCCGGCGCTCACCACCGTGCACCAGCCGCTGCGCGAGATGGGCGACGCAGCCGCCCGGATGCTGCTCGCGCACTTCAAGGGCGTCCCGCTGCCGACTGCGGCGAGCGTCCTGCCGACCCACCTGGTGGTCCGGGACTCCACCCGGCCCAGGACCGCCACCGTGCCCGCGCCCCGGTAACCGGGGACAGCGACCGCCCGTAGCCGCACCACCCGCACTGCCGGCAGCACCCGCACCACCGAAACCACGCTCACTCCTTGCCCGACACCTCTGAAGTGGGGATTCATGCGCCTCAACCGCACTGCCGCCGCCGCCATCGCCGGCGGCCTGGCGATCACCTGCCTCGCTGCCTGCAGCAGCACCAATGCCTCCCACAAGGCCGGCGCCAGCACCGGCGCCAAGGTGCAGCCGCTGAGAATCGGCATGCCCGACGGTCAGATCACCGCCAACAACAACCCGTACCTGAGCTCCTCGGCCAGCTCGGCCCTCGGCTACCGCTTCATGATCTACGAGCCCATCGCGATGGTGAACGAGACCAAGCCCGCCGACCCGGCCAAGCCGTGGCTCGCCACCAAGTGGGACTGGACCAACAACTACAAGACCATCACCCTCACCGTACGTGACGGCGTGAAGTTCTCCGACGGCTCCGCGATGACCCCCGCCGACGTGGCCTACTCCTTCCAGATCCTGAAGGACAAGTCGGCGCTGAACTACAACGCGCTGCCGATCGACTCGGTCAGCACCACCGGCAACACGGTCACCGTCAACTTCACCGACTCGATGTTCGTCTCGCAGGCCAAGGTCCTGAAGACCTTCGTCATCCCGAAGGCGCAGTGGTCGGCGATGGCCGACCCGACCACCGACGTGGTGAAGAACCCGATCGGCACCGGCCCGTACACCCTGAAGTCGATCACCAGCCAGAACGCCGACCTGGTCGCCCGCACCACCGGCTACTGGCAGGCGCTGCCCAAGGTGAAGGAGCTGCTCTACACCTCCTACACCGACAACAACGCGCAGACGACCGCGCTCGAGGCCGGGCAGTCCGAGTGGTCCTACGTCTTCATCGCCAAGGCCCAGCAGGCCTACGTGGCCAAGGACCCGGCGCACAACCACCTGTTCTTCCCGCCGAACATGAGCGCGGACGGCCTGTGGATCAACACCACGGTCAAGCCCTTCAACGACCCGGTGCTGCGCCAGGCGATGTCGATGGTGGTCAACCGCGAGGACATCTTCAACATCGGTGAGTCCGGCTACTTCAAGCCGCTGGTCGACAGCATCACCGGCCTGCCCACCCCGGCCGGCACCCCGTTCATCGTGGACAAGTACAAGGGCCAGACCGCCAAGGTCGACGTCGCCGGCGCGATAGCCAAGCTGAAGGCGGCCGGCTACACGCTCACCGGCAACGTGCTCAAGGACAAGACCGGCAAGCCGGTCACCATCACCCTGACCGACCCGGCCGGCTGGTCCGACTACCAGACCGACCTGACCATCATCGCCGACAACTTCTCGAAGATCGGCATCAAGGCCAAGGTCGACGCCGCCGACGAGAACAAGTGGACCACCGACATCGCGTCCGGCAACTTCCAGGCGGCGATGCACTGGACCAACGGCGGCTCCACCCCGTACGACTACTACGAGAACATCATGGACGGCGCCAACCTCAAGCCGATCGGCACGCAGAGCCAGAACGGCAACTACGGCCGCTACAACAACCCGGCCGCCACCGCCGCGCTGAAGGCCTACGCCAACGCCCCCGACGACGCCAGCCGCCTGACCGCCCTCACCACCCTCGAGGACCTGATGGTGAACGACGTCCCGATGATCGCCACCTCGGCCGGCAACCTCGGCGCCGAGTACTCCACCAAGAACTGGGTGGGCTGGCCGGACGACAGCAACAGCTACGCCGGCGCCCAGCCGACCATCCCCGAGGCGCTGGACGTCGTCCTGCACCTGACCCCGGCGAAGTAAGCAGCCAGCCGCACCTCCTCCCCGTTCCCGGTCCTCCGCCCCCTCCCCGGGGCGGAGGACCGGGGGCCACCGACATCACGATGGGATACCGGGCATGACGTTGAGCCAAACGTCCTCTCCACCGGCGCCACCGGACAGCGAGACGGTTCTTGAGGCGGACGGCCTCACCAAGCACTTCGCGGTGCGCAAGAGCGGCCGGCAGGCCATGACCCGCGCTCCACGCGTCGTGCACGCGGTCGACGACGTCACCCTGAAGCTGCGCCGCGGGCGGGTCACCGCGCTGGTCGGCGAGTCGGGCTCGGGCAAGTCCACCGTGGCGCGGCTGCTGGCGCAGCTGTACCCGCGCACCGGGGGCGACATCCGGCTGCACGGGAAGTCGGTGACGGTGAAGGGCGGCCGGCGCTTCCGGGCGTACAACCGCAAGGTGCAGATGATCTTCCAGGACCCGTTCGCGTCGCTGAACCCGGTCCACACCATCCGCTACCACCTGACCCGGGCGCTGCGGATCCACGGCAACGCCGGCAAGGGCGCGGACGGTCTGCAGCAGGCCCTGGAGCAGCTGCTGGAGCGGGTCCAACTCACCCCGGCCACCCGCTACCTGGACAAGTTCCCGCACGAGCTGTCCGGCGGCCAGCGCCAGCGCGTCGCGATCGCCCGCGCCCTCGCGGCCGATCCCGAGGCGCTGCTGGCCGACGAGCCGGTGTCGATGCTGGACGTGTCGATCCGGCTCGGCGTGCTGAACCTGCTGCGCGACCTCAAGGAGCGGCTGAGCCTGGCCATCCTCTACATCACCCACGACATCGCCTCGGCCCGCTACTTCGCGGACGACACCATGGTGATGTACGCGGGGCGGATGGTGGAGGGCGGCTCCAGCGAGGTGGTCACCCAGCACCCGGCCCACCCCTACACCCAGCTGCTGATCAACTCGGCGCCGGACCCGGACCGCATCCTCGGCGAGGGCACCCCGGACGACACCGAGGACACCAGCGGCGGCGAGCCGCCGAGCCTGATCGACCCGCCGTCCGGCTGCCGGTTCAACCCGCGCTGCCCGCACGCGATGGAGATCTGCCGGACCGAGCTGCCGCCGCGCTTCGACATCCCGGTCCCGGTCGAGCTGTCCGCGACGGTCGGGGCCCCGGTCGGCGAGGAGTCGCCGCACTGGGCGGCCTGCTGGCTGTTCGACCAGACCCGCGCCACCGTGCCGGCCGGGACGGAGGCCTCCCAGTGAAGTACTTCCTGCAGCGCGTCGCGTTCTACGTGTTCACCGCCTGGGCCGCGATCACCATCAACTTCTTCATCCCGCGGCTGATACCCGGCGACCCGGTGATGGCCCTGATCAACAAGAACCGGGGCCAGATCGACACCAAGGCGATCGCCTCGCTCTACGTCCTGTTCGGGCTGAACAAGCACCAGAGCCTGTGGTCGCAGTACACCTCCTACCTGGACCAGCTGGTCCACGGCAACCTGGGCATCTCCTTCTCCAACTTCCCGACCCCGGTCTCCAGCATCCTGTGGCAGAGCCTGCCCTGGACGGTGGGCCTGGCCGGCGTCGCCATCATCATCAGCTTCGCCACCGGCACCTTCCTCGGGGTGCTGTCCGGCTGGCTGCGCGGCTCGCGGCTGGACTTCCTGCTGCCGATCACCACCTTCGTCTCCTCCATCCCGGCGTTCTGGCTCGGCCTGCTGGCCATCGCCGCGGTGATCGCCACGCACAGCCAGTTCCCGGTCTCCGGCGGCTACGACCCCTCGCTGGTGCCGGGCACCGACACCGAGTTCCTCAGCAGCGCGCTGGAGCACAGCTGGCTGCCGCTGCTGGTGCTGGTCGTCACCACGATGAGCGGCTGGATCCTCAGCATGCGCAACATGATGGTGACCGTCGGCGCCGAGGACTACATCACCGTCGCGCACGCCAAGGGCCTGAGCGACCGCCGGGTGATGTTCAACTACGCGGCCCGCAACGCGCTGCTGCCCAATGTGTCCGGGCTGTCGCTGTCGCTCGGTCAGATCCTGGGCTCCACCCTGCTGGTGGAGATCGTCTTCAACTACCCCGGCATCGGCTTCGAGATGCTCCAGGCCGTGGGCTCGACGGACTACCCGCTGATGCAGGGCATCTTCCTGTTCATCACGCTCGCCGTGCTGCTGGCCAACCTGCTGGCGGACATCGCCTACCTGATCCTCGACCCGCGCACCCGCAAGGAGGGCTGAGCGATGACCACCGCAGCGTCCAGTACCGCGCTGTCCACCAGCGGCGCGGTCCCGCCGCCGGACCCGTCCGCGACGGCCCCCGGGAAGGGCCGGGCCAAGCGCCGGCACCTGCGCTTCCTGTCCAGCCCCAAGGCGGCGACCGGCAGCTTCATCCTGCTGTTCTTCACCCTGATCGCGATCTTCGGCCCGACCATCGCCCCGCACGACCCGACCGCGCGCTCGTACGACCTGCTGCAGGGCCCCTCGGCCAAGCACATCTTCGGCACCACCCACCTCGGCCAGGACATCTTCAGCCAGGTCATCGACGGCACCCGCAGCGTCATGTACGTCGGCCTGCTCTCCGGCGCGGTCGCCTCCGCGCTGGCGGTGCTGATCGGGGTGAGCTCCGGCTACCTGAGCGGTCTTGCCGCCGACCTGCTCTCGGCGCTGACCAACATCTTCCTGGTGATCCCGGCGCTGCTGCTGATCATCATCATCACCTCCAGCCTGCCCAGCGGCGGCGAGACCCTGGTCGCGCTGGTGATCGGCTTCACCTCGTGGGCCTGGGGCGCCCGGGTGGTCCGGGCACAGACGCTGTCACTGCGACGGCGCGACTTCATCGAGGCCGCGCGCGCGACCGGCGAGTCGACCTGGCGGATCATCCTGTTCGAGCTGCTGCCCAACCTCAGCGCGGTGATCATCTCCGGCTTCATCGGCACCGTGATCTACGCGGTGATGAGCGAGATCACCCTGGCCTTCATCGGCGTCCAGGGCCTCGCCGCCTGGAACTGGGGCAAGATCCTCTACTGGGCGCAGAGCCAGCAGGCGCTGGACCTCGGCGCCTGGTGGTGGTTCGTCCCGGCCGGTCTCGCCATCGCCCTGCTGGGCACCGCGCTGGCGCTGGTGAACTTCGGCATCGACGAGTTCGTCAACCCGCGGCTGCGCAACAACACCGAGCGCGGCCTGAAGACCGCCGACGGCCGCCCGGTGAAGATGCGGGTCGGCTTCACCCCGGTCGTCATCGCCCGGTCCGCCGATCCGGAGCCGGTGGTGTTCACCCCGGTCCGCACCGGCACGATCGAGACCGACGAGGTCGTCGCGTCGACACCGTCGGTTCCGCGTCAGCAGCAGGGCACCAGCAGCACGAGCAGTGAGGACGAGACGCAGTGAGCAAGGACCCGGTACTCGACATCAAGGGCCTCTGCGTCGACTACGGCTTCGGCGAGGACTCGGTCCAGGCCGTCCGCGACGTCAATCTGACGCTGCACCGCGGCGAGGTGCTCGGCCTGGCCGGCGAGAGCGGCAGCGGCAAGTCCACGCTGGCGTACGGCCTCTCCCGGCTGCTGCCGCCGCCCGGGGTGATCACCGGCGGCAAGGTGATCTACCACCCGCCGGGCGAGCCGCCGGTGGACGTGCTGCAGATGGACGACGACGCGCTGCGGCGGTTCCGCTGGGCCGAGACGTCCATCGTGTTCCAGGGCGCGATGAACTCGCTGAACCCGGTGCACACGGTCGCCGCCCAGCTGATGGACGTGCTGGCCGCGCACGAGCCGGGGATGAGCCGCGAGGCCAGGCTCGACCGGGCCAAGGAGCTGATGCGGCTGGTCGGCATCTCCCCGGACCGGCTGAACAGCTACCCGCACCAGCTGTCCGGCGGAATGCGCCAGCGGGTGATGATCGGGATGGCCCTGGCGCTGGAGCCGCAGGTCGTCATCATGGACGAACCCACCACCGCGCTGGACGTGGTGATGCAGCGTCAGATCCTGCGCCAGCTGGTGGACCTGCGCGAGCGGTTGGGCTTCTCGGTCCTCTTCATCACCCACGACCTGTCGCTGCTGGTCGAGTTCTCCGACCGGATCGCCATCATGTACGGCGGCCGGATCGTGGAGGAGGCCCCGTCCGCCAAGCTCTACCGCGACTCGCTGCACCCCTACAGCGACGGCCTGCTCAACGCCTTCCCCCCGCTGCGGGGCGAGCGCCGCGAGCTGACCGGCATCCCCGGCTCCCCGCCGGATCTGCGCTCGATGCCGACCGGCTGCGCCTTCAACCCGCGCTGCCCCAAGGCCTTCGACCCCTGCCGGACCGACCTGCCCCCGCTGGTGGTCCCGGCCGACCACCCGGACGGCGACCGCACCGTGGCCTGCTGGCTGCACCCGGGGGCCTGAGCCCCGGGCCCGCCCGCGGCACCCGCTGCCTGACGCCACGTCAGGACCGCACCGCCCCGCCGAACTCGACCCGGCCGACGACTCTTGAGGGGGAGCCGTCGACCGGGTCGTCCGCGTCTCCGAGCCGGTGGCGACACGGCGCCCATGACCCGGGGTCGGCCGGCAGGCTGCCCCGCACGTCAGCCGCCGGTCGTCCGGGACGGGGCGTCGGCCTCCGGGGCGGCCTCGGCCCGGTCCCGACCGGGACCCAGGTAGAGCCGGGACAGGCAGGCGGTCGCCTCCCGCCGCGCGGCCAGGCCCTCCTTCCGCCGCCCTGTCTCCTCCAGCCGGGTGGCCAGGGATTTCAGGGAGGTGGCGAGACCGGCCAGGTGGGCGTCCGGACTCTGCCGGACGAGCGAGCGCCGGATGTCGACGGCCTCCCGGATCACCGCCACGGCCTCCTTGCGCCGTCCCGCCTCCCTCAGCCGGGTGTCCAGGTTGTCCAGGGAGACAGCCAGGTTGGGCAGGTGGACGGCCGGGTTCTCCTCGGCGAGTACCCGGAAGTGACCGGTCGCCTCCCGGCTCACCGCCAGCGCCTCCTTCCGCCGTGCCACCCCGCCGAGGCCCGCGGAGAGGGCGTTCAAGGAGGCGGCCAGGTCCGGCAGGTGGACGTCCGGGTTCTCCTGGACCAGCGCGCGCCGGATGTCCACGGCCTCCCGGGCCGCGACCACGGCCTCCTGGGACCGGCCCGCCCCGTCCAGGCTGGCGGACAGGGTGCTCAGCGAGATGGCGAGGTTGGGCAGGTGGGCGTCCGGGTTCTCCTGGACCAGCCCCCGGTGGATGTCGACGGCCTCCCGGCTGACCGCCAGGCTCTCCGCCCGCTGACCCACCACACCCAGACTGGCCGACAGCATGTTGAGCGCCAGGGCGAGCGTGGGCAGGTGGGCGTCCGGGTTCTCCTGCACCAGCCCCCGGTGGATGTCGACGGCCTCCCGGCTGACGGCCAGGCCCTCCACCCGCTGGCCCACCGCCCCCAGACTGGCCGACAGCACATTGAGGGACGCGGCGAGGCTGGGCAGGTGGGCGTCCGGGTTCCCCTCGGCGAGCGCGCGGAAGTGACCGGTGGCCTCACGGCTCGCCGCCAAGCCCTCCTGCCGCTGCCCCATCGCGCCCAGACTCGCCGACAGCACATTGAGGGAGGTCGCCAGGTTGGGCAGGTGGGCGTCCGGATACGCCTGGACCAGCGCACGCCGGATCTCGACGGCCTCCCGGATCGCGACCATGGCCTCGTCGCGCCGGCCCACCGCGCCCAGCAGGGCCGACTGGCTGTTCAAGGACACGGCCAGGTCGGGCAGGTAGGCGTCCGGATACGCCTGGGCCAGCGCGCGCCGGATCTCGACGGCCTCCTGGATCGCGTCCAGGGATTCCTCCCGCTGCCCCGTCTCCCCCAACCGGGTGGCCAGGGTGGTCAAGGACGCAGCGAGGTCCGGCAGGTAGGCGTCCGCGTTCGCCTCGGCGAACGCACGGTAGTGATCGGTGGCCTCCCGGCTCGCCGCCAGGCCCTCCTCCCGCTGCCCCATCGCGCCCAGGCAGGTCGACAGGTTGTTCAGGGAGCCGGCCAGGTCCGGCAGATAGGCGTCCGGACTCGCCTGGGCCAGCACCCGGTAGATGTCGACGGTCTCCCGGATCGCGTCCAGGCCCTCCCGGCGCCGCCCCGCCGCGCCCAGGCTGGCCGACAGGTTGTTCAGGGAGCCGGCCAGGTCCGGCAGGTGGGCGTCCGCGTTCGCCCGGACCAGCGCCCGGTGGATGTCGACGGCCTCCCGGCTCACCGCCAGACCCTCCTCCCACTGCTTCACCGCGCCCAGGCAGGCCGACAGGTTGTTCAGGGAGCCGGCCAGGTTGGGCAGGTAGGCGTCCGGACTCGCCTGGGCCAGCCCACGGTAGTGGCCGACACCCTCACGGCTCACCGCCAGCGCCTCCCGGTACCGCCCCAGGGCGCTCAGACTCGCCGACAGGTTGTTCAACGACGCGGCCAGGTCCGGCAGGTGGGCGTCCGCGTTCGCCTGGGCGAGCGCCCGTCGGATGTCGACGGCCTCACCGCTCGCGGCCAGGGACTCCTCCACCTGCCCCATCTCCCCCAATCGGGCGGCCAGGCTGTTCAGGGCCGTGGCGAGGCTGGGCAGGTGGGCGTCCGCGTTCACCCGGGCGAGCGCCCGGTAGTGGCCGACCGCCTCACGGCTCACGGCAAGGCCCTCCTCCCGCTGCCCCATCACACCCAGACTCGCCGACAGGGTGTTCAACGACGCGGCCAGGTCCGGCAGGTAGGCGTCCGCGTTCACCCGGGCGAGCGCCCGGTAGTGGCCGACCGCCTCACGGCTCACCGCCAGGGCCTCCTCCCGCTGGCCCATCTCCCCCAGCCGGGCGGACAGGTTGTTCAGGGCCGTGGCGAGGTTGGGCAGGTGGGCGCCCGGATTCGTCCGGGCGAGCGCCCGGTAGTGCCCGACGCCCTCACGGATCGCCGCCAGGGCCTCCTCCCGCTGCCCCGTCACGCCCAGACTGGTCGACAGGTTGTTCAGCGACGCCGCGAGGTAGGGCAGGTGGGCGTCCGGATTCGTCCGGGCGAGCGACCGGTAGTGCCCGACCGCCTCACGGATCGCCGCCAGGCTTTCCGGGCGCCGGCCCACCGCGCCCAGGCTGGTCGACAGGGTGTTCAAGGACATGGCCAGGTCCGGCAGGTAGGCGTCGGGTACCGCCTGGGCCAGCGCCCGGTAGTGGCCGACCGCCTCACGGATCGCCGCCAGGGCCTCCTCCCGCTGCCCCATCACGCCCAGACTTGCCGACAGGGTGTTCAGCGAGGTGGCGAGGTAGGACAGGTAGGTGTCCGGATCCGCCTGGGCCAGCGCCCGGTAGTGCCCGACGCCCTCACCGATCGCCGCCAGGGCCTCCTCCCGCCGCCCCACCGCCCCCAGACTCGCCGCCAGGGTGTTCAGGGACATGGCGAGGTAGGACAGGTAGGTGTCCGGATCCGCCTGGGCCAGCGCCCGGTAGTGCCCGACCGCCTCACGGATCGCCGCCAGGGCCTCCTCCCGCCGCCCCACCGCCCCCAGACTCGCCGACATGTTGTTCAGGGACCCGGCCAGGTCCGGCAGGTAGGTGCCCGGATCCGCCCGGGCCAGCTCCCGGTAGTGCCCGACCCCCTCGCCGATCGCCGCCAGCCCCGACTCCCGCTGCCCCACCGCCCCCAGACGGGCCGACAGGTTGTTCAGGGAGCCGGCCAGGTCCGGCAGGTAGGTGTCCGGATCCGCCTGGGCCAGCGCCCGGAAGCGCTCGGTGAGGGTCTGGGCGAGGCGCAGCGTGGTGTGGGCCAGGCGGTGACTGGACTGCGGGAACCGGTCGTAGAGGGCGGTGAGCTCGTCCAGGGTGGTGCTGGGAGCGGTGATGACGGCGTCGAGCGCGGCGGTGAGCGGGGCCGGGTGGTCGGTGCGGGTGGCGGTGGCGATGATCTGCGCGACGAGCTGCTGGTGGCGGCGGGTGCAGAGGTCGGTGAGCCGGCCGTCCAGGCGGTGGTTGAAGACCGGGTGGGCGGCGGCGCGGCTGTAGACGGTCAGGAGTTGGCTGGTCTGGGTGTCGTCGGCGCCGTCGAGGAGGTGGTCGGCGAGCGCGGGGCCGGCGTCCAACGAGCGGCCGACGTGGCGTTCGGCGAGGCGGTCGGGTTGGAGGGTGCCCCAGGGCAGCGGGGCGTTGGCCGGGTAGAGGGCGCTGATCCAGGCGGTGACGGTGTCGCGCCGGTCCCGGGGCTGGTCGGCCAGGGCGGGCAGGCGCCGCCAGAGCAGGTCGGCCTGCTCCCGGTCGGCGGCGCCGACCAGGTGGGCGGCGGCCAGGGCCGACTCCAGGGTGGCGGTGGACAGGCCCGGGGTGAGGCCGCGGGCGGCGGCGCTCTGGTGCCAGTAGCGGCGTTCGTGTCCGAGCATCCGGTCCTCCACCCCCTCCGCCGCCCCGGCCGGGTCGACGAGCCCGGCCGTGGTGGTGTCCAGGAGGTCGGCGAGGGCGGTCATGTGCAGGGTGAGCGCATTGCCGTAGGCGTCCTCGTGCAGCCGCACCGGCAGCGGAAGGCCGCTCGCGGTGGCGGGCCAGTCGCGGCCCGCCGGTCCCTCGCCCTGCGCCAGGGCGCGGGCCAGGGCGACGGCGGCGGCACGGTAGGCGTCCGGCCGGGCGCCGGGGTCGCCCTCCAGGGGTGCCAGCAGGCGGGTGGGGGCGGCGTCCAGGTAGTCCTGGGCGAGGCTGCCGGCGGTGACGGCCTGGCGCCACCAGTCGCCGTCGGTGCGGGCCAGCAGCAGCACCTTGAACGGAGTTTCGCCGGGGTGGTCGGCGGCGGCCTCGACCAGGGCGGCCAACTGGCCGGTGCGGACCTCGGCGTAGTCGAGGACCACCAGCAGCGGCTTGGAGACGTCGCGTAGCCGCCGCAGCTGGTCCGCGGTGGCGTCAGCGCGCGGCCACAGCACGGCCCACCGGTCGGCCGTCAGCAGCGAGGCGAGGTGGTGGGCGAGGCGGGTCTTGCCCTGCCCGCCGGGCCCGTGCAGGAGCCACGCCCCGAACCCGCCCCGGTCACACCAGGCGGTCAGCTCCTCCAGGAGCTGCCGTCGGCCGTGGAAGGGAACGGTCTGCCGTGCGGCGGCCAGCAGCGCGGCCGGTGAGCGCACCGGTCCGGTGCTCCCGGGCACGGAAGCGGGGTCGGCGAGGTGCTGCAGTTCGACCGCGTCCAACCCGGCCGGCGCGGCGCCGTGCACGGCCAGGGCGGCGCGGAAGGCCGCGTCGTGGTGCAGGACGTAACCGGGGACGGTGTTCACCTGTCCGTGGCCGGAGTGGGCCCGGTCGGAGGCCACCACTCCCACGAGCAGGCGGTCGCAGCAGACCGCGGCGCCCGACAGGCCGCCCCAGGGCGAGCTGCCGGGCTCCGACCACTGCGGCGGATGCTGGAGCAGGTCCATCACGTACTGGTTGCCGGCGATCCCGGTGCCCGGGTTCAGCCTGCCGCTCAGTTGGACGGCTTCCACCGCCCGGCCCCGGTGCTGGGCGAGATCGGGCACACCCCAGGTCTCGCACTCGGCACCGGGCCGATCGGTGACCAGACGGCCCCAGCGCACCGGGGCGGCCGGGGCGTTCCACCCCGGCCCGTCGTCGACCAGGACCAGCGCGGCATCGTCCCGGCCGGCCGGTCTGCCGCACCACACCACCGCACCGCCCAACACCCGGTCCCCGCCGGGGTGGAACAGCTGGACCCGCCGCCCGAGCGGCGCCGCGTCCTCCTCCCCGGGGACCGAGACGACGTGTGCGGAGGTCAGCACCAGTCGCCCGCCCACCGCGTACCCCGACCCCGGGCCCCCCGGCCCGGTCACTCCGATCAGGCGCGACCGCTCCACGCCAGCACCCCCGTCAACCCGTCACCGACCCGCACCCACGCCCCCCGGCCCACACTCGTCGCGGGTCAGTCCGCGATGCGTCCCGAGGTGTCCCCGGGGCCCCCGGCCCGGTCGGAGCTGCCGCTGACCAGCAGGTCACCGCCGTGCGTACTGCGCGGCGTCAGCGTGAACCGCACCCGGTGCGTGCGCCCGCGGGAGACACCGGCCTTGGCCTCGGCCCCCACCGCCCACAACCGGAAGCCGGCCTTCACGCTCGCGTCCGCGCGGATCTCGACCTCGAACTCCATCTCCACCGGGCCCACCGCGAACACCAGGTCCGGGTGACTCCCACCCACGGCCGCCGCTGAGATCAACTCGTCCCGCACCGCAGCCACCGCGTCCACCAAGGGAATATCCACGGAGCCCCACCCCTCACACGAACACACACGTCATATCGGTGCCAACACCGTAGAACCACCACCGGGCCACCCGCAGCCCAACTCCCAACCTCACCAGAGGTATTGCGGGCCGCCCGACAGGGACGAGGCTTCCGGTGGCGCCGACGGGGAGCGCTCAGCGGCGCAGGCAGAGGGGGTGGTCGGCGTCCGGGTCGGCCGGGGCGGTGGCCGGGGCGCCGGCCTGCCGGTCGGCGGAACTGTTCGCGTCCTCGCGGGCGTTGCGGCGGCGGCTGACCAGGAGGGCGGTCAGCAGCAGCGCGGCCACCAGGCCGCCGAGCACCGGGGTGGCCCAGGAGGCGAGCGCGGTGTACGAGGCGCCCAGCGCGTAGCCGGCCCCGGCCTCCGCGGAGGCCCAGATCAGCCCGGCCGCCAGGCTGTACGGGACGATCCTGCGGTAGCGCAGCCCGGCCGCGCCGGCCAGGTGCGGCGCCACCGTCCGCATCACCGGCAGGAAGCGGCAGACGAACACGGCCGCGCCGCCGCGGGCGGCCAGCAGCCGGTAGGTGCGGCGCAGCAGCGGCTGCGGGATGCGGCGGCCGACCGCCCCGGTTCCCAGCCGGGGCCCGAGGGCGCGTCCGGTGCGCTGCGCCAGCAGGTCGCCGATCAGCACGGCGGCGACGGCGGTGGCGATCAGCAGCGGGAGCCGTACGGTCTCCGAGCCGGTGCCGGTCCTGGCCAGGAAGCCGCCGACGAGCAGGGTGGTCAGCGACGGCGCGAACGCGCTCAGCAGCAGCACCGACTCGGCCAGCACCACCGCGGCGACCGCCCCGTACACCGCGGGCGGCGGAAGCTGCAGCAGCAGGTGCTGGATCCAGTTCACCGTGGACCGCCTTCGGGTACTGGAGGGCGTCGGCCGCCGCGCACGACGGACCGCCAGGCCGCGCGCAGCATCTCTGTTCCGTGTCCTACCCCAGTCTGCGCCGCCTCCAACAGAAACAGCCACCCGTCCGCGTCGCGCTGTGCCAGAACTCGTCGGTCGATGCTCGCTTGGTCCATGCATACCAAGGTAGGAGCGGGCGGGACGGGTGTGATCAGACCAGAGGCTGCCGGGAACCCCCAGGAATCTCAGGGTCGGGCCCCGGCCCGGTCCCCCTGCGGGACGAGAACGGCGGTGCGGTGAGCGGTGGGGCGCACCCGGGAAGGGTCGCGGCGGCGCGGGTGTTGCATCAGTGTGATGCTTGAACGCGAAACGGACGTGCTGGTGATCGGCGCCGGGCAGGCCGGTCTCTCGGCGGCCTTCCACCTGCGCCGCCGCGGTTTCGAGCCGGGCTCCGGCTTCACCGTCCTGGACGCGGACGCCGCCCCCGGCGGCGCCTGGGCGCACCGTCCGCGCACGCTGACCATGGCCGCGGTGCACGGCTTCTACGAGTTGCCCGGGATGCCGCTGCCGCAGTACCCGGAGCAGCGCCCGGCCCGCGAGGTGCTGCCCGACTACTTCGCCGCGTACGAGCGGGCGAACGACCTCCGGGTGGTCCGCCCGGCCCGGGTCTCGACGGTGCGGGAGGCCGGGGACGGCGGGCCGGGAACCGGCGGGCGGCTCGTGGCCGAGTCGGACGCCGGGCGCTGGACCGCGCGGGCGCTGATCAACGCGACCGGCACCTGGACACGTCCCTTCCTCCCCTACTACCCGGGCGTCGAGGCGTTCCGGGGACGGCAGCTGCACAGCTCCGGCTACACCGGGCCGGAGGAGTTCGCCGGGCGGCGGGTCCTGGTGGTCGGCGGCGGGGCGTCGGCCGTGCAGATCCTGGCCGAGACCGCGGCTGTCGCCCGCACGCTCTGGGTCACCCGCCGCCCGCCGGTGTTCCGGGACGAGGCGTTCACCCCGGAGCTGGGCCGGTCGGTGGTCGCCATGGTGGCCCGCCGGGTCCGCGAGGGGCTGCCGCCGGCCAGCGTGGTCTCGGTCACCGGGCTGCCGCCCACCCCGGCCCTGCGCCGGGCCCGCGAGCTGGGCGCGCTGCACCGGCTGCCGATGTTCGAGCGGCTGACCGAGGACGGCGCGGTCTGGCCGGACGGCAGGACCGAGCGCTTCGACGCGATCGTCTGGGCCACCGGCTTCCGCCCCGAGACCGCCCATCTGGCGCCGCTCGGACTGCGCACCGCGGGCGGCGGCATCCGGCTGGACGGCACCGCCGCGGCGGACGACCCGCGGATCCACCTGGTCGGTTACGGGCCCTCGGCCAGCACGGTCGGCGCCAACCGCGCGGGCCGGGCCGCCGCCGCCGCGGTGGACCGACTGCTGGCGACACAACGTGTGGCCAGCGCTTGAAGGTCAGCCATGTTGTGTTCGACTCTTGAAGACAGCCGGGCCCCTTGACGCCGCCTCAGCAGGCTGGCTTGATAGGTGTCAACGCCGCAGGCCGCTCATGGCTCCAAGCCCTGAATGACCCCCGGCCAGCCGAGCCACCCCTCGGCGCCCACGTCGGTCCCCCCGTTGAGGGTCGGGGGGACCACACGTGTGCCCCCGTCCCGGGGAAAAACCGCTGTGCCGAACGGGCCCCGTGGCGGATCATCTCCTCCATGACTCTTCTGCACCAGGCCGGTCCGGGCGACGGGACGGCCCCCTCCGTCGAACCGTCGGTGAATCCTGCCGACCTGCTGCCGCTGCGGGTCGGCCTGGACGACGGCAACGGGCCCGGCGACGTGGTCGACGCGCTCGCACTCGCCTCCTTCACCACCGGCGCGCAGCCGTGGGCCCGTTCGGCGAGCATCAACCCGGCCCGCCCGGACGCCACCCTGCTGCCGCCGGGCGCGCGGGTGATCCGGCGCAGCGAGACCGACAGCCGCACCGTGCTGCTCGCGGACGGGCCCGGCTGGACCCTCAAGGCGTCCTGGTGGCGCAACGGCGGGTCGGTCAACGCCGACGTCACCGTCACCGCCGCCGACGACGGGCTGGCCGAGCGGGTGCTGGCCGAGGCGGTGGACGGCGCGGAGGAGGCCAAGCCGACCGAGGAGGACGTGGTCGCCATGGGTTTCTGGCACCTCGCCGCCGGTCGCGGCCCGGTCCGGGCCCGGCGCAGGATCGAGGCCCCCGGCTGGGACGCGGTGCGCGGCAACTACAGCCGCAGCGTGGTCGACGCCTTCGACGGGCTGATGCGCCTCAAGCCGGACCAGGTCAACGGCCGACTGCTGCTGATGCACGGGCCGCCCGGCACCGGCAAGACCACGGCGCTGCGCACCCTGGCCCGCGCCTGGCGCGAGTGGTGCACGGTGGAGTGCGTGCTCGACCCGGAGCGGCTGTTCGCCGACCCCGGCTATCTGATCGAGGTGGCCCTCGGCCCGCAGCGCCAGCACCACGGCCCGCAGGACGAGGCCGCGGAGGAGCAGTGGCGACTGCTGCTGCTGGAGGACTGCGACGAACTGATCCGCGGCGGCGCCAAGCGCGCGGCGGGCCAGGCCCTGTCCCGGCTGCTCAATCTGACGGACGGTCTGCTCGGCCAGGGCCGCAAGGTGCTGGTCGCGGTGACCACCAACGAGGATCTGGAGCGGCTGCACCCGGCCGTGGTCCGTCCCGGCCGCTGCCTGAGCCGGGTCGAGGTCGGCCCGCTGACCGGCGCCGAGGCCGCGCACTGGCTCGCCGGCACACCCGTCGCCCCGCCCGCCGGCGGCGCCACCCTGGCCGAGCTGTACGCGCTGCGCCAGGGCCCGGGAACCCTGCTCCCGGCGCCGTCGGCTCCCCGCGACGGCCTCTACCTCTGAGGCCCCGCACCGGGATTCGCACGACGGGTGCCGCGCGGCTGCTTGCCGTTCACGGGGAGGCCATGCTCCTCCGACTTACTGAGCTCCGACTTGTTCAGACAAGTGGCCCGACTTGTGCTGAACCACCCGCGGAGAAAGCAGTGGCCGACCATGGATCAGCAGTCGCAGCAGCCGTCCGTGCCCACGTCGGAGCAGTCGCAGCAGCCGGAGCAGGAGCGGGCCGGGTGGAGCCGACGCAGCTTCATCGCCGCGTCGGCCGGCGCCGCGGCCGTCGCGGCCGGGGCCGGGGTGGCCGCCGGGACGCCCGACGCACAGGCCGCGACGCCGCTCGCGGCCACCGCGCAGGCCGCGGCGGCGGGCGGGCTCACCCACACCCTCCAGGACGCCAAGCACATCGTGGTGCTGATGCAGGAGAACCGCAGCTTCGACCACTACTACGGCACGCTGAACGGCGTCCGCGGCTTCGGCGACCGGGCCACCATCCAACTGGCGGGCGGCTACAGCGTCTTCAACCAGCCCAACGGCTCGGCCCGGCAGTACCCGTGGGCCTTCAGCTCGACCACCGCGGCCGGCGGCGCGGACCCGGAGCGGCTGGCGCAGTGCAACGGCGACCTGGCCCACTCCTGGTCCGACCAGCACGCGGCCTGGAACAACGGCAAGCTGGACTCCTGGGTCTCGGCCAAGGGCAACGTCCGCACGCTGGGCCACCTCACCCGCGCCGACATCCCGTTCCACTACGCGCTGGCCGACAACTGGACCATCTGCGACGCGTACCACTGCTCGATCATCAGCGCGACCGGCCCCAACCGCACCTACCTGTGGAGCGGGACGATCGACCCGGCCGGGAAGGCCGGCGGGCCCGCCTACGACGGCGGCGACGAGTCCGGGCTGCGCTGGCAGACCTACGCCGAGGCGCTGCAGAACGCCGGGGTGACCTGGAAGGTCTACCAGAACGCCGACGACAACTTCGGCGACAACGGCCTCGCCTACTTCAAGCAGTTCAGCAGCGCCCCGGCGAGCAGCCCGCTCAGCTCCCGCGGCATGGGCAGCGTCCCGCCCGCCACCGGCCGCACCCCGGACGACATCGCCGCCGCGATCCGCGCCGACGTGCTGGCCGGGAGCCTGCCGCAGGTCTCCTGGGTGGTGTCGGACCAGGCCAGCTCCGAACACCCCTACGCCACCCGGCAGGACGGCGCGCACTTCGTGCACCTGGTGATGGACGCGCTGAACGCGGACCCCGACGTCTTCAACTCGACCGTGCTGTTCCTCAACTACGACGAGAACGACGGCTTCTTCGACCACGTCCCGCCGCCGGTCGCCCCGGCCGGGACCACCGACGAGTTCTACGGCGGCGCCAACATCGGGCTCGGCATCCGGGTCCCGATGACCGTCATCTCGCCCTGGAGCCGCGGCGGCTGGGTCAACTCGGAGGTCTTCGACCACACCTCGGTGATCCGCTTCCTGGAGCAGTGGACCCAGGCCATCGGCAAGCCCGCCAGCTGCCCCAACATCAGCGCCTGGCGCCGCTCCGTCTGCGGCGACCTCACCAGCACGCTGGACTTCACCGCGCCGGTGTTCGGCATGCCCGCCCTGCCGGACACCTCCGCCACCATCGGCCTGGCCGCCTGCGGCCCGCTGCCCAACCCGGCGCCGACGAACAACGCGCTGCCGGCCCAGGAGCCGGGCACCCGCCCGGCCCGCGCACTGCCGTACCAGCCGAACGGCAACGTCAGCACGTACACCTTCGGCAGCGGCGGCAGCGCCCAGGTGTGGATCGAGATGGACAACACCGGCGCCCAGGCCACCAGGGCCGCGCACTTCTCGATCTACGCCAACGCCTACCGCAGCGGCGGCCCCTGGCAGTACACCGTCCCCGCGGGCGGCTCGGTCAGCGACTTCTTCAACTGCGGCACCGGCTACGGCAACGGCCACTACGACCTGACCGTGGTCGGCCCGAACCGCTTCCTGCGCCGCTACCAGGGCAACTCCAGCACGGCCGGCGCCTCGCTCACCGCCACCGTCGCCTACCAGCGCGCGGGCAGCGCCGGCAACGGCCTGTACCTCACCTTCGGCAACGGCGCCGCTGCCCAGGCCACCTTCACCGTCACCGCCAACCACTACAGCAGCGCCGCCCCGGCCAGGCTCACGGTGGCCCCCGGCGCCACCTCGGTCTACAGCGCCGCCGTCACCGGCGCGGCCCAGGGCTGGTACGACCTCACCCTCACCTGCGACCTCGACCCCGCCTGGTCGCAACGCCTCACCGGCCACGTCGAGAACGGCGCCGCCGGTGTCACCGGTACGTTCTGACGGATGATCAGCGGGCCGCCTCGAAGGCGCGGCCGGCCTCGGTGGCCACCGGGCCGCTGCGGAACAGGCCGGTGCTGGGCGCCGTGTCGGAGGCGGGCAGGGCGAACCAGGCATAGCGCTGGAGGTAGGGCAGGCCGTCCAGCATCGCGGTGGACGCGGTGACGAAGGCGGCCTGCTGGGCCCCGGTCGGGAAGCGGCTGCCGCCGTTGGAGAAGTCGATCAGGGCGTACTCGGTGAGCCAGATCGGCAGGTGGTAGCGGTTGTACACGGCCTGGAGGTAGGAGCGCAGCTGGTTCACCGCGTCCGGGGTGCTGAAGTCGCCGCCGTACCAGTGCAGGGTGATGAAGTCGACCCGGTAGCCCTTGGCCTTGGCACCGCTCATGAAGCGGTCCAGCCAGCCGCCTGCCGTGTCGCCGCCGTAGGCCACCGCGGGGCTGCCGAGCTTGCTGCCGGTGGCCATCAACTGCGGCCAGAGTGACAGTGCCTGATCGACCGTCATATTGGATTGGGCGCTCATGTCCGGCTCGTTGAAGCCGAGCAGGTACGGGCCCGCCGCCTTCGCCTGGGCCAGGGCGGCCGGGGTGACCGAGCCCGCGCCCCAGATCATCGGGACGAAGCCGACCCCGGCCGGGGCGCTGATCCCGGAGTGCGTGGTGGACCAGGTGTAGTACCAGCTCGCCCCGGACTGGCTCAGCGCCGCGTCCACGCCGGAGAAGCTCCAGACGCTGACCCCCTTCCGGGAGGACGAGGACACGGTGACCGGCTTCGGCGCCGCCGCCACCGGCTTGCCGCTGGACGGCTCGGCGCTGGGCGGGTGGGTGGCCGAGCGACTGGGCGTCGGCGAGGCCGAGGAGGAGACGGCGGCGGCCGAAGGGGCGGCAGGCAGCGCCCGGCCCGGCGCGGACGCCGCGGCGACCGGGACCGGCTTCGCCGGACCGCCGCCGAGGCCGGACACCAGCACCGCGGCCACCGCCACCGCCGCGACGGTGGCGCCCGCCGCCGAGAGCGGCAGCAGCCGCCCGTGCAGCGCCGAACGGGCCCCGCGCCGGGCCCCGTGGCGCGCGGCGCGACGGCCGCCGCCCGCGGCACCGGAGCCGTGCCCGACACCGCCGAGGTCCCCGGAGGCGGTGGAGCCGCTTGTGCCCGGCAGGGACGGTGCCGCCAGGCCCAGCTGCGGCAACGGCACCTGCAGCAACTGCGGTGGCGGGACCAGCAGCGGTAGCCCGCCCAGGAGTTGGCCCATCGGGTAGAGCACCCCGCCGCGCTCGCCGCAGTCCCCGCAGCCGCGGATGTGCCGGGCCAGACGCTTGCGCCAGAGCGGGCTCGGCGCCCCGTCCCAGCCCCGGGTCAGCTCCGCCAACTCCTCGCAGGGCCGCTGGTAGGCGAGCCGCAACGCGCGGACCACGGTGCGCGCGGTCTCCAGCTGCTCCTTCATTCGCTGCACCCGGACCGCGGTGTGACGGCCCGACAGGCCGAGGGCCTCGGCGAGTTCGGCCCGCCGCAGCTCCCCGGTCTCCTCCAGCCACCACAGCGCGAGCAGCGCCCGGTCGTCCTCGTCCAGCCAGCGGGTCGCCTCGGCGAGTTCGCGGCGCTGGTCGGTGAGGCCGAGCCGGAGGATGGTCAACCCGGCGAAGTCAGACGCCGGATCGGGTATCTGCTCGGCCGCGTCGAGGTCGGCCCGGTGGCTGCGCGAGCTGATCCGCTCCCGCTCCCGGTCGTGCACCTGGCGCACCGCGATGGCCACCAGCCAGGACCGGAAGGACTCCGGCTGCCGCAGTTCGCCCAGGCCCCTGACCACCCGGAGCAGCGTCTCCTGGACCACGTCGTCGACATCGGGATGCCCGTTCAGGGCGCGTCCGACGATGTTGTAGACCAGCGGCAGCGACGCGGCCACCAGCTCGTCCAGGGCCCGCTGGTCGCCCTCCTGCGCGGCGAGGACCGTCCCGCGCCCCGCGCCGCCCAGTGCGGTCCCTCGGGCCGTGGTGCTCCGACCGGTTACGCGCATGTCGCCCTGGATCCTCTCGCTTGCCGTGCTGCTCCGCTCGGTCAGGAGACGGCGCGGGCACGGCGGAATCACAGAAACCCGGGAAGGAATCCGGAGCCGTCCGGTGTCGGCACACGCTACCGCGACCACCACCGCCCGGCGGCCTGCTGGCACCATGAGGGGGCAGGCGGCGCCCCCTCCACGCCGCCCCGAGCCCTTGGAGACCCCCGCTATGGCGAAGACACCCGAGGTCGGCCGACCCGCCCCCGACTTCACCCTCCCCGCGGTCCAACTCGTCGACGGCGAACTGGTCCGCTCCGACCTGACGCTGTCGCAGGAGCGCGGCCACCCCGTGGTCCTCGCCTTCTACCCCGGCGACGAGACCTCCGTCTGCACCAAGCAGCTCTGCTCGTACTCCTCCGGCTTCGAGGCGTTCACCGACCTCGGCGCCGTGGTGTGGGGCATCAGCCCGCAGGGCGTCGAGAGCCACGAGAGCTTCGCCCGCAAGTTCCAGCTGCGGATGCCGCTGCTCGCCGACACCGAGCGGGAGGCCGTCTCCGCCTACGGGATCGGCCTGGGCAGCATGCTGCGCCGCGCGGTCTTCATCGTCGACGCGGACGGGGTGCTCCGCTGGAAGCACGTGGCCGCGCTCGGCCTGACCTTCCGTGACGTCCCCACCCTGACCGCCCAGTTGGAGGCGCTGAAGGCCTGACCGGGCCCGAAGGCCTGACCGTGTCCGGGCCGGGGAGGATCGCTCCGGCCCGGACGCCTCCCCGGTCAGACCGCGGGTCAGATCGTGGCGGTGTCGATCACGAAGCGGTAGCGCACGTCGCTGGCCACCACCCGGTCGTAGGCCTCGTTGACCTGGTCGGCCGCGATGAGTTCGATCTCGGAGCCGAGACCGTGCTCGGCGCAGAACTCCAGCATCTCCTGGGTCTCCCGGATGCCGCCGATGTTGGAGCCGGCCAGGCTGCGGCGCCCGCCCAGCAGCGAGAACACGTTCAGCGAGGCCGGGTGCTCCGGCGCGCCCACGTTGACCAGGGTGCCGTCCAGGGCCAGCAGCGACAGGTAGGCGTCCAGGTCGAGGTTGACCGAGACGGTGTTGACGATCAGGTCGAAGTGCCCGGCGAGCTGCTCGAAGGTGTCGGCGTCGCTGGTCGCGTAGTAGTGGTGCGCGCCGAAGCGCTCCGCGTCCGCCTTCTTGCTGAGGCTCTGGCTGAGCACGGTGACGTCCGCGCCCAGCGCCGCGGCGATCTTGACGCCCATGTGGCCGAGGCCGCCCATGCCGACGACGGCGACCTTGCGGCCGGGACCGGCGTTCCAGTGCTTCAGCGGCGAGTAGAGGGTGATCCCGGCGCAGAGCAGCGGCGCGGCGACGTCGAGCCCGATCCCCTCGGGGATCCGCAGCGCGTAGTTCTCGTCCACCACCAGCTGGGTGCTGTAGCCGCCGTAGGTGGGCTCGCCGTCGCGGCCGACCGAGTTGTAGGTGGCGGTGAACCCCTTGAGGCAGTACTGCTCCTCCCCCGCCAGGCAGTTCGCGCACTCACGGCAGGAGTCGACGAAGCAGCCGACGCCGACCCGGTCGCCGACCGCGTAGCGGGTGACCCCGGGGCCGACCTCGGCGACCAGGCCGGTGATCTCGTGGCCGGGCACCATCGGGAACCTCGCGCCGCCCCACTCGTCGCGGACCTGGTGGATGTCCGAGTGGCAGATCCCGGCGAACTTGATGTCGATCAGGACGTCGTGCTCGCCGACCGCGCGGCGCGACACCGTGGTGCGCTCCAGCGGGGCCTTGGCGGCGGGGGCTGCGTACGCGGGAATGGTGGTGGTCATGGGTGAAACGTCTCCACGTTCTCGGTCGGGCTCACTGCACGCATAAGCATTGCTTTGGGTTCTCGTGCGAAAGTCGCCGTAGACTTATCAGACGGCAACGGGAATGCTGGAAGCCATGACGACGGACCAGATTCCCTCCCTCGCCCCCGACGAGTTCGCACCCGAAACCCTGTACCTGAACACCGCCTCGATGGGTCTTCTTCCCGGGCGCACCCGAACGGCCCTCAGCGCCGACCTCGCCGCCTGGTCCGCCGGGCGCTGCGACCCCAGGGGCTACGACGTCCCGGTGGGCGCGGCCCGCGCGGCGTTCGCCCGGCTGGTCGGCGGCACCGCCGAGCGGGTGGCGATCGGGGCGCAGGCGTCGTCGCTGGTCGCGCTGGTGGCGGCGGCGCTGCCGGCCGGGGCCGACGTGCTGCTCGCCGAGGGCGACTTCACCTCGCTGACCCAGCCCTTCCACGGCCGGGGCGATCTGGCCGTCCGCACCGTCCCGCTGGAGCGGCTGGCCGAGTCGGTCCGCCCGTCGACCGCGCTGGTCGCGGTCAGCGTGGTGCAGTCGGCGGACGGACGGGTCACCGACCTGCCCGCGCTGCGCGCCGCCACCGCCGTCCACGGCGCCCGGCTGCTCGCCGACGCCACCCAGTCGGCGGGCTGGCTGCCGCTGCGCGCGGACGACGCCGACTTCCTGGTCTGCGCCGCCTACAAGTGGCTGCTCTGCCCGCGCGGCGCCGCGTTCCTCGCGGTCGCCCCGGAGGCGGCGGCGACCCTGCGTCCGATCACCCCCGGCTGGTACGCCGGCGAGGACCCCTGGGCCAACTGCTATGACTCGGTCGAACTCGCCCTCAGCGCACGGCGGTTCGACGTCGCCCCGGCCTGGTCCGCGTTCGTGGGGGCGGCGGCCTCGCTGTCGCTGATCGAGGAACTGACGCCGGAACGGATCGGCGCGCACAACCTGGCGCTGGCCGAGCGCTTCCGCGAGGGCCTGGCGGAACTCGGCCACACCCCCGTGCCCGGCCGGTCCGCCATCGTCTCCGTCCCCGGGCTGGGCCCGGCCGCGGCGAGGCTGGCCCGAGCGGACGTGGTGACCTCCGACCGGGCCGGGAACCTCAGGGTCTCCTTCCATCTGCACAACAGCTCCGCCGACGTCGACCGGGCACTCGACGTGCTGGCCTCGGCGGCGGTCGGGGCGTCAGCGGGACCGGCCGGATCAGAGCGGTGAGCCCACCCGCAGGGCCTCGGTGAGCCGGGCAGCCGAGGTGCCGAGGCCGGTGAGCGGAGCCGGGATCCGGACCGGCGGCAGCGCCGCCTCCGACAGCGCCGCCTCCGGCGCCGCCACGCCGTGGTGGCGCAGCAGCGAGGCCTCGTCGTAGCGGCGGCAGCCGCGGTGCCAGTTGAGGATGCCGGACATCCAGTCCCTCAGCTCGGCGGCGTAGCCGTCCAGCAGTCGGCGGCTCTCCGTGGACAGGTCGAAGTCGTCGTAGAGGGCCGGGAGTTCCCGTTCGACGATGTGCTGGAACTGCTGCAACCTGGCCGTCATCAGGTTGTTGACCACGGTCACCGCCTGGTCCGGCGGGCAGTCCAGGAAGTTCTGCACCACCAGCACCGCGTTGTGGATCTCCCCCTCGAACTGGATCTCCTTCTGGTAGGAGAAGACGTCGTTGAGCAGGCAGGCGTAGTCCGCCGCGGCGTTCTCCATGCCGCGGAGCGGCCGGGAGCGGTAGACCTCCGGCGGGACGGCCAGGCCGTGCGAGAGCCGGGACAGGCTCATGGTCAGGTCCGAGCCGAAGGTCTTCCGGCGCATCTCGACGTAGTCGACCGGGTCCGGGATGCGGTTCTGCTTCTGGTTGGCCAGCTCCCAGAGCCAGCTGTCCGCCATCTCCTCGACCGCGGTCCGGAAGGTGCGGCGGTCGGTCGGGGTCATCGGCCCTGCGGTCCGCTGCCAGAGGTCGGCCAGGCCGCGTTCCAGCGCGCTGCTCGGCGGCGGGCCGGGGTCACCCTGCTCCAGCGGCATGAACAGGGAGAGCCGCTCGGTGGCGATCCTGGCCGCGGCCAGGTCGAGGGTGCGGCCGAACAGCACCGGGTAGAGGTCGTCGCCGTAGGTGCCCCAGGCCAGCCAGCCGCTGGTGAGGTCGAGCTGCTCCGGGGTCGCGTCCGGGTGGATCCCGGCCGCGCACAGCGGGAGGTCGTAGTCGCGGATCTTCTCCTCGCTCCAGACCTCCGAGCCCGGGAGGCCGGGGACGGCGTCCAGGATGCCCGTCCGGGCGGCCCACTCCACCAGGTTCTCCCTGGCCGCGTCCAGGTGCGGGCTGAGCCGGAGCGGAAAGGGCATGAAGACGTCCGGCACCGGCAGGTGGCCCACCGGGCGGTGCGGGACGTTGCCGTGCCGCCGGGCCCGGGTCGGCAGCGAACCGGCCAGCGATTCCAGCAGCCGGGCGGCGGAGGTGCCGATGCCGAGCGGACCGTCGGTGACCGAGGGCCCGCCGCCGGGCCCGCCCGCCCCGCCCGCGCCGTTCATGTAGCGGCTGGAGCGCAGGTGCCACTCGTGCCCGCCGGACTGCCAGTCCTGCAGGCCCTTGACGTAGAGGCCGACGTCCAGGCAGGACCGCGGGTCCGCGCCGTGGGTCAGCAGCAGCGCCGGGACCTCGGTCAGCGCGGTGTGCTCGAACTGCTGCAGCCGGGAGGTCAGCAGGTCGTTGGTGAGTTCCGCGGCCTGCTGGGTGGAGCAGCCCAGGAACTGCTCCAGCACCAGGACGCAGTTGGCCAGTTCGCCTTCGTCCTCCACCTCGCGCTGGTAGGAGAACAGGTCGTTGCGCAGGTGCACGCCGTCCGCGAAGGTGTCCTTGAGCACCTGCATCGGACGGCTCGCGGCGATCCCGGCCGGGACCTCAGCGCCCACCGCGTGCTCCACCAGGTCGGCCGACCAGGGCGCGCCGCCGACCTTGCGGCGCATCTCGATGTACTCCACCGGGTTGGACAGCCGGCCCTCGTTGATGTTGTTCAGCTCCCAGAGCGACTCCGCCAGCAGCGCGCGGGTGCTCTCGGCGAAGCGCTCGGCCCAGTCCCGCGACATGGCGGGGACGGTCCGCGCCCACAGGTCGGCCAGGCCCTGCTCGACCGGGTTGGTCGGCTCGGGCACCCCCTGGACCGCCATGAACCGCGGCAGCCGGTCCAGGTAGGCCTTGGCGCCGGCCATGTCCTGGGTCCGCTTGAAGATGTCCAGGAAGTGGTCGTCGAAGAAGAACACCCACACGTACCAGTCGGTGATCAGCGAGAGCTCCGGGCCGTCGCAGTCCGGGTGGGTGTAGGCGCAGAGCAGCGCGTAGTCGTGCGCGTCGAAGGTGGCCTCGTCCCAGATGCCGGAACCCTCCACCATCGTCATCCCGCGGGCCCAGGCCTTGGAGTGCTCGCGGGCCTCCTCCAGGTGGGGGTTGATCCGTGCCGGGTACGGCATGTAGAAGTCAGGCAGCGTGAACGGCTGTGCCATCGAGTTGTGGCCTTTCCTCGTCCGACCTCCATCGGCTCCGACCGTAGGCGGCGGCCGGAGGACGGACGGCGATGTCGCGGACACTCCGCCCGATCAGGTGAATCCTCGGCCCGCCATGATTGGATCGCCGCGGGACGGGTTCGCGGGTTCGCGGGGCGGATCCCCTCGGGGCGGGGTTCATCGGTGGACGACACGGGACGGGGGCCGGGCGATGACGGTGGCGACGGACAAGCGCGCCGCGACAGGCGCACTGCTGGGGCTGGCGATCGGGGACGCGATGGGGTTCCCCACCGAGTTCCAGACGGTCGAGCAGATCAGCCGGAAGTACGGTCCCTGGCGCGAACTGGGGCTCCCGGTCTCGGCCGGGACCGCGTATGTGACCGATGACACCCAGATGACGCTGGCGCTGGGCGAGGGCCTGGTCACCGCGCTGGCGGCCGGGCCGCTGACCGCCGAGCGGATGGAGGGCCCGGTCCGGGCGGCGTTCGTCGACTGGTGGTGCTCCCCCGAGAACAACCGCGCGCCCGGGATGACCTGCCTGACCGCCTGCGAGCAGCTGAACCGGGGCGTCCGCTGGCAGCAGGCCAGCCAGGTCGGCTCCAAGGGCTGCGGCGCCAATATGCGGGTGGCGCCGATCGGGCTGGTCCCCGGTCTGACCGCCGCGCAGCGGTCCGGCGCGGCCCAGTTCCAGTCCGCGCTGACCCACGGCCACCCCACCGCGCTGGCCGCGAGCGACCTCACCGCGCACGCCGTGCTGCTGCTGGCGCAGGGCACCGAGCCGTCCGAACTGCTGCCGCTGCTGCGCGGGTACGCCGAGCAGAACCGCGGCGTCTACCGCCAGGACTGGCTCGGCGACCTGGCCGAACACGCCCAGGACCGGGACCGGGCCGCGTTCGCCGCCCGGGGCTGGGACGACTGCCTGGCGGTGCTGGACCGGCTCGGGGCGGCCCTGGCCGCGCCGGACCCGGACGCCGACCCCTGCCTGGCCACCGGGGCCGGCTGGATCGCCGAGGAGGCGTTCGCCACCGGCCTGTACTGCTTCCTGCAGCAGCCCGACGACCCGGCGGGCGCGGTGCGCCGGGGCGCGTACTCGTCCGGCGACTCCGACTCCGTCGCGGCGCTCGCCGGGGCCTTCGCCGGGGCCTGGATGGGGGCGGGGGCCTGGCCCGAGGCATGGACCGGGGTGATCGAGTACCGGGAGCGGCTGCTCGCCCTCGGGGCCGCCTGGGACGCGCCCCGGGACGGCGGCCGATTCTAGGAGTTTCCTGAGTTCTCGCTGCTCCTGGAGTGATCGAGTCCGAATCTTGATTTTTGAAATATAGGCTTCACTGCAACCGCCGACGCGGGGATCGGGGTCCTACTGACGTCAGACCTCGGATGGCGTGACGTGACGCGAGTGGAGCAGGGGCGTGGGTCGGATCAAGAACAGCATCGGGATAGCACTGCTTGCGGGTGCCGTCCTGGCAACAGCGAGCGCCTGCGGCGGCGCGGCCTCGGCCACCGGCTCGGGGCAGCAGACCTCCCCGGTCGCCGGGGCCAGTACCGGCGCGACCGCCGGCAGCAGTGCGGGGGCGAGCGCCGGCACCAGCGCGAGCGCCACCCCGACCACCAGTCCCACCCCGACGCACCCGTCCGGGCCGCCGCTGCAGCTGGACTCGATCACCCCGGCCAGCGGGACCACCGTGGGCGTGGCGATGCCCATCTCGATCGTCTTCACCAAGGCCGTGGCCACCTCCGCGCGCAAGGCGATCGAGCAGCACCTCGAGGTCACCACCTCGACGCCGGTCACCGGCGCGTGGCACTGGTTCAGCAGCCAGCGGGTCGACTGGCGTCCGCAGAACTACTGGAAGCCCGGCACCAAGGTCCAGGTCGTCGCCGACCTCACCGACGTGGGCGACGGCAACGGCCGCTACGGCACCCACAGCTACACCCATGACTTCACCATCGGCTCCGACACCGAGACCACGGTCTCCGTGCCCGGCCACTCGATGAAGGTCTACCGCAACGGCGCGCTGGTGAAGACCATGCCGATCGACGCCGGCAGCCCGAGCTTCCCGTCCTGGGACGGCACCATGGCGATCACCGACAAGGCGAAAGAGGTCCGGATGACCTCGTGCAGCGTCGGCATCGCCTGCGACAAGAGCGACCCGAACTACTACGACCTCACCCTGCCGTGGGACGTGCACCTCACCTTCTCCGGCACCTACATCCACTACTCCACCGGCGACCCGTACCCGGGCCACAGCTACGGCTCGCACGGCTGCGTGCACCTGTCGCTGGCCAACGCGGAGTGGTACTACAACTACGTCAAGCAGGGCGACCCGGTCACCATCACCGGCTCCCCGCGCGGCAAGGCGGCCGGTGACAACGGCTACGCGGCCTTCAACCTGAGCTGGTCCCAGTGGCTGGCCGGGAGCGCCGCGGGCGCGACCACGACCGCCGCGCTCTGACCGTCCCGGCCCCGCGCCCGGTCTGCGCTTGTTCCACCGAGGCCCCTTCCCCGCTTGGCGGGGCGGGGGCCTCTCCGTATCCGAAGGGACGGCATGACCCACACCGAGGTCGAGGTCAGCGCGGAGCTGGTCCGGGAGCTGCTCCGGGAGCAGCACCCCGACCTGGCCGACCACCCCCTGGAGCTGGGCGCGCTGGGGTGGGACAACCAGCTGTGGCGGCTCGGCGAGGACCTCGTGGTCCGGCTGCCCTGGGCGGCGCGGTCCTCGGACGCGCTGCTGCGCAAGGAGCACGCCTGGGTGCCCGCCCTCGCCCCGCGACTTCCGCTGCCGGTGCCCGTCCCGCAGCGGCTCGGGGAGCCCTCCGAGCGGTTCCCGTGCTCCTGGATCGTCACCACCTGGGTGCCGGGCGAGCCCGCCGACCGCGCCCCCGCCACCCGCGCCGCGGCGGCGGCCGACAGCCTGGCCGGCTTCCTGACGGCGCTTCACCGGCCCGCCCCCGCCGGGGCGCCCGCCGGTCGCGACCGCGGCGGCCCGCTGACCGACCATGCCGAGGGGTTCGCCCGGATGCTCGCCTCGGCCACCGAGGCGGGGCTGCTCCCCGACCCGGACGCCGTCCGCGCGGTCTGGGAGGACGCCGTCGCCGCGCCGGGTTGGGCGGGCCCAGCGCTGTGGCTCCACGGCGACCTGCATCCGGCCAACATCCTCACCGCGGACGGCACCTTCTGCGGCGTGATCGACTTCGGCGACCTCTTCGCGGGCGATCCGGCCTGGGACCTCGCCGCCGCCTGGCTGCTGCTGCCGGACGGCGCCGCCGACCGCTTCCACGCCGCCTACCGGCCCGCCGCAGATCAGGCGACGCTGCGCCGCGCCCGCGGCTGCGCGGTGCTGAAGGCCCTCGCCTGCGTCCTGATCGGGGACGCCGGCGACCACGGCCGCCCCGGCGGCAAGCCCAGCTGGGGCCCGCCCGGCCACGCCTCGCTCCGCCGCCTCACCGCGACGGCCGGTTGAACGGCCACCGGAACGGCCACCGGTCCGGGTGCGCCCGGTCTAGGTTGGGACCATGCGTATCTCGATCTCCTCGGACCTGGACCAGGGCGCCGCACAGCTGCTCGCCGCGGAGCTGCGGGGCCGTGGGCACACCGTGGTCGCACACGGCGCGCTGCGGCAGCGGGAGCCGGGGCAGCAACCGGACGACTCCGGCTGGGCCTACTGCAGCGAGGCCGCCGCGCGCGATGTGGCGGAGGGGCGGGCGGACCAGGCCGTGGTCTGCTGCTGGACCGGGACGGGCGCGTCCATCGCCGCCAACAAGGTCTCCGGGGTGCGGGCCGCGCTCTGCGGCGACGCCGCCACCGCGGACGGCGCGCGGCGCTGGAACGACGCCAATGTGCTGGCCCTCAGCCTGCGGCTGACCACGGCGGCGCTGTTGACCGAGATCCTCGACGCCTGGTTCACCGGCGTCCCCAGCCAGGACCCGGAAGACCTCCGCAACCTCGCCCACCTCTCGACAGTCCTGCCGGAGAGCGCCGCGCGCCGCTTCCTGCTGATGCGTCAGGACGACAACGGCAACCGCTACACCGTCGCCCGCTACGCCGACCAGGACTCGGCCATGGCCGCCGCCGAGGAGTTCGAGGCACGCGGCCACAAGCAGCTCTACTGGGTGACCGAGGAAAAGCGCTGAAGCGACAAATCGCTGAGGCGACGAACCGCTACAGCAGCGTCTCGGCGTGGTCGGGGACGTAGAGCTGCTCCTCGCGCGGGGTGCGCTGGTAGCCGGCCGAGGGCGGGCGCTCGGGGAAGTCCAGCTCCTCGGTCGGGATCTCGGTGTAGGGGACGGCGCTGAGCAGGTGCGCGATCATGTTGATCCGGGCCCGGCGCTTGTCCTCGCTCTCGACCACGTGCCAGCGCGCCTCGGGGATGTCGGTGTGCACGAACATCTCGTCCTTGGCCCGGGAGTAGTCCTCCCAGCGGGTGATCGACTCCAGGTCCATCGGCGAGAGCTTCCAGCGGCGCATCGGGTCGTCCCGGCGGGCCCGGAAGCGCCGCTCCTGCTCGTGGTCGCTGACCGAGAACCAGTACTTCAGCAGGTGGATCCCGTCCTCCACCAGCATCCGCTCGAAGATCGGGCACTGGTGCAGGAAGCGCTGGTACTCGTCGTGGGTGCAGAAGCCCATCACCCGCTCGACCCCGCCCCGGTTGTACCAGCTGCGGTCGAACAGGACGATCTCCCCAGCGGCGGGCAGATGGTCCACGTAGCGCTGGAAGTACCACTGGGTCCGCTGCCGCTCGGTCGGCGCGGGCAGCGCGGCGACCCTGGCCACGCGCGGGCTGAGGTGCTCGGTGACCCGCTTGATCGCCCCGCCCTTGCCGGCCGCGTCGCGTCCCTCGAAGACCACCACGACCCGGGCGCCGGTGCTGCGCACCCACTCCTGAAGGGTCACCAGCTCGGCCTGCAGCCGCACGAGTTCACGCTCGTACGGCTTCTTCGGCAGCTTTTCCAGCTTGGGCTGCTTCTCCTGCGGCTTGCGCTTCTCCTGCTTGGCGGACTTCGCCGACTTCGCCGACACGCCTGGGGTATCCCGTCCTCGATCGCCCGTCAGTTCGCTTACTGCGAGCCACCGTACGTCGGGACACCCCCGCGCGCCGCGTCGGACGCGCCGTCCGGGCTACTGGCCGTCCGGGCTACTTGGCCAGCCGCCCCAGCAGTGCCGAGGCCGCGGCGATGCCGCAGGCCGCGGCGACCACCAGCACCCCGAAGTCGGTCCCGATGTGGGCCGGAGTGCCGAGCAGCAGCCCGCGCAGGGCGTCGACCTGATAGCTGAGCGGGTTGGCCTTGCTGATCGCCTGCAGCCAGCCGGGCATGATGCTGACCGGGTAGAGCGCGCTGGAGCTGAAGAACAGCGGCATGGTGATGGCCTGGCCGATGCCCATCAGCCGGTCCCTGGTGAGCACGATCCCGGCGATGGTCATGGACAGGCAGGAGAAGAACGCCCCGCCCAGGATGACGATCGCGGCCACGCCGAGCAGCTTCAGCGGGTTCCAGGTCATGCCGACCCCGAGGATCGCCGCGAAGACCACCACCACCAGCGCCTGGATCACCGCCTTCACCCCGGCGGCGAAGGCCTTGCCGGTCACCAGCGCGGCTCTGGGGGTCGGCGTGACCAGCAGTTTGGTCAGGACGCCGGAGTCCCGCTCCCAGATGATCATGATGCCGTAGAAGATCGCGATGAACATCGCCGACTGGGCGATGATGCCCGGCGCGAGGAAGTCCAGATAGGGGACGCTCCCGGTGGGGATGGCGTGGATCCGGTTGAAGGTCTCACCGAAGATCAGCAGCCAGAGCGCGGGCTGCACCGCGCGGGTGTACAGCTCGGTGCGGTCGTGCCGCAGCTTCTGCAGCTCGACGATACACATCGCGCCGACCCGGGCCGGGACGATCCGCCACCCGGTACGGGCCCGCGGCGGCGCCAGCAGCAGCGACAGCGAGCCGCCGCCCGGAGCGGCGGTGACGGGGGTCGCGCCGACGGCGGCGTCAGCCGACACGGGATGCGGTGCGGCGGGTGCGGCGGACATCGCGGAAGTCCTCTCCGTCGGCGTTGTCGGACGGGCTGCCGGTGAGGCCGCTGCCCGCGTGGTGGCGGAACACGTCCTCCAGCGTCGGCGACTCCAGCACGTCGGCCAGGTCCGCCTTGAGGCGCTCGGGAGTGCCGAGGGCGCGGATCCGTCCCCGGTGCATCAGGGCGACCCGGTCGCAGTGCTGCTCGGCCTCGTCCATGTAGTGGGTGGTGACCAGGACGGTCATCCCGGTCGCCCGCTTGATCTCGTTGATCCGGTCCCAGACGCTGGTCCGGGCGATCGGGTCCAGGCCGATCGTCGGCTCGTCCAGGATCAGCAGGCGCGGGGCGCTGACCAGCGCCTGCGCCAGTTCCAGGCGGCGGACCATGCCGCCGGAGTAGGTCGCGGCCATCCGGTCGGCGGCGTCGGTGAGGGCGACCGCCTCCAGTGCCTCGGCGACCCGGGCGGCGCGCTCGCGGCGGGAGACGTCGAAGACCCGGGCGAACAGCGAGACGTTCTCGCGCCCGGTCAGCCCGCTGTCCGCGGACAGCGCCTGCGGGACGTAGCCGAGGAGGCGGCGGACCGCCATCTTCTCCTTGGCGGCGTCGTGGCCGAACACCCGGATCATCCCGGCCGGGACCGGGAGCAGCGTGGTCACGGCGCGGATCGCGGTGGTCTTCCCGGCGCCGTTGGGCCCGAGCAGCCCGAACACCTCCCCGGCCCGGACCGCGAGGTCGAGGTCGTCGACGGCCTTGGTGGCGCCGAAGGAGTAGCGCAGGCCGGTGCAGCGGACGGCGGGCGGTTCGCCGGTCCCGGCCGACTCCTCGGCCTCGCCGGCTTCGTCTGCCCTGTCGGCTTCGTCGGCCGGTTCCGGCTCCTCGGCCCGCGCTCGTTGCGGCGGCTCGGTCATCTCGTCGGGCAGCGGTAGCGTCATGTCCCCTCCGTGACTTCCTTGTGCAGTCCCTCGGCGAGGCCGCGCAGCGCCGGCAGTGCGGCGGACAGCGCGGCCCGGTCCTGTTCGGACAGCGCGGCGATCCGGCGGTTGACCAGGTCCCCGCGCTTGGCGTCCCATCCGGCCATCCGCTCGGCGGCTGCGCCGCTGACCGTGAGCCGGACCGCCCTGCGGTCCTGCGGATCGGGTTCGCGGACCAGCAGCCCGTCCGCGACCAGCTGGTTGACCAGGGTGGACACCGAGTTCCCGGCGAGATGCAGCTCCCTCGCGGCGGCGGCGACCCCGATCCCCGGGTGTCCCCGGACCAGGCGCAGCAGCTCCACCTGGGCACCGCGCAGGCGCGGTCCGGTCAGGTCCTGGCGCAGCCTGCGCCGGATCAACCGATGGATGCCGACCAGGAGTTCGGCGAGTTCGGTGATGTCCTCTTCCCGTTGTTCGGCCACTCCCCTATTTTAGCTCTTAAGGAGAGCTAACTGTCCAGGGGGCGAAGTCGGCCGAATGCCTCATCAACCTCTCAGGCTGCTCCTACGACGCTCTCAGCGGCAGCGTCAATGATCAGGAGGGTCCCCGTCACCGACCCCTGGGAGCCACCGATGCCGGACGAGGAGTCAGCGCCCGCGGAGCCCGCGGAGCGCACAGTGTCCGCGGCACGCGCAGCACGCCCGGGGCGGACCAAGCGGCGGGCGGCGCTGGGACTGGTGCTCGGGGTGCTGCTCGGTGGCGGCGTGTTCGTCAACGCGAGCGGTCAGGCCGGGGCGGCGAGCGACGCGGCCGGCGCGACCGCGGCGCCTGCCACCCCCGCGGCGACCGCTCCGGCCGGGACCGCCGCCGCGGGGAGCGCGGCGCCGCAGCAGACGACGTCGCTGTCTCCGGCGATGTCGTCCGCGACGGCGACCCTCGCGCCCCAGGCCGACGCTCCCCCGATCACCGGCACCGGGCAGTCGATCACCCTCACCGCGGCCCAGCAGCCGAGCCAGGTCGGCGCGCTTTTCGCGGGCGCCATCAGCGACGGCCACCACTGCACCGCCAGCGTCGTGGACAGCCCCGCCGGGGACGTCATCGTCACCGCCGCGCACTGCCTGAGCAGCGGCGCGAGCGGCCACGTCTTCGTCCCCGACTACCGGGACGGCACCGCGCCCTACGGCGTCTGGCAGATCTCCCAGGTGCTGGAGGACAGCGCCTGGACGTCCGACCAGGATCCGGACAGCGACGTGGCGTTCGCCCTGGTCGAGCCGCTGAACGGGCAGTCGCTGGAGTCCGTGGTCGGCGGCTACAGCCTGGACACGGCCGCGAGCGGGAACACCACCGTCCAGATCACCGGCTACCCGACGTCCACGGACGAGCCGATCAGCTGCACCGGCACCAGCCAGACGTTCAGCGCCACCCAGCTCACCGTCTACTGCACCGGCTACGCGAACGGCACCAGCGGCAGCGGGTGGGTCGAGAACTACGACCCGGCGACCGGGACCGGCTCGCTGATCGGGGTCATCGGCGGCTACCAGACCGGCGGCGACACCGAGGACGTCTCGTACGCGGCACTGTTCGGCACGACCGTGCAGACGCTCTACAACCAGACGGTCGCGGCAGCCGCCGCGGGATGACCTGACGGTCGGTCGGATCGCCCGACGGTCGGTCGGATCGCCTGACGGTCGGTCGGATCGCTTGACGGGCGTGGTCGGCCGGGGCGGGCGAGCGGCGGACGGTGGGGCCCGCAGGGCGTCAGCCCAGGACGCCCTTGGTGCGCAGCGCGGCGATCTCCGCCGGGGCGACGCCCAGGCCGGTCAGAACCTGGTCGGTGTCCGCACCCACCGGCACCGCCGCGGACGGCTCCGCGGACGGCGTGCCGCTGAACCGCGGCGCGGGGGCAGGCGCGGGCCCGGCGGTGGACGCAGACCCGGCGGTGGACGCCGACGCCGACTCGGACCCGCCGCCGGGCGGCAGCGGGCGGTAGGTGCCGCGCGCAGCGTTGTGCGGGTGTTCCGCCGCCTCGGTCAGGGACAGGACCGGGGTCACGCAGGCGCCCTGCCCCTCGAACAGCCCCGCCCACTCGTCCCGGGGACGGTCCGCGAAGATCCGCTCCAGCCGGGCCCGCATGGCCGGCCACGCCGCCCGGTCCTGCTGCCGGGCGAACAGCGGATCGTCGGTGAGCCCGAGCACCCGCAGCAGCGCGACGTAGAAGGGGGGTTCGATCGCCCCGACCGCGACATGCCGCCCGTCCGCGCAGCGGTACACCCCGTAGTACGGAGCGCTGCCGTCCAGCATGTTGACGCCGCGTCGGTCCTCCCAGCGGCCCTGGGCCAGGAAGCCGTAGGTCATCGCCAGTTGCAGCGCGGTGCCGTCGGTCATCGCGGCGTCGACGACCTGGCCGCGTCCGGTGGCGCGGGCGCTGAGCACACCGCCGAGCACGCCGAGGGCCAGCAGCATCCCGCCGCCGCCGAAGTCGCCCACCAGGTTCAGCGGCGGCACCGGGTCGCCGTCGGCCGGGCCGATCGTGTGCAGGGCGCCGGCCAGGGCGATGTAGTTGATGTCGTGCCCCGGCTCGGCCGCGAGCGGGCCGTCCTGGCCCCAGCCGGTCATCCTGCCGTACACCAGGCGTGGGTTGCGGGCCAGGCAGGCGTCGGGGCCGAGGCCCAGGCGTTCGACCGCGCCGGGGCGGAAGCCCTCGATCACCGCGTCGCAGTCCTCGACCAGGCGCAGCACCAGGTCCGCGCCCTGCGGCTGCTTGAGGTCCACCGCGATGGAGCGGCGGTTGCGGTGCAGCACCGGGAACGGGCTGGGGCGTCCGGCCGTGGCGGGGTGGTCCACGCGGACGACGGTGGCGCCGAGGTCCCCGAGCAGCATGCCGCAGAACGGGACGGGCCCGATGCCGCCGAGTTCGGCGACCCTGACCCCGGCGAGCGGACCTGCGGGGACGGGCCGGGCCGGCTGCGCGTCGGTCAACGGGGGCTCCTGGGCTGGGCGGGGTCGGACGTTCCGTCACGGTACGCAGCCGTCCGCGCGGAGTCCAGGGACGGGCAGGTGGCGGCTCTGCGCATTCGCGGTGCGCACTCCCCGGTGCGCATTCGCCGGTGCGCATTCGCCGCGCGGGTCCACTCCGGCGGCACTAACGTGTCGTACGACTTGCTTGTCGCACCAGCACCGCCGACTGCTTCGCGGAAGGACGGCCGGACCTGATGACCCGCCACGCTCCGGGACGCCACGCGTGCTCGCGTCCCGCCTGGACCGCCCGCGCCGTCGCTTCCCCGGCCGGGGCCGCCGCGCTCGGGGCCCTCACCGTCGCCGGTCTGCTCGGCGCGGGGACCGCGCAGGCGCAGGCGGCGGTCCCGGTCGGGGCGCGCCCTCCGGTACTCGGCACGGCCGGAAGCACGCCCGTCGCGTCGCCGCCGACGCTGCCCGCCGCGTTCGCCGCCTCCCGACAGCTCATCACCGTGCAGGCCACCGGGAGCGACGCGGTGGTCACCGCCTGGCAGTTGGTCGGCGCCCGCTGGGTCAGCGAGTTCAGCACCACCGCGGCGCGGATCGGCGCCCATGGGATCACCGACGGCGCGGCCCGGGTCCAGAACACCGGCACTACGCCGTCCGGGGTCTTCACCCTCACCCAGGGCTTCGGCGTCGGCGCCAACCCGGGCACCAAGATGCCGTACCACAAGGTCACTTCAACCGACTGGTGGGTGGAGGACCCCACCTCCGCCTACTACAACCAGATGCGCAGCTCCACGCTGGGCGGCTTCCACCTGACCGAGTCCGGCGCCAACGGCAGCGAGCACCTCATCAACTACCCGACCCAGTACCACAACGCACTGGTCGTCAACTTCAACATGAACCCGGCGGTGCACGGTCGCGGCGCGGGCATCTTCCTGCACGACCTCGGCCCGCAGGCCGGTCCCACCGCGGGCTGCGTGGCGCTGCCCGCGGCGGTGATGACCAGGGTCATGAAGTGGATCGACCCCGCTCAGCACCCGGTCATCTCCATCGCGCCCGCAGTCCACCGCACCGCCCTGGCGCGGACCGCGGCTTGGAGCCCCGCAGGCTGGACCCCTGCGAGCCGGACCGTGGCTTGGAGCGCCGCAGGCTAGAGCGCCGTCGGCCGGACCGCCGGGCCCGGCTTCCAGTCCCGGGCGAGCAGCCCGAGCAGCACCTCGTCCAGGAACTCGCCCATCACCCAGGCCGAGGAGCGCAGCACGCCCTCGCGGACGAAGCCGTTGCGCTCGGCGGAGCCCAGCATCGCGGCGTTGTCCGCCAGGGTCTCGATCTGCAGCCGGTGCAGGCTGCGCACGACGAAGCCGTAGTAGCAGAGCACCGCGACCACGTCGGTGCCGTAGCCCTTGCCCCGGGCGGACGGCAGCAGGCCGAGACCGAGGTGCGCGTACCGGTTGTGGGTGTCGATGCCCCACAGCGTCGCCGTGCCGATCAGCGTGCCGCCGTCCAGCTCCACCACGGAGAACGGGACGCGCGACCGGTCGTCGTCGTCCGCCGTGAGCCGCGAGTCCCTCGCGCTAGGCGGGATCGGCCGCCAGGGCTGCCCTTCGGACCGCGAGGAGTTCACCACGTCGTCGTACAGCTCGGTTCGCAGGATCGGGATGTCTTCCTCGTATCGGGCCCTGAGCCCGACCTTGCCGCCCTTTAGCATGCATGCTTCCTATCCGAACGAGTCGGCGGACGGCAAACCCTTTTTCGCCGCTGCGCCGGGAATCGCGGTCGCTGCCAGAATGGGTCCATGGACACTGAAGCCGATGCGCAGACGTACATCGACGGGATCGCTGCCGAACACCGTCCGCTGTTCGACCGCGTGAACCGGTTGATCCTGGAACTGCACCCGGAGGCGCGCCCCGTCCTGTCGTACGGGATGCCGACCTACCGGGTCGGCAAGCGAAAGCTGCACGTCGGCGTGTGGAAGCACGGCGTTTCGATCTACGGCTGGGGCGGCGACCGGGACGCCGGATTCACCTCCCGCCATCCAGAGCTGCTCAGCGGAAAGGCAACGATCCAGCTCCGCTCCGGAGACGCGGGCCCGAACACAGACCCGGGCACGGCCGCGGACACGGACGCCGTCACGGACGAGGAACTCCGCGAGTTCTTCCGTGCCGCGCTGGCAGCCTGAGCACCGTCCGCCGGGCCGGTCCTAGATTCCGCCGGCCACGCGCATGACGGTGCCGGTGGCGTAGGAGGCGTCGGCGGAGAGCAGCCAGGAGACTGCCCCGGCGATCTCTTCGGGCTGACCGGCGCGGCCCAGCGGGATCATCGGGGCGCGCTTCGCCGGGCGCTGCGGGTCCTCGTGGAACTCGGTCCAGATGATGCCCGGCGCGACGCAGTTGACCCGGATGCCGTCCGCTGCGAGTTCCCGGGACAGGCCGACCGTCATCCCGTCCACGGCGGCCTTCGCGGCGGCGTAGTGGACGTACTCCCCGGCGCCGCCGATGGTGGCGGCGGCCGAGGAGATGTTCACGATGGCGCCGCGCGGTGCGGCGTTGTGCAGCATGTCCTGGACGGCGCGGCGGGCGCAGAGGAGGTAGCCGAGGAAGTTGACCTCCAGCGCGCGGCGCATCCCCTCCGGGTCGGCGTCGGCGAGGCGGCCGACCGGGCCGCGTACCCCGGCGTTGTTGACCAGGCCGGTGACCGGGCCGAGCGCGGCTGCGGCGGTGCGGAACAGCTGGTCCACCGAGTCGGCGTCGGCGGTGTCCACCGCGACGGTGACGCAGGCCGCTCCGGCGGCGCGGGCCGCCTTGGCGACCGCCTCGGCCGCGGCGGCGTCGGTGCGGTAGCCGATGGCGAGGTCGTGGCCGTCAGCGGCCAGGCGCAGGCAGATCGCTGCGCCGATGCCGCGGCTGCCGCCGGTGACCACGGTGACGGGGCGCTGCTGCATCGGGGGTGCCTCCTGGGTCTGCGGGGTGATCTCTGCGAGGTGACCCTGCGGGTGATCTCTGTTGAGCATCCTAGGAGGCGGGCGGCGTGAGGGCGGCGAGGGCCTCGGACAGCCAGTCGACCCAGAAGGTCTCTAGAGCGATACCGGCCCGGAGGACCGTGTGGTGCAGTCGGTTCTCCTGCGCGGACGTCTCGGCCGGGAAGTCCCGTGCCTCGATCGCGGTGTACTCGTCGAGCTGCTGCTGATGGACGGTCAGATGCCGGCGCAGTTCCGCGTCCAGGCCGTCGGTGCCGACCACGGCCGCGGCGCGGAGCCGCAGCAGTAGCGGGTCCCTGATCGGTTTGGGGTCCTGCCCCTCCCCCACCCAGCGGGACAGTTCCGCGCGGCCGTCCGGGAGGACGCGGTACTCCTTGCGCTGCCCGCGCGACGGCGGCTGCGGGAGCGCCTCGATCAGGCCGCCGTCCTCCAGTCGGCCGAGTTCGCGGTAGATCTGCTGGTGGGTGGCGGACCAGAAGAAGCCGATCGACTTGTCGAACCGACGGGTCAGCTCCAGGCCTGAGGACGGCTTCTCCAGCAGGGCGGTGAGGATCGCGTGCGGCAGCGACATCGACGGGGTCGGCCTCTCGGGGAATGCGTGCGGGGGTGCGGGGCTCAGTCTGTCAGAGCGGTGTGAGCGTCAGAGCGGTGTGCTCAGAGCGGTGTGCTCAGAGCGTCGCGGCCAGCTCGGTGCCCTGGAGGATGGCCCGCTTGGCGTCCAGTTCGGCGGCGAGGTCGGCTCCGCCGATCAGGTGCGTCTCGCGGCCCGCGGCGAGCAGCGCGGCATGGAGGTCCCGGCGCGGTTCCTGGCCGGTGCAGAGGACGACGGTGTCCACGGCGAGGGTGCGGCTCTCGCCGTCCACGGTGAGGTGGAGACCGGCGTCGTCGATGCGGTCGTAGCGCACCCCGGAGAGCGTGCGGACGCCGCGGTGCTTCAGCTCGGTGCGGTGGATCCAGCCGGTGGTCCGGCCGAGGCCCGCGCCGACCTTGCCGGTACGGCGCTGGAGCAGGTGGACGGTGCGGGGGGCGCGGGTGCGACGGGGCTCGCGCAGGCCGCCGCGGGCGGCGTAGTCGGTGTCGACGCCCCAGTGGGCGAGGAAGTCCTCTTCGGCGGGGGTGGTGAGGTAGGCGGCGACGTCGAAGCCGATGCCGCCCGCGCCGAGGATCGCCACCCGTAGGCCGACCGGGGCGGCGTCGCGGAGCACGTCCAGGTAGCCCAGGACGCTGGGGTGGTCCACGCCGGGGATGTCCGGGGTGCGCGGGGTGACGCCGGTGGCCAGGACCACGGCGTCGAAGTCGGCCCCGGGGGCGGTGAGGGTCGCCGCGTCGACTTCGGCGCCGAGCCGGAGGGTGATCTGATGCCGGGTCAGTTGGCTTCGGTAGTAGCGGATCGTCTCGTCGAACTCCTGCTTGCCGGGGACGTTGCGGGCCACGTTCAGCTGGCCGCCGATGTCGGCGGCGGCGTCGAAGAGGGTGACCGTGTGGCCGCGTTCGGCGGCGGAGACGGCGCAGGCCAGACCGGCCGGACCGGCGCCGACCACGGCGATGTGCCTGCGGCGGCGGGTCGGGGTCAGCAGGAGTTCGGTCTCGTGGCAGGCGCGGGGGTTGACCAGGCAGGAGGTGATCCGGCCGCTGAAGGTGTGGTCCAGGCAGGCCTGGTTGCAGCCGATGCAGGTGTTGATCGTGTCGGCTTGGTTCTTTGTCGCTTTGGCGACGAAGTCAGGGTCGGCGAGGAGGGGCCGCGCCAGGGAGACCATGTCGGCAGCCCCGTCGGCGAGGAGTTGCTCGGCCAGGGCAGGGGTGTTGATCCGGTTGCTGGTCACCAGCGGGATGTCGACCGAGCCCATCAGCCTGCGGGTGACCCAGGTGTACGCGCCGCGCGGGACGGAGGTGGCGATGGTGGGGATACGGGCCTCGTGCCAGCCGATGCCGGTGTTGATGATGGTCGCGCCGGCCGCCTCGATCTCCTTGGCGAGGGTGACCACCTCGTCGAGGCTGGAGCCGCCGGGGACCAGGTCGAGCATCGACAGCCGGTAGATGAGGATGAAGTCCGTTCCGACCCGGGCGCGGACCCGGCGCACGATCTCCAGCGGGAAGCGGATCCGGTTGCGGAAGTCGCCGCCCCAGGCGTCGGTGCGGTGGTTGGTCTCAGCGGCGATGAACTCGTTGATCAGGTAGCCCTCGGAGCCCATGATCTCCACGCCGTCGTAGCCCGCCTGCTGGGCCAGGGCCGCGGTGTGGACGAAGTCGTCGATGGTGCGTTCGACGTCGGCGGCGGTGAGCGCGCGGGGGGTGAAGCGGCTGATCGGGGCTTGGAGCGCGGAGGGCGCGACCAGGTCGGGGTGGGCGGCGTAGCGGCCGAAGTGGAGGATCTGCAGGGCGATGCGGCTGCCTGCGGCGTGCACGGCGGAGGTCACGGTGCGGTGCTGGTCCGCTTCCGCGGCGGTGCTGAGCTTGGCGCCGTGCGGGGAGGGGCGGCCCTCGGCGTTGGGGGCGATGCCGCCGGTGACCATGAGGCCTACGCCGCCGCGGGCGCGGGCGGCGTAGAAGGCCGCCATGCGTTCGAAGCCGTTCTCTGCTTCTTCCAGACCCACGTGCATGGAGCCCATCAGGACCCGGTTCGGGAGGGTGGTGAAACCGAGGTCGAGGGGGGTCAGCAGGTGCGGGTATGCGGTCATGACGGCAACGGTAGGGCGCTGGGTTCTTTTATGCAACTAGTTGCACTTTTGGTTTGCCTGCGGCGCGGGTGGCCGTCTACCGGGACGACGTGGTGGACTCCTTCGGCGGCGGCGTGCTACTGCCCGGCGG